>NZ_JBQACR010000100.1:0-478 GCF_051905455.1 Pelomicrobium sp. G1
GAGTGGGAGTCCCTGTGGACGGCGGTGGAAACCGGCGACCACAAGTACACGGACAAGCGGGTGCGGGAAGCCATCGAGGCCGGCATCGACCCGAAAGTGATCCTGGACGACGGCCTGTTTCCGGGCTTCAATCTCCAGGGTGATCGATTTACAGCCCAGATCATCTTCATCCCCGAGATGCTGATCACCGCCCGGGCGATGAAAGCCGGACTAGCCCTGATCCGCCCTCTGCTGGCGGCGAAGGCGGAGAAGCCGCTGGGAACGTTCGTCATGGGCACGGTGCTCGGCGACATGCACGACATCGGCCAGTCCATCGTGACCATCATGCTGGAGAACGCCGGCTTCCGGGTCATCAATCTGGGGACAGACGTTCATCCGGACCGGTTCATCGAGACGGCGGCTGCCGAGAAGGCCGACCTGGTGGGCTTTTCGGCGTTGCTTTCCACCACGGTGTATTACCAAAAGGTCACCATCGAGG
>NZ_JBQACR010000101.1:0-471 GCF_051905455.1 Pelomicrobium sp. G1
GCGAAGAGGAAAGGAATCTCGTCGATGCGGTCGTAGCCCCGGTAAGGGTTGATGCCGTAGGGGCGGCTGAAGCCCGTCTCCCGGGACAGCACTTGTCCCCGGGGATGAGCGCGCTTGAAGTCCTCGTAGGCCACGATCCCGGAGGGGATCTGCCTGAGCACCGTCCCGGCGTAGTGGCCCATGATCGCCTCGCCCGTGAACTGCTGCCACCAGCTCTCCGTCTGACGGTCGTACATCACCAGGTCGCTCTTGCGCAGCCGCCCAGTGGTGCCGAAGTCGAGGAGCCGGTCCTTCACGCGGCGATCGAACACGATGGAGGCGTTGCACAGGGGACAGAAAGTGACCGCCACCGGGCGGCCACCCACTTCATCGTTCACGATCTCGTGGTAGATCAGGATCTGCAGGGGGTACGCCCGGGCGTCGCCCGCCATCTCCAGCGCGATCACCGGCTCCCGGGGGTGAAGCCAGCGA
>NZ_JBQACR010000102.1:0-468 GCF_051905455.1 Pelomicrobium sp. G1
GGGTCTTGTACACACCGCCCGTCACACCATGGGAGTGGACTGTACCAGAAGTGGCTGGCCTAACCCGCGAGGGGGGGGCGGCCCCCACGGTATGGTTCATGACTGGGGTGAAGTCGTAACAAGGTAGCCGTATCGGAAGGTGCGGCTGGATCACCTCCTTTCTGGAAAGAGCGCGCTGAGAGCGCGCCTGAGACGATGCCCGAGGGCTCGTGCTCACGCCGATCGGCTGTTGGTGGGGCGTGCGGGTCTGTAGCTCAGCCGGTTAGAGCACACGCTTGATAAGCGTGGGGTCGGTGGTTCAAGTCCACCCAGACCCACCACGGGGGGGGCTATAGCTCAGCGGGGAGAGCGCCTGCTTTGCAAGCAGGAGGTCACCGGTTCGAGCCCGGTTAGCTCCACAGCAGGGATCAGGAATCAGGGGAGTTTTGTGGCGCGAAGCGCTGTCCGATGACTCTGATTCCTGATTCC
>NZ_JBQACR010000103.1:0-464 GCF_051905455.1 Pelomicrobium sp. G1
CCCCGGGAACGCGGTGCCCAAGCCCCGCGAGGAGGAAATCCGGGCCAAGGCCGCTGAGGTGGACGCCGAGATCGAGGCGGAACGCCGCGCCGTGATGCGGCGTGAGGCGATCCTGGGCGACGCAGACCGTCTCTTTCTCGCCTTGGAGGTTCTCGCGCGGGCGGTGGACGAACTCCAGGCGCTCCAGCCCCTGGCTACGCGCACAGCCCCGGTGGATGCGCTGATCACGAAGCTCGTGGAGATCCGCAGCAAGGTGGGCTGATGGCGCGGCAATTCTTTTTCGCTGAATCGACCGAGCCGTCTTCTCACACGGGGAGCGTGGGCTGGGTGGACAAGGCGGCCCTGACAATTACGCCAGACGCTTCCAGCGACTACCTGATTCTGTCTTCGGCGCTCCTGAGCGGCAACAACAGCAATGTCGGGCGTGGGCCGAGGGCGCGGACCTATCATGAGACGGCTGGGGT
>NZ_JBQACR010000104.1:0-461 GCF_051905455.1 Pelomicrobium sp. G1
TGAAGTATGAGCTCCAAGCCCGCGCCCCGTCACATCCTTCGCAGCATCCTCGCCCAGGGCAAGCGTCCCTGGAGCGCCGCCGAGGTGGCGCGGCTGCGCGCCCTGGTCGCCGAGGGACGACCCAAGCGCGACATCGCCGCCCGGCTCGGGCGGGCGCCCAGCTCGGTGAAGGGCAAGCTGTACTCGCTCGGCCTGTCCATCCGCCGGCGCGGCGCCGCGCTCCCAGCGCCCGCCAGGCCATCCTTGCCTAAGAAAGGCCGCGTCACGCGCCCGTGCCTCTGCTGCGGCCGGCCGTTTCCGAGCGCCGGCCCGCACAACCGCCTGTGCGAGTCCTGCCGCAAGCGCGAGCCCGATCCCCTGGACGTACCGGCGCGCGTCTGGAGGCCATGATGATCCGCTACTGGTGCTTCGACGAGGCGATGCTCACGCGGGCGCTGCGCGACTGGATGGACGTACAGCAC
>NZ_JBQACR010000105.1:0-457 GCF_051905455.1 Pelomicrobium sp. G1
GTGATGATGCAACGCGTTGCGCGGATCGTAACGGTGGAGCGACAGACAGCATCTGATATAGCGCTCGACCCGCTCCGGCGCCTGGTCGCACACATGATCGCCGACCATGACCCCCCAATCGTGCCCCGCCAGGCGAAACCGCTCGATGCCGATGCCGTCGAGGGCGGCGAGCAGCTCGCGGGCCACGTTGTTTCCCGTGTAGTCCCCGTCCCTTTTGTCGGACTGCCCATAGCCCTTCAGGTCGAACGCCAGGACCCTGAACTGGGTCGCGAGCACCGGTATCTGGTGCCGCCAGCAGGTCCAGCTCTCCGGTATCCCGTGCAGCAGGACCACCGGATCGCCTTCTCCCGCCTCCACCCAGTGCCAGCGCACGCCGGCGGCTTCGATGAACTTATGCTGGAGGCCTGCGCCCATCATCCGGCGGAGGCGACACTCGCCGCCTCGTCCTCATCCTTGC
>NZ_JBQACR010000106.1:0-456 GCF_051905455.1 Pelomicrobium sp. G1
TTCGCTTCCCGCTGGCGCGTCGTTGACCAATACACCGATCCCCGGACGGGTTTGTCGGCGACGGTGTTTGAGGAGGTGGGGACGGGAGGGCGCGGTTTGGCCATACGGGGCACGCAGTTAGAGGCGGGCGATCTTTTGGCGGACGGGTTGCTTGCGCTGGGTGTGTCGGATCGGCTCAATCCGCAATGGAGTGCGCTGGAGGCGAAGCTCGGGGACTGGCTGGGGGAGGGCGGGCCTTTACAGGGTCGCCCCTTTACGGTGAGCGGCCACAGTCTCGGCGGCTATCTGGCGGTGGCGGTCAAGGCGCGCTACGGGGCGCGGGTGAGCGGCGCCTACCTTTTCAACGCGCCGGGCTCGGGGGGTCTGCTGGGCACCCTCGGGGATCTGCTCTCCGGCGTGTTGACTCAGTCTGCCCCCGGCGAGAACGGGATCTGGAACCTCAAAGCCTCCGAGGGC
>NZ_JBQACR010000107.1:0-450 GCF_051905455.1 Pelomicrobium sp. G1
CCTACGAGGTGGGTGGTGTCAGTGCTGGCGCGGCGACCGAAGTGACCCCAGACGAAATTAGGCAGGTTCGGCCGCTTTCGACCGACGATGTGCTTCGGGGCGTGCCGGGTATCCACGTCGTCGCGGAAGATGGCCGGGGGCTTCGCCCCAACATAGGCTTCCGCGGCTTGAATCCAGAACGCAGCCGCAAGACGTTGCTGCTCATGGACGGCATACCGTTTCAGCCCGCGGTCTACGGCGATCCGGCGGCCTACTTCAATGTACCGGTGGAGCTGATCGAGTCGATCGACGTGATCCGCGGCGCCTCCTCGGTCATGTATGGCCCGAATACGGTCGGCGGCGTGATCAACTACAGATTGCGCCGCCCCCCCCGGCAGCGGGAATTGACTTTTACAGAGACCGTGCGGCAGGGCGAGCTGTTTAGCACCCAATTCACGTACGGCAATGCTT
>NZ_JBQACR010000108.1:0-449 GCF_051905455.1 Pelomicrobium sp. G1
GCTCGGACCTTCGAACCCGAATCGCATCAGCCACCGGCAGACGCGGGCACGCCGCGTGACAATCGCCCATAAATGGGCTCAAAGGAGCAAAACCCATGAAAAAATTTTTTCTCGTGGTGCTGCTCGCCGCTGGTGTCGCGATCTCGGCGCACGCTGCCGAACCCGACCCGGCGCTCGTGGACGCCATCGTCCGTAAGCTCGAGAGCGAGGGCGTATTGGATCGTGCCGTGGAGCGGGCGCTCGCGCGTCTTATCAACCGCAAGGCGGAAGCCCAACAGCAACGACTGGCACAGCAGCAGGCTCAAGCGCGGGATCGCGCGAAAGCCATCCGGAAAGTCTCGCCCGCCCGAGACCACATCCGCGGAAATCTGGCGGCTGAGATCTCGTTGATCGAGTATTCGGACTTCGAGTGCCCGTTTTGTAGGAGATTCCACTCGTCCCCTAAGGCG
>NZ_JBQACR010000109.1:0-449 GCF_051905455.1 Pelomicrobium sp. G1
GGACAAGGATCTGTTCATAACGCTCAGCCGCGTCGCGTGCCAGTTGCCATTGTGTGGAGGTTGTTGTCATACGCACCATCTCCTTCCCGCCCGACGCCGAAGCTCAAGGCCCACCTCGGGATGCGTCACCCGAAGCGCCCGGTGGGGCGATAACCAGCCGTTTGCGCATCGCGAAGCGGCGAAACAATGAACCACGAAGTGTAATCTCTTGTTCTTCGGTTACCACGAACCCAAACCGCTCAAACACCGGCTTTGCAACGGGACTCGCTTCTGTGCAAAGCTCTGTGACCCCTGCACAGAACAGCGTACGTTCAGCATGAACATACAAGAATGAAGCCACCCCACGCCGTGCATAGGATAGCGCGACGTATAAGAGTTCAATGTAGCCGTTTGGCTCGTACGAGATGAAGCCCGCGACCTCAGCGCTCTGGACAGCAACGAATGTTCGC
>NZ_JBQACR010000010.1:0-142284 GCF_051905455.1 Pelomicrobium sp. G1
GGAGGAGGGGCTGCGCTTTGCCATCCGCGAGGGCGGGCGCACGGTGGGCGCCGGCGTGGTGGCGAAAATCATCGAATAGCGGCTGGGACGCGGGCCACGGCCGTGGAGGGGCGCTTTCCCCTACGGAACCGGCCGCCGCGCCCAGACGCTTACATGGGGTTAAAGCATGCAGAGCCAGAAGATACGAATCCGCCTCAAGGCGTTCGATTACCGCCTGATCGACCAGTCGGCGCTGGAGATCGTCGAAACTGCCAAGCGGACCGGGGCGGTGGTGCGCGGCCCCGTGCCGCTGCCGACACGCATCGAGCGCTTCGATGTCCTGCGCTCGCCCCACGTCAACAAGACCTCGCGCGACCAGTTCGAGATTCGCACGCACTTGAGGCTGATGGACATCATTGATCCCACCGACAAGACGGTGGACGCGCTGATGAAGCTCGATCTGCCGGCGGGGGTGGACGTGGAGATCAAGTTATAGCGATGGGCGAAGGGTAAAGGCGGAACGGGTGCTCTCCGAGCCGCCCCCCTTAACCGAATCGTGCATGACCGCCGGTCAACCGCAACCGGCGCTGTTGAAGGGAACGAGAACGATGACACTGGGACTGATGGGCCGCAAAGTCGGCATGACCCGCATTTTCGCGGAGGACGGGACCGCCGTTCCCGTGACCGTGCTAGACGTCTCCAGCAACCGCGTCACCCAGATCAAATCGCCCGAGACCGACGGCTACAGCGCTGTGCAGGTGACTTTCGGCAAGCGCCGTGCGAGCCGGGTAACCAAGCCGATGGCCGGGCATTTCGCCAAGGCCGGGGTGGAGGCGGGGGAGGCGCTGAGCGAGTTCAGGGCCGCTGCGGAGGTCCTGGCGAGTCTCAAGCCCGGCGACGCGATCGGGGTGGAACTGTTCCAAGTGGGCCAGCACGTGGACGTGAGCGGAATCACGATCGGCAAGGGTTTCGCCGGCGTCATCAAGCGCCACAACTTCAGCTCCAACCGTGCGAGCCACGGCAATTCCATTTCCCACAACAAGCCCGGCTCCACCGGCCAGAACCAGGATCCGGGGCGGGTGTTCCCCGGGAAGCGCATGCCGGGCCACCTCGGCGCGGTCAAGCGCACGGTGCAGAATCTGGAAGTGGTGCGCGTCGACGGCGAGCGGCAGCTCCTGCTGGTCAAGGGCGCTGTGCCCGGCTCGAAGGGGAGCCGGGTGATCGTTCGTCCCAGCGTGAAGGCGGGTGCGTGATGGACCTCAAGTTGATCGACGACAAGGGGCAACCCAAGGCGAGCCTCAGCGCCTCCGACAGCCTGTTCGGGCGCGAGTACAACGAGGCGCTGGTGCACCAACTGGTGACCGCTTATCTGGCCAACGCGCGTCTCGGGACGCGCAAACAGAAAGCGCGGGGGGAGGTCAATAAGTCCCACCGCAAGCCCTGGCGCCAGAAGGGCACCGGCCGTGCCCGCGCGGGCTTCGCCGGCAGTCCCCTGTGGCGCGGTGGCGGGAAGATCTTTCCCAGTACGCCGGACGAGAACTTCAGCCACAAAGTGAACCGGAAGATGTACCGCGCCGGGATGGCCTCCATCCTCTCCCAGCTGGCCCGGGAAGGGCGGCTGTCGGTGGTGGAGGAACTCAAGGTCGAAGCGCCGAAGACCAAGCTCCTGGCGCGGAAGCTCAAGGACATGGGCCTCGAACGGGTTCTGATTATCGCCGATGGGGTCGACGACAACCTCTACCTCTCCGCGCGCAACTTGCCCGATGTGTTGGTGCTGGAGCCCCATCAAGCCGATCCGGTGAGCCTGGTGCGTTTCCCGAGCGTGTTGCTCACCCGGGGTGCGGTGGCCAAGTTCGAGGAGATGTACGCATGAGCGGGTTCAACCAAGAACGGCTGATGAAGCTCATCCTGGCGCCCGTGGTCTCGGAAAAGAGCACCCTGGTGGCGGATCGCCACCGGCAGTACGTTTTCCGGGTGGCCCAGGACGCCACCAAGCCGGAGATCAAGGCGGCGGTAGAGCTCATGTTCAAGACCCAGGTGTGGTCGGTCCAGGTGGCCAACGTGAAGGGCAAGAGAAAGCGCTTCGGGCGCCACGAGGGACGCCGGCGCAACTGGAAGAAAGCGTACGTGTGCCTTGCACCTGGGCAGGAGATCAATTTCGCCGCGGAGGTCAAGTAAATGCCGCTGGTCAAACTGAAGCCCACGTCCCCCGGACGGCGCGCCGTCATGCGGGTGGTCACGCCCGGGCTGTACAAGGGCCGGCCGTACGAGCCTCTCACCGAGTCCCAGAAGCGCGGCTCCGGTCGCAACAACGCCGGCAGGATCACCACCCGGCACCAGGGTGGCGGACACAAGCACCACTACCGGATCATCGACTTCCGCCGGACGAAGGACGGCATTCCCGCCCGGGTGGAGCGCATTGAGTACGACCCGAACCGCTCCGCCCACATCGCGCTCTTGTGCTACGCGGACGGTGAGCGCCGCTACATCATCGCCCCCAAGGGCCTTGCCGTGGGGGATCGGGTGATGAGCGGGGTGGACGCGCCGATCAAGCCTGGAAACGTCCTGCCGCTGCGCAATATTCCTGTGGGTACTACCGTCCACTGTGTGGAAATGGTCCCGGGCAAGGGCGCCCAGCTTGCCCGGGCGGCGGGCACGTCGGTGCAGTTGCTCGCCCGGGAAGGCGATTACGCCCAGCTGCGGCTGCGTTCCGGGGAGATCCGCAAGGTGCACCTGAATTGCCGAGCCGCCATCGGCGAGGTGGGCAACGAGGAGCACTCCCTGGAGTCGATCGGCAAGGCCGGGGCCAGCCGCTGGCGCGGCATCAGGCCCACCGTCCGCGGCGTGGCGATGAACCCCATCGACCACCCCCACGGCGGCGGCGAGGGCAAGACCTCGGGGGGGCGCCACCCGGTGTCGCCGTGGGGCGTACCCACCAAGGGCTACAAGACCCGGCGCAACAAGCGCACCACCGCAATGATCGTCAGCCGTCGCAAGAAGACTTGATGAGGCATCAGGCCAATGGCACGTTCAGTTAAGAAAGGCCCGTTCGTCGATCACCACCTCATGCGCAAGGTGGAGGCAGCGCGGGCGGCGAACGACAAGCGTCCGATCAAGACCTGGTCGCGCCGCTCCACCATCATTCCCGACTTTGTCGGCTTGACCATCGCCGTGCACAACGGCAAGCAGCACATCCCCGTGTTCATCACGGAAAACATGGTGGGCCACAAGCTCGGGGAATTCGCGCTCACCCGCACTTTCAGGGGCCATGCCGCCGACAAGAAGGCGGCGGTGGCGACGAAGAAATAGGGAGGGAGGCCATGGAGACTACCGCCAGGCTGTGGGGCGTGCGGCTTTCGGCGCAGAAGGGGCGGCTGGTGGCCGACCAGATCCGCGGGCTTCCGGTGGAGCGGGCGCTCAATATCCTGACCTTCAGCCCCAAGAAAGCGGCCGGGATCATCAAGAAGGTGCTGGAATCCGCCATCGCCAACGCCGAGCACAATGAAGGAGCGGACGTGGACGAGCTGAAGGTGGTGCGCGTCCTGGTGGAACAGGGACCCACCCTGCGCCGCTACCACGCCCGCGCCAAGGGCCGGGGGGCCAGGATCCTGAAGCCGACCTGCCACGTCTTCGTGACCGTCGGCGACGAAAAGACCGGCAAGGCGGCGAAAACTTAAGGAGCATCCATGGGACAGAAGATCCATCCGACCGGCTTCAGGCTCGCGGTCCTGCGCAATTGGACTTCCCGCTGGTACGCGAACGACAAGAATTTCCCGGTGATGCTCAACGAGGACATCAAGGTCCGGGATCATCTGCGCCAGAAGCTCGCCCACGCGGCGGTGAGCAAGATCGTGATCGAGCGGCCGGCCAAAAACGCCAAGATCACGATCCACAGCGCCCGCCCGGGGGTGGTGATCGGCAAGAAGGGCGAGGACATCGAGATGCTGCGCACCGAGCTGCAGCGGTTAATGGGAGTCCCGGTGCACGTGAACATCGAGGAAATCCGCAAGCCGGAGCTAGACGCGCAGTTAATCGCCGACTCCATTTCTGCCCAGCTGGAAAAGCGCATCATGTTCCGCCGAGCCATGAAGCGCGCCATCACCAACGCCATGCGGCTGGGTGCCCAGGGCATCAAGATCATGAGCGCCGGCCGATTGAACGGCGTGGAGATCGCCCGGACGGAATGGTACCGGGAGGGGCGCGTGCCGCTGCACACCCTGCGGGCCGACGTGGACTACGGTTTTTCCGAGGCGAAGACGACCTATGGGGTAATCGGCGTCAAGGTGTGGGTGTTCAAGGGGGAAATCCTGGGCAAGGCCGAGCAGCCGGCGACGGCCTTGCCGCCTGCGGCGCCGACCGAGCAGCCGCGGCGTGCTCGGAGAGCAGGAGCGAAAAATGCTGCAGCCAGCTAGAACCAAGTACCGCAAACAGCAGAAGGGGCGCAACAGGGGCATCGCCACCCGTGGCCACAAGGTTTCCTTCGGCGAGTACGGACTCAAGGCGATTACCCGCGGCCGCCTGACCGCACGGCAGATCGAGGCCGCCCGCCGCGCCATGACGCGGCACGTCAAGCGCGGCGGCCGGATCTGGATCCGCATCTTCCCGGACAAGCCCGTTTCCAAGAAGCCGGCGGAAGTGCGCATGGGCAACGGGAAGGGGAACCCGGAATTTTTCGTCGCCGAGATCCGGCCCGGCAAGGTTCTCTACGAAATGGACGGTGTGTCCGAGGCCATCGCCAGGGAAGCCTTCCGCCTGGCGGCGGCCAAGTTGCCGGTGCAAACCGAATTCGTCGTTCGCCAACTGGGGTGAGTCCGTGAAGCCAAGAGAGTTGCGTTCCAAGTCGGTGGACGAATTAAGAAAAGAGCTGGGCGAGCTGCTGCGCGCCCAGTTCAGCCTGCGCATGCAGCACGCCACCCAGCAGCTCGCCAACACGAGCCAGCTCGGCAAAGTGCGGCGGGACATTGCCCGGGTGCGCACGATTCTGAGGGAGAGGGCGGGTAAGCAATGAGTGAGGAACAGGCGAAACGCCGCCGCACCCTCATGGGGCGGGTGGTGAGCGACAAGATGGACAAAACCGTCACGGTGCTGGTGGAGCGCCGAGTCAAGCATCCCTTGATAGGCAAGGTGATTACGCGCTCCAAGAAGTATCACGCCCACAACGAGAACAACGAAGCACGCGAAGGCGACCTGGTGGAGATCGAGGAGTGCCGGCCGATTTCCAAGACCAAGTCGTGGCGTGTGACCAAGCTGCTGGAGAAGGCGCGGGCAGTTTGAGTCCTGGTACCGCGGCGGATTAGTTGATATAATTAGCGATTTTCCCTTTGTAGGGTGGCCTTTCCCGGACGGGATCCAAAACTGGCCGGTCAGCCGGGCGAGCCCGGCATCGGGTTAAGTTGGAGAGGGATTCGAAATGATACAGATGCAGTCCCTGCTGGACGTGGCCGACAACACCGGCGCGCGCACGCTCAAGTGCATCAAGGTGCTGGGCGGCTCGAAGCGGCGCTACGCCAACATCGGCGACGTCATCAAAGTGAGCATAAAGGAAGCGGCTCCCCGCGGCCGCGTCAAGAAGGGCGAGATCTACAACGCGGTCGTGGTGCGCACCGCCAAGGGCGTGCGGCGGGCGGACGGCTCGCTCATCAAGTTCGACTCGAACGCGGCGGTGCTGCTCAACAACAAGCTGGAGCCGATCGGGACCCGCATCTTCGGTCCCGTGACCCGGGAACTGCGCACCGAACGGTTCATGAAGATCGTTTCGCTTGCGCCCGAAGTGCTCTGAGGAAAAGCCGATGCGCAAGATCCGCAAAGGTGACGAGGTCATCGTGATCGCCGGCAAAGACAAAGGCCGGCGGGGCACCGTGCTGCGCGTGGTCGACGACGAGCGCGTGGTGGTGGAGGGCGTGAACAGAGTGAAAAAGCACCAGCGTCCCAACCCCATAAAGGGGACCACCGGGGGCATCATCGAGAAGGAGATGCCGATTCACGTCTCCAACGTGGCCATATTCAACCCGCACACGCAGAAGCCCGATCGGGTGGGATTCAGGCTCCTGGAGGACAAGCGCAAGGTGCGCTATTTCAAGTCCAACGGGGAAGTGATCGACGTTTGAAGGGACGGTCGATGGCACGTTTGCAGCAGTACTACCGCGAGACTGTGGTGCCCGAGCTGATGAAGCGGTTCGGGTACAAGAGCGTGATGCAGGTGCCGCGCATCGAGAAGATCACGCTCAACATGGGGGTGGGCGAAGCCGTGGCGGACAAGAAGGTGATAGAAAACGCGGTCGCGGACCTGGAAAGGATCGCCGGGCAGAAGCCCGTGGTGACCAAGGCCCGCAAGTCGATCGCCGCTTTCAAGATCCGCGCGGGCTTTCCGGTGGGCTGCATGGTCACGCTGCGCCGCGCGCGGATGTACGAGTTCCTCGACCGCCTGATCTCGATCGCGATTCCCCGCATCCGTGACTTCCGGGGTCTTTCGCCTCGGGCCTTCGACGGCCGGGGCGGCTACAGCATGGGCGTGAAGGAGCAGATCATCTTCCCGGAAATCGAGTACGACAAGATCGATGCGCTACGGGGCATGAACATCACGATCACCACCACCGCCAGGACAGACGAGGAAGCCCGGGCGCTGCTGGCGGCGTTCAAGTTTCCGTTCAAGAGCTGAGGGGCACATGGCGAAGAAGTCCTTGATCAATCGCGAATTGAAGCGCCGCGCCACGGTGAAGAAATACGCGGCCAAACGCCGGGAACTGCTCTCGATCGCCAGGAACCAGAAGCTTTCGGAAGATGAGCGGCACCTGGCGTTGCTCAAGTTGCAGCGCCTCCCGCGCAACGCCAGCCCGGTGCGGCTGCGCAACCGCTGCGCCCTCACCGGCCGTCCCCGGGGCACTTTCCGCAAGTTCGGGCTGGGCCGGAACAAGCTGCGGGAGATCGCGATGCGCGGCGAGATCCCGGGGATGATCAAGGCAAGCTGGTAACCGAATCGAGGCATCGGCCGGGCTCGCCTCGTCGACGGAGGATGGGTGACCGGAGCAAGCAGCCTGCAGGAGAACTTAGATGAGCATGAGTGATCCGATCGCCGACATGCTGACGCGGATCCGCAACGCGCAAGCGGCGGAGAAGTCGAGCGTCAGCATGCCGTCGTCCAAGCTCAAGGTGGCGATCGCCAAGGTGTTGAAAGAGGAGGGCTACATCGAGGACTTCGCCGTTCGCGAAGCGGAGGGAAAGCCCGTACTGGAGATCGCGCTCAAGTATTACGCGGGACGGCCGGTGATCGAAACCATCGAGCGCGTGAGCCGTCCCGGGCTGCGCGTCTATAGGGGGTCCAGGGAGATGCCCAAGGTCATGAACGGCCTGGGAATCGCCATCGTGTCCACGTCCAGGGGCGTGATGACGGACTATCAGGCTCGCGCCGCCGGCATCGGCGGCGAGGTGCTGTGCATCGTGGCGTGAGGATCTGGCCGTGTCCCGAATCGCGAAATATCCAATCCTGCTGCCCAAAGGGGTGGAAGTGGCGCTCTCCCGAAGCGAGATCACGGTCAAAGGCCCCCTCGGGACCTTGACCAGGCCGCTGACCCGCCACGTGATCGTGGAGAAGAACGGGGATGCCCTCCATTTCAAGGCGGCGAACGACAGCGCCATGGCGAAGGCCATGTCCGGAACCACCCGCGCCAATGTGGCCAATATGGTTCACGGCGTGACCAAGGGTTTCGAGAAGCGGCTGACGCTGGTCGGAGTGGGCTACCGGGCCCAGGCGAGCGGCGACAGCCTGAATCTGACGGTGGGCTTTTCCCACCCGATCAGCCGCAAGATGCCCAAAGGGATCAAGGTGGAGACCCCGAGCCAGACCGAAATCGTGGTCAAGGGCATCGACAAGCAGCAGGTCGGGCAGGTGGCGGCGGAAATCCGCGGCTACCGCAAGCCGGAGCCCTACAAGGGCAAGGGAATCCGCTACGCGGATGAGCACGTGGTCTTGAAAGAGACCAAGAAGAAGTGAGCCGAGGCTTCCCATGCTGAACAAGAAGCAAGCACGACTGCGCCGGGCTCGCAGGACCCGGCTGAAGATCGCGGAGCTCAAGGTCCCGCGGCTGACCGTGTTCCGCAGCAACCTCCACATCTACGCCCAGGTGATCGACGCCAGCGGCGGGAGGGTGGTGGCGAGCGCCTCCACCCTGGAGCCCGATGTGCGCAAGGACCTGCCCCGGGGCCACACCATCGCCGCGGCGGCGCTGGTCGGCAAGCGCATCGCGGAGAAGGCGAGAAACGCCGGGATCGAACGGGTGGCGTTCGATCGGAGCGGCTTCAAGTACCATGGACGCGTGAAAGCCCTCGCCGAGGCGGCGCGGGAAGGCGGCCTCAAGTTCTAGGACACGGGGAGAGCAGCCCTCGGGCAAAGGCCTGTATAGTCAGCCGACGAGGTTAAGCAGATGGCAAAAGGGCAGATCGAAGAGCGGCAGGACAACCTCCGGGAGAAAATGGTCGCGGTCAACCGGGTCACCAAGGTGGTGAAAGGGGGCCGGGTCCTCGGATTTGCCGCGCTCACCGTCGTCGGCGACGGCGACGGCGGAATCGGGATGGGCAAGGGCAAGGCGCGCGAGGTGCCGGTGGCGGTGCAGAAGGCGATGGAACAGGCGCGCCGCAAGATGGTGAAGATCAAGCTCAGGAACGGCACGCTGTATCATCCGGCGGTCGGGCGGCACGGCGCGGCGAAGGTCTACATGAAACCCGCCTCCGAGGGGACGGGGATCATCGCCGGCGGCCCCATGCGGGCCGTGTTCGAGGTGATGGGGGTGACCAACATCCTGGCCAAGTCCATCGGCTCCACGAATCCTTATAACGTGGTGCGGGCGACGATCAAGGGGCTGCTCGCCGTCCACGCGCCCTCCGAAATCGCCGCCAAGCGCGGCAAGAGCGTGGAAGAGATTCTGGAGCGGACCAAATGAGCGGGACCGGGAAGCGGTTGCGGGTCACACTGGTGCGCAGCCTGATCGGGACCAAAAAGGAGCACCGCGCCTGCGTGCGCGGGCTGGGGCTCAGGCGGCTGAACCACACGGTCGAAGTCGAGGACACGCCGGCGGTGCGGGGCATGATCCGCCGCGTCGGCTACCTGGTGAAGTGCGAGGATTGAATGCGGCTGAACGATCTTAAGCCGGCGGCGGGCGCCAAGCGACCGCGCCGCCGGGTCGGACGGGGCATCGGCAGCGGGCTGGGCAAGACCTCGGGCCGGGGCCATAAAGGCCAGAGGGCCCGCTCCGGCGGCTATCACAAGGTGGGCTTCGAGGGCGGGCAGATGCCGTTGCAGCGGCGGCTACCGAAACGGGGCTTCAACTCCCTGACCGAGGACGCCGTGGCCGAGGTGCGGCTCGGTGCGATCGATAAGCTCGGCATCGACAACGTGGACCTGGACGCCCTCAAGAAGGCGGGCGTGGTCCCGCGCCGAGCGCTGGGGGCGAAGGTCATCCTTTCGGGCAAGATCACCCGGGCGGTGAAGCTCCAGGGCGTCAAGGTGACCAAAGGGGCGCGGGCCGCGATCGAAGCCGCGGGCGGCAGCGTCGAGGGTTGAGGACCGTTCCATGGCGACGACCCGGGAGTCATTGCTGGGCATGACCGGCAAGATGGGCGATCTCAAGCGCCGGCTATGGTTTCTGGTCGGCGCGTTGATCGTCTACCGCATCGGCGCCCATATCCCCGTCCCGGGCATCGACGCCGCCGTGCTGGCGGAGCTCTTCCGCTCCCAGCAGGGGGGCATTCTCGGGCTGTTCAACATGTTCTCCGGGGGAGCGCTGTCGCGCTTCACCATTTTCGCCTTGGGCATCATGCCCTATATCTCGGCTTCCATCATCATGCAACTGGCGACGGTGGTGGTGCCGCAGCTTGAGCAGCTCAAAAAGGAAGGGGAGGCGGGGCGCCGCAAAATCACCCAGTACACCCGGTACGGAACCCTGTTCCTCGCCACGTTCCAGAGCATCGGCATATCCATCGCCCTGGAGGCGCAGCCGGGTCTCGTGCCGGAGCCGGGACTCATGTTCCGCTTCACCACCGTCGTCACCCTGGTCACGGGCACGATGTTCCTGATGTGGCTCGGGGAACAGATCACCGAGCGGGGCATCGGCAACGGGATTTCCCTGATCATCTTCGCCGGGATCGTGGCGGGCCTGCCCCAGGCCATCGGCGGGACGCTGGAGCTGGCGCGCACCGGTGCGTTCTCCATTCCCCTGGTGCTGATGCTCCTAGTCGGGGCGCTGGCGGTTACCGCCCTGGTGGTGTTCGTGGAGCGGGGGCAGCGCAAGATCCTGGTGAATTACGCCAAGCGCCAGGTCGGACGCAAGATCTACGGCGGCACCAGCTCGCACCTGCCGCTCAAGCTGAACATGGCAGGCGTCATTCCGCCCATCTTCGCCTCCAGCATCATCCTGTTCCCGGCTACCCTGGCCGGCTGGTTCGGCAGCCACGAGTCCGTCACCTGGCTGCGCGACATCGCGGCCACCCTTTCCCCCGGCCAGCCGATTTATGTGCTGCTGTACGCGGCGGCGATCATATTCTTCTGCTTCTTCTACACCGCCCTGGTCTTCAACCCGAAGGAGACTGCGGATAACCTGAAGAAAAGCGGTGCCTTCGTGCCCGGCATCCGTCCCGGCGAGCAGACCGCGCGCTACATCGAGCGGATCATGATGCGGCTGACCCTGGCCGGCTCCGTTTACGTGACCCTGGTCTGCCTGCTCCCGGAATTCCTGATCCTCAAGTGGAACGTCCCGTTCTATTTCGGCGGCACGTCCCTGCTGATCATCGTGGTCGTGACCATGGACTTCATGGCCCAGGTCCAGGCCTACGTGATGTCGCACCAGTATGAAAGTCTGCTCAAGAAGGCCAATCTGAAGGGCGGGCTTCCGGTGCGCTAGGTCGTATGGCCAAGGAAGAAACGATCCAAATGCAGGGCGAGGTACTGGAGACCCTGCCCAACGCCACGTTTCGCGTGAGACTGGAAAACGGGCATGTGATTTTGGGGTACATCTCGGGCAAGATGCGGATGCACTACATCCGCATCTTGCCCGGAGACAAGGTGACGGTGGAGCTCACCCCTTACGATCTTTCGCGCGGCCGCATCGTGTTCCGGGCGAAATAGGGCCGGTCGAGGGCGCGAGCCCCGGCCGCGGAGCCCGTAGAAGGAGCGTGGCGGGGTGGACTGCCCCAAGCTTTCGAGGAGCTGATGATGAAGGTTCAGGCGTCGGTGAAGAAAATCTGCCGCAAGTGCAAGATCGTGCGGCGCAAGCGGGTGGTCCGGGTGATCTGCTCGGACCCTCGTCACAAGCAGCGCCAAGGTTGAGCGGCTGCGCCTTTTCGCCTGGCGCGGCAAGGTTGTAGTGGATATAATTTAAAGTTTTCCGTTTTCGGAGTCTTTGCATGGCCCGCATCGCAGGCGTCAATATTCCGAACCATCAGCACGCCGTGATTGCGCTCACCGCGATCTACGGCATCGGGCGCAGCCGGGCGCGCCGCATTTGCGCTGCTGCCGGAATAGATGGATCAAAGAAAATCAAGGACTTGAGCGATTCCGAGATGGATCGCCTGCGCGACGAGGTGGGCAAATACACGGTCGAGGGCGATCTGCGCCGGGAAGTGTCCATGAGCATCAAACGGCTGATGGACCTCGGCTGCTACCGGGGGGTGCGGCACCGCCGGGGGCTTCCCGTGCGCGGGCAGCGAACCCGCACCAACGCGCGCACCCGCAAGGGCCCGCGCAAGATCATCGGCGCCGCCAAAAAGACGGCGACACAAGCCAAGTAAGGAACCAGCATGGCGAAAACCAGCACCAGGGTGCGAAAGAAGGTCAAGAAGAATGTGGCCGAAGGCATCGCCCACATTCACGCGTCGTTCAACAACACCATCGTGACCATCACCGACCGGCAAGGGAACGCCTTGGCCTGGGCCACGGCCGGAAGCAACGGATTCAAGGGCTCGCGCAAGAGCACGCCGTTTGCCGCCCAAGTCGCCGCCGAGCAGGCGGGGCGCGCGGCCCAGGAGTACGGGGTAAAGAACCTGGAGGTCAGGATCAAGGGGCCCGGTCCTGGGCGCGAGTCCGCGGTGCGCGCGCTGCACGCGGTCGGTTTCAAGATCACCAGCATCTCGGACGTGACCCCGATTCCGCACAACGGCGTACGCCCGCCGAAGCGGCGTCGCATCTGATTTTCCAAGGAGAGCAAGCGTGGCGAGATACCTGGATGCCAAATGCCGGCAGTGCCGCCGCGAAGGCGAGAAACTGTTTCTCAAGGGCGAGAAGTGCTTCACGGACAAGTGTCCGGTGGAGCGCCGCAGCTATCCGCCCGGGCAGCACGGCCAGAAGAGCGGACGGCTTTCCGACTACGCGATCCAGCTGCGCGAGAAGCAGAAGCTGCGGCGCACCTATGGGCTGCTGGAGCGGCAATTCCGCAATCTCTACTTCGAGGCCGACCGCCGCAAAGGGATCACCGGGGAAACCCTGCTGCAATTGTTGGAGAGCCGCTTGGACACCGTCGCCTTCCGCATGGGCTTCGGGGCCTCCCGCGCCGAGGCCCGGCAGCTCGTGCGCCACAACGGCATCCTGGTGAACGGCCGCCGCGTGAACATTCCGTCGTATCGGCTTCGACCAGGCGACGTGGTGGAGGTGGCGCAAAGGGCCAAGGAGCAACTGCGCATCAAAGCGGCGGCCGAAGCGGCCGAGCAGCGGGGCTTTCCCGAGTGGATCGAGGTCGATGTCAAGGCGCTGAAGGGAACGTTCAAGGCACGGCCCCAGCGCTCCGAGCTTCCCCAGACCATCAACGAGAACGTGGTGGTGGAGCTTTATTCCAAGTAGTCGGCCAAGGCGCCCGGGGGCGAGATCCTTGGTGCGGCGCCGTTGCGGGAGCAGAAAACGGAACGCAAGGGCGGTCGTGTGCCAGTTGACCAAGAGGTAGTGAACATGCAAGCCAGTGCTTTTCTCAAGCCGCGCATCGTCGACGTGCAGCATCTGTCGCCCATGTACGCGCGCATCACCATGGAGCCGTTCGAGCGCGGCTACGGCCACACGCTGGGCAACGCGTTGCGACGCGTCCTCCTTTCCTCGATGCCCGGATATGCGCCGACGGAAGTGCACATCAACGGCGTGCTGCACGAATACTCGACGATCGAGGGAGTGCGCGAGGACGTGGTGGACATCCTGCTCAACCTGAAAGGCGTGGTGTTGAGACTGCATAATCGCACCGAGGCAACCTTGACCCTCAAGAAGCAGGGCGAGGGCCCGGTGACGGCCGCCGATATCGAGGTCACCCACGACGTGGAGATCGTCAACCCCGAGCACGTGATCGCCCATTTGGCTGCCGGAGGCAAGCTGGAAATGCAGATCAAGGTGGAGCAGGGCCGCGGCTACGTGCCAGCCACCGTGCGCCGGCCGACCGAAACGGCCGGGCGGGGCATCGGCACCATCATGCTGGACGCCTCGTTCAGCCCGGTGCGCCGGGTGAGCTATACGGTGGAAAGCGCCCGGGTCGAGCAGCGCACCGATCTGGACAAGCTCGTCATGGATGTCGAAACCAATGGCGCCATCGAGCCCGAGGAGGCGATCCGCTACGCGGCGCGGATCCTGGTGGATCAATTGTCCTTGTTCGCCGATCTCAAAGGCACGCCGGCCCAAGTGGAGGCTCCCAAGTCGCCCCAGGTGGACCCGATCCTGCTGCGGCCGGTAGATGACCTGGAGCTTACCGTGCGCTCCGCCAACTGCCTCAAGGCGGAAAATATCTATTACATCGGCGACCTGATCCAGCGTACGGAAACGGAGCTGCTGAAGACGCCCAATCTGGGGCGCAAGTCGCTCAACGAGATCAAGGAAGTGCTCGCCTCGCGCGGGCTGACCCTGGGGATGAAACTGGAAAACTGGCCGCCCGCGGGACTGGAAAGGCCGTAAGGGAGGTGACATTGGCCGATCTCGGCCGCAGGCCCTTGGGGCCAGTTTCAGCGCAGGGTAACCTTCAGGTTGGCCGGAGCTAAGACTGACCGCCGCGGGACTGGAAAGGCCCTAAGCGCGGGCCGGTAGGGGGAAAGGACATCATCATGCGCCACCGTCAGGGATACCGCAAGCTCAACCGCACCACCAGCCACCGGCTGGCCATGTTCCGCAACATGACCAACTCGCTGCTGCGGCACGAGGTCATCAAGACCACCCTGCCCAAGGCGAAGGAGCTGCGTCGCGTGGCGGAACCCCTCATCACCCTGGCCAAGACGCCGACCCTGGCCAACCGCCGGCTCGCTTTCAACCGGCTGCGGGACCGGCAGAGCGTGGTCAAGCTCTTCGACGAGCTGGGTCCCCGCTACAAGAACCGTAACGGCGGTTACCTGCGAATCCTGAAATTCGGCTTCCGCCGGGGTGACAATGCGCCGATGGCACTCGTAGAGTTGCTGGATCGCCCAGAGACGGGCGAGAAGACCACGGGGGCGTCCGAAGCGAAAGAGTAAGGCTCATTGCTGCGGAGACTCACCCCCGGCGCAGCCGGGGTGATGTCGGAGCTACCATGCGCCGATGGGACTGGTAGAGCTCTTGGGTAGATCCGAGGCAGCGGAAAAACCCGAAAAGAAGGCGCGAGCCAAGCCCTAAGACGTGCGGGGGGCGAGAGTCGGCGCGCTTCAGGAAGCCGGGCGCCGCCCGGCTTTCGGCTTTGTGGGAAGCCACCGTGGCCATCGTCTTGTTAACCGATTTCGGCGCATCCGACCTCTATGTCGGCCAGGTGCACGGGGTGCTGGCGCGGGAAGCGCCGCAAGCGCGGGTGGTTGACCTGCTGCACGACGCGCCGGCCTTCGACGTGGAGGCGGGCGCCCACCTGCTCGCTGCGCTGGTTTCCGAGTTCGGAGCGGGATCGGTGTTCATGGCGGTGGTGGATCCCGGCGTCGGCGGCCCACGCCAGCCGGTGGCGGTCCAGGCCGATGGCCGCTGGTTCGTCGGACCGGACAACGGCTTGCTTTCGGTGGTGGCGGAACGGGCTCAGGAAGCGAGGTGCCATCGCATCGTCTGGCGGCCCGCCCGCCTGAGCGCCTCCTTCCACGGCCGCGACCTGTTTGCACCGGTGGCGGCGCGCCTGGCCAAAGGCGACGATCCGGCGGCCTTTCTCCAGCCGGTGCCGGCGCTGGAGGTGGCACTGCCCGCTGGCGACCTGGCCCGGATCATTTACATCGACCACTACGGCAACGCCATGACCGGGCTCCGCGCCCAAGGGGTGGACCCCGAGCGCCGTCTGCGGGTGGGCGGAGGCTCCCTTCCCCATGGCCGCGTCTTCAGCGAAGCGCCTCCCGGTACGCCTTTCTGGTACGAGAATTGTCTGGGCCTGGCGGAGGTGGCGGTGAACCGGGGCAGCGCGAAGGCCGTGCTGGGACTCTCCGTGGGCACCCGGGTTGCATGGGAGTGAGGGGCGCATGGCATTGGTCTACACGGTGGGCCACGGCGCTCGTCCGGGGGCGGCGCTGATCGACCTGCTCGCAGCCCAGGGCGTCGCCTGGCTCGTGGACGTGCGGGCTTACCCCGTCTCCCGCCGGCATCCCCAGTTCGAGCGGGCGCGGCTGGAGGCTTCCCTCCGGGAAGCGGGAATCCGCTACCAGTGGCAGGGAAAGGCCCTGGGAGGTTTCCGCGCGCCCGGGACCGGCTCGCCCCACGGGGCGCTGGAGGAACCGGCGTTCCGGGGCTTTGCCGATCATATGCAGACGGAGGCCTTTCGGGCCGCCGTCGCGGAGATTCTCTCCCTGGCCCAGCAGACGCCCCTCGCCCTCATGTGCGCGGAACAGGCGCCCCAACGCTGCCACCGTTCCCTGATCGCGGATTACCTGTGCGCCTGCGGGAACCCGGTCGTCCACCTCCTGCAGCCGGGGATGAGCGTTCGTCACCGGCTTCATCCGGCGGCCCGGTGGACGCCCGAGGGGCTGGTCTACGACGGCGGGCGGGTTCAGGCCCGCCTGGACTTCACAGGATCAGGATCGCCCGGTAGTCGTTGACGTTGGTGCGGGTGGGTCCGCTGATCACCAGATCCCCCAGCCGCTCGAAGAAGGTGTAGCCGTCGTTGTCCGCGAGCCGCTCTTTGCCATCCAGGCCGAGGGTTCGGGCCCGGGCCAACGTCTCGGGGCCGCAGACAGCGCCCGCATTGTCTTCCGTGCCGTCGATGCCGTCGGTGTCGCAGGCGAGGGCATGGACGTCCGGCAGGGCGTCCAGCGCCAGGGTCAAGGCCAGGAGGAACTCGCAGTTGCGCCCGCCGCGGCCCTTGCCCTGCACGGTGACGGTGGTCTCCCCGCCGCAGATCAGAGCGACCGGCGGCCTCCAGGGATGGCCGTAGGCGCGCACTTCCCGCGCTAGCGCTGCGTACACCTGGGCCACCTCCCGCGCCTCGCCCGTGACGCTGTCGCCCAGGATGGCGGTGGGGATGCGGCGGCGGCGAAAATACTCTCCCGCGGCCACCAGGGACCCGTGGGCCGTGGCGATGATCCGATTCTCCACCCGCGCAAAGACGGGGTCCCCCGGCTTGGGGGTCTCGGGAAGATCGCCGGCGCGGCCGCGCTCCAGATGGGCGCGCACGGCTGGGGGGGGTTCGATCCGGTAGTCCCTCAAGATCGCCAGGGCGTCCTCGTAAGTGGTGGGATCGGGGGCGAAGGGCCCCGAGGCGATGTGGGTCGGGTCGTCGCCGGTCACGTCGGAGACGATGAGCGCCAGGACCGGCGCCTGGGAGGCGGCGGCGAGGCGTCCGCCCTGGATCAGGGACAAGTGCTTGCGCACCGTGTTGATCTCCTGGATGGAGGCCCCGCAGGCGAGCAGCTCCCGCGTCACCGCCTTGAGGTCCACCATGCCGATGCCCGGCGCCGGGAGGGACAGCAGGCTGGAGCCTCCGCCGCTCACCAAGGCGAGGACCAGGTCGTCCGGCCCCACCCGTTTCACCTCCTCGAGGATTTCTCGGGCCGCCGCCTCCCCGCTCTCGTCGGGAACCGGGTGGCCTGCTTCCACCACCCGGATGCGCCGGGTGGGCAGCCCGTGCTGGTAGCGGGTGATGACCAGGCCCGAGAGGGGCGCCTCGGCCGGCCAATGGTCTTCCACCGCCTTGGCCATGGAGGCGGCGGCCTTGCCCGCCCCGACCACCAGGGTGCGCCCTTTGGGCGGCGGCGGCAGGTGCCTCGGCACGATGCGCAGAGGATCGGCCGCGGCAACCGCCGCGCGGAAGCTCTCGATGAGGAGAGTCCTCGGTTCTGTCGTTCTTTTTGCCATGGATGCCTCGTCAGGTGGTGAGTATGCGCCGTAAATATTGTCCGGTGAAACTCTCCGGTACCGTGGCTACCTGCTCGGGCGGCCCTTCGGCGATGATGCGACCCCCCCGGTCGCCGCCCTCCGGGCCTAGGTCCACGATCCAGTCGGCGGTCTTGATCACGTCCATGTTGTGCTCGATGACGATCACCGTATTGCCGTGGTCCCGCAGGCGGTGCAGCACCTTGAGCAGCAGATCGATGTCGTGGAAATGAAGCCCCGTGGTGGGCTCGTCCAGGATGTAGAGGGTGCGCCCGGTGTCCCGTTTGGAAAGCTCCAGGGCGAGCTTCACCCGCTGGGCTTCCCCGCCGGAGAGGGTGGTGGCCGACTGGCCGAGGGACATGTATCCCAGCCCCACGTCCAGCAGGGTGCGCAGTTTGCGGGCAACCAGGGGCACGGACTGAAAAAACTCGTAGGCCTGCTCCACGTTCATCGCCAGGACCTCGTGGATGGTCTTCCCTTTGTAGCGGATCTCCAGCGTCTCCCGGTTGTAGCGACGCCCGTGGCACACGTCGCACTGCACGTAGATATCGGGCAGGAAGTGCATTTCCACCTTGAGCATGCCGTCGCCCTGGCACGCCTCGCACCGTCCGCCCTTGACGTTGAAGGAGAAGCGGCCGGGCCCGTAGCCCCGCGCCCGGGCCTCGGGGACCTGGGCAAAGAGCTCCCGGATCGGGGTGAACAGGCCCGTATAGGTGGCCGGATTGGAGCGGGGCGTGCGCCCGATGGGGCTCTGGTCCACGCTGACCACCTTGTCGAAGTACTCGAGCCCTTCGATACGCTCGTGGGGCGCGGGCTCCAGGCTCGCCCCGTACAGAGCGCGCGCCACCGCGGCGTACAGGGTATCGTTGATGAGGGTCGACTTGCCCGAGCCGGAGACGCCTGTCACGCAGACGAACAAGCCCACTGGCACGTCCAGGGTGACGCCCTTCAAGTTGTTGCCGCTCGCCCCCACCAGCCGCAGCCGGCGTTCCGTATGGGGCCGGCGGCGGCGCCGGGGAACGGCGATGGTGCGCACTCCCGAGAGGTACTGTCCCGTGAGGGAGGCCTCCGCCGCCAAGATCGCCGCCGGCGGTCCCTGGGCGATCACTTCCCCGCCGTGCTCTCCGGCGCCGGGGCCCATGTCCACCACGTGATCGGCGCACAGGATCGCCTCCCGGTCGTGCTCCACCACGATCACCGTGTTGCCCAGGTCGCGCAGGCTCTTGAGGGTCGAGAGCAGCCGGTTGTTGTCCCGCTGGTGCAGCCCGATGGACGGCTCGTCCAGCACGTACATCACTCCCGTCAGGCCGGAACCGATCTGGGAGGCGAGGCGGATGCGCTGGGCCTCTCCTCCCGAGAGGGTGTCCGAGGAGCGATCCAGGGTGAGGTAGTCCAGCCCCACGTCGTTCAGGAAGCGCAGGCGATTGCCGATCTCCCTCACGATCTTGTCGGCGATCGCCTGCTTCGTGCCGGAAAGGCTCAAGCTCTCGAAAAACGCCTGGGCCTCCTTGAGAGGCATGGAAGATAGCTCATAGATGGTGCGGCCGGCGAAGCGCACGTGCCGCGCCTCCAACCGCAGCCGGGTGCCTTGGCACTGGGGGCAGACCCGGGTGTTCAAGTACTTGGCCAGCTCTTCTCGCACCACCGTGGAATCGGTTTCCCGGTAGCGTCGTTCCAGGTTGGAGATGATGCCTTCGAAGGGATGCTCCCGCCGGTGGCGCTGGTCCTTGTCCCCCAGATAGGTGAAGCGGATGCGCTCGTCGCCCGAGCCGTAGAGGATCACCTGCTGTATCTTCTCCGGCAGCTCCTCGAAGGGCTTTTCGATGTCGAAGCCGTAGTGCTTCGCGAGGCTCACGAGGAGCTGGTAATAGAACTGGTTGCGCCGGTCCCAACCCCGAATGGCGCCGGCGCCGAGGGATAGATGGGGAAAGGCTACCACCCGCTTCGGGTCGAAGAAGGTGATGGTTCCCAGTCCGTCGCATTCGGGGCATGCCCCCATTGGATTGTTGAAGGAAAAAAGCCGGGGCTCCAGCTCCGGCAGCGAGTAGCTGCACACTGGGCAGGCGAAGCGGGACGAGAACACGTGTTCCCGGCCGGTATCCATTTCGACGGCGAGGGCCCGCCCGTCGGAGTGGCGCAGCGCCGTCTCGAAGGATTCCGCCAGGCGCTGCTTGGCGTCGGGCGCGACCCGCAGCCGGTCCACCACCACCTCCACGGTGTGCTTGCGGTTCTTGGCGAGTTTGGGCAGCGCATCCACCTCATAGACCCTGCCGTCCACGCGCACCCGCACGAAGCCCTGGGCGCGCAGCTCGTCGAATAGTTCCGCCTGCTCGCCCCGGCGGCCCACCACCGCCGGCGCCAGGATCATGAGCCGGGTGCCTTCCGGCAATTGCAGCACGTGGTCCACCATCTGGCTCACGCTCTGGGCCTGCAGGACGATGCCGTGCTCGGGACAATGGGGGTCGCCCGCTCGGGCGAACAGCAACCGCAGGTAGTCGTGGATCTCGGTTACCGTGCCCACGGTGGAACGGGGATTCTGGGAGGCCGCTTTCTGCTCGATGGCGATGGCCGGGGAGAGCCCCTCGATCAGATCCACGTCCGGCTTTTCCATGAGTTCGAGAAACTGCCGGGCGTAGGCGGAGAGGGACTCCACGTAGCGGCGCTGGCCCTCGGCGTAGAGGGTGTCGAAGGCGAGGGAGGACTTGCCCGAACCGGAAAGGCCGGTGATCACCACCAGCCGGTTGCGCGGCAGGTCGACGTGGATGTTCTTGAGGTTATGCGTGCGAGCCCCGCGGATTCGAATGAAATCCATCGCTCGAAAAGAAAGCAAGCCAAATTTGTTAGTGTACTGAATTTTCGTTGCCCTTCTCGAGCCGACGTGCGGCTTTCCGCCGATGCGGCTCCGGGAGGCTCGAGCCCAGGTGGCGCCCCGGCGGCAGGTTTCCGTTTCCGGCCACCCGCCCCGCCCGATGGCGGCGGTCGGGCTTCTGCGCTATGCTGTCTGTGCGCGCGTAACCGGCGCAAAGAGGATTTTCCGATGGCATCCGTCAACAAAGTGATTCTGATCGGCAACTTGGGCGCCGATCCCGAGGTGCGCTACCTGCCCAGCGGCGACGCCGTGACCAATATACGCCTGGCCACCAGCGAGACCTGGAAGGACAAGAACGGGGAAAAGCAGGAACGCACCGAGTGGCACCGGGTAGCCTTTTTCGGCAAGCTCGCCGAGATCGCCGGCGAATATCTTAAAAAAGGCAGCCAGGTGTACGTGGAGGGGAGCCTCCGCACCCGCAAGTGGCAGGACAAGGAGGGCCAGGACCGCTATACCACCGAGATCGTCGCGGAGCGGATGCAGATGCTGGGGTCGCGGGGGGGAGGCGCTTTCGAAGCGGCCGATCGGGAGAGTGCGGGCGCCGCTCCAAGCCCCGCGCGGGCAAAGGCTTCGAGCGGCAGCAGCTTCGACGACTTCGAGGACGATATTCCCTTCTGAGCGGCGCCTAGGTGGCGAAGGGAGGGCGGCGACGGGCGATGAGCCCCCGCTGTTGCAGCAGCCGGCAGGTATGGCGGGCGATCACCAACTCCTCGTTGCAATGGACCACGCACACGGGAATGGGGCTTGCGGCGGCGCTCACTATCGGCCCGCCGGCCCGGTTGGCGTCGGGATCCAGCTTGATCCCCAGCCAGGCGAGCTGGGCGCAGACGCGTTCCCGGATCTCGGGCGAGCGCTCGCCGATGCCGCCGCTGAAGGCCAGCACGTCCAGCCCGCCCAGGGCGGCGACCAGGGAGCCCACCTCCCGCACCACCCGATAGACGAAGAGTTCCACGGCTTCTTGGGCCCGCGCATCGGGACTCGCCAGTAGCGCCCGCATGTCGTGGCTTAAACCCGAGACGCCCAGGAGCCCCGAGCGGAAGTACAGCAGGTCGCTCACCTGCTCGACCGTCATGTTCCGCTCCTGGATCAGGTAAAGGAGCACGCCCGGGTCCAGGGCCCCCGGGCGGGTACCCATCACCAAGCCGTCCAAGGCCGTGAAACCCATGGTGGTGGCGACGCTTTTCAGCCCCTGCAAGGCGCAAAGGCTCGCCCCGTTGCCGAGATGGGCCACCACCACCCGGCCTGAGGCGCGGTCCCCCACCAGGGCCGGCAAGGCGTGGGTGGCGTATTCGTAGGACAGGCCGTGGAAGCCGTAACGCTTCACTCCCTCGTCGTGGAACCGGCGCGGTAGCGCGAAGCGCCGCGCCACCTCCGGCTGGGTGGCGTGGAATGCGGTATCGAAACAGGCGACCTGGTGCAGGTCCGGCCGCGCCTGGGCCAGGGTCCGGATCGCCTCCAGCTCCCAGGGCTCATGCAGGCGGGCCAGGGGCACGAGCTGCTGCAGGTAGTCCATCACCTCCGGCGCAATGAGCACCGGCGCCGAGAAGCGCTCGCCGCCGTGGACCACCCGGTGACCGGCGGCCACCAGCCGGTGCTGTGTCAAGTGCCGGCCCAGCCACCCCACCAGAAAGGCCACCGCTTCCCGGGGCCCGAAAGACCGGGCATCGCGGGAGGGCAGCGTTTCCTCCCGGGCTAGCGGACCCTCCGGCGTTCTGGCGTGCAACCGGGGGGCGTGACCGATCCCCTCCAGCTCACCCCGCAGGCGGTAGTGGACCTTCCAGTCCCCATCCACGGGGTAGACGGCGAATTTCACGCTGGACGAGCCGGCGTTAACGACGAGGACGTGGTCGCTCACTCGGCGCTCGCTTTCCGGGCTTGGGCAAGCAGGCAGGCGACAGCGGTGGAGGCGATGCGGCTCGCCGGCGTGTCGGCGCGGCTGGTGAGGACCACCGGCACCCGGGCGCCCACCACCACGCCGGCGGCGAGGGCCCCGGAGAGGTAAACCAGTTGCTTGTAGAGCATGTTGCCCGCCTCCAGGTTAGGGACCACCAGCACATCCACTTGACCGGAGACGGGGGAGACGATGCCTTTGGTCCTGGCGGCCTGCGCCGAGATGGCGTTGTCGAAGGCCAGGGGACCGTCCAGGACGGCGCCGGTGATCTGGCCCCGATCGGCCATCTTGCACAGGGCCGCCGCATCCACGGTGGAGGGGATGTCCGGGTTGACGGTCTCCACCGCCGAGAGCAGGGCGACCCGGGGCGTCTCCACCCCGATCACCCGGGCCACATCGATGGCGTTCTGCACAATGTCGCGCTTGGTGGCGAGGCCGGGGGCGATGTTGACCGCCGCGTCCGAAATGAGGAGCAGCTTGGGATAGGCGGCCACGTCCATGCAGAAGACGTGGCTGATGCGCCGGTGGGTACGCAGGCCCGCGTCCCGGGACACGATCACCCCCATGAGCTCGTCGGTGTGGAGGCTCCCCTTCATGATCACCTGGGCCTCCCCTGCCCGGGCCAGGGCGGCGGCGCGGGCCGCACAGGCGACCGGCTCGGTCTCCTCGATCAGTACGCACCCGGCCAAGTCCACCCCCGCCTCGGCGGCGACCCGGCGAATGGTTTCACCCGGACCGACGAGCAGGGGATGGATGAGACCGCATCGGGCGGCTTCGACCGCCCCAAGCAGACCCTCCCGGCTCACCGGGTAAACCACGGCTGTGGCCACCGGCCCATGGAACCGGGCCTGGTCGATCAGCGCCTGGCAGCGTCCGAAGGATTGGGTCAAGGAAAACCTCCTGGGGCAAGAGATGGAAAAAGCTGATTATACGAGTCAAGGCGGGAGGCCTCTCCGTCCGGTAATCCTGGTTATGCTGCATCGCAGCATAACCAGGATAAAATTCAAGATCGGGCAAGCCTTCTGCACGCTCTGGGCGCCGAGCGAGGCCTCCACGACCGACTTGGAATCAGCCCGCAGGAACCCCATTTTTCCCCTTGCCTACTGGGCGCAGGGTATAATGGTTTTGATCGATTTTTCAGGGGGGTAGCCATGCCGATCTACGAGTATCGCTGTTCGTCCTGCGGTTTTCAGAGGGAATACCTGCAGAAGGTGGGAGAGCCGCTCATGACCGTGTGTCCCCAGTGCGGCCAGGAATCTTTCAATAAGCTACTCACCGCGGCGGGCTTCCAGCTCAAGGGCACGGGCTGGTACGTGACCGACTTCAAGAACAGCGGCTCCAGGCCTGCGGCGAAATCGGAGTCCAAGGAAGGGACTTCATCGGGCCACGCCTGCGGCGCGGGCGCCTGCGGCTGCGCCGCATCCAAGGCGGAGGCATGAAAAAATACCTGGTCACCGGGCTGCTGATCTGGATACCGCTTGGCATCACCTTGTGGGTGCTGAACCTGCTGGTGAGCAGCATGGACCAGACCCTGCTCCTCTTGCCCGACGCGTGGCAGCCGGAGCGCTGGCTCGGGTTTCGAATCCCCGGGCTGGGGGTGATCCTCAGTTTCGGGGTGGTGCTGGCCACCGGGGTGTTCGCCACCAACGTTATCGGGCAGCGCCTGATCGATTATTGGGAAGGGCTGCTGCGGCGCATTCCGGTGGTGAAGTCCATCTACTACAGCGTCAAGCAGGTGAGCGACAGCCTTTTCTCCAGCAAAGGCGTGGCCTTCCGCAAGGCGCTCCTGATCCAGTACCCGCGGCCGGGGGCGTGGACCATCGCCTTTCTCACCGGCAAACCGGGCGGAGACGTAGCTGACCACCTGCAGGGCGAGTACGTGAGCGTTTACGTGCCCACTACGCCCAACCCCACTTCCGGCTTCTTTCTGATGATGCCCAAGGGCGACGTGGTCGAGCTCGACATCAGCGTCGACGCGGCGCTCAAGTACATCGTCTCGATGGGCGTGCTCGCCCCGGAGGCGAAACCCGGCCCGGGCGGCCGCAGAGGGCGGGCGCGGATCGCTTGATTTTTCCCCCACGGCGCGTGCAGGCGCCCGGAGCGGCGTATCGCTACCCAGGACCGGAACTCTCATCGGATCGACATGCGAACGACCTATTGCGGATGGATTAACCGCCAGCACGTGGGCCAGGAGGTCACCCTCTGCGGCTGGGTGCACCGGCGCCGCGACCACGGCGGCGTCATTTTCATCGACCTGCGGGACCGGGAGGGCCTGGTCCAGATCGTGTGCGACCCGGAGCGGCCGGAGCCGTTCCGAGTGGCCGATTCGGTGCGCAACGAGTATGTGCTCCGGGTCGCGGGCCGGGTGCGGGAGCGCCCCGCCGGCACAGTCAATCCCAACCTGGCGAGCGGCGAGGTGGAGGTGCTTGCTCACCAGGTGGAAGTGCTCAATCCCTCCCTGCCGCCCCCGTTCCTCATGGACGACGAGACCATCAGCGAGCAGGTGCGCCTGGAGCACCGGGTGCTGGACCTGCGGCGACCTCAGATGCAGCGCAACCTGCGGCTGCGCCATCGGGTGGCCATGGCGGTGCGGGAATTTCTGGACCGGCACGGCTTCGTCGACATCGAGACCCCCATGCTCACCCGCTCCACCCCGGAGGGGGCGCGGGACTTCCTGGTGCCAAGCCGGCTGCATGCGGGGGAATTCTACGCCCTACCCCAGTCGCCGCAGTTGTTCAAGCAGCTACTGATGATGGCGGGCTTCGACCGCTATTACCAGATCGTCAAATGCTTCCGCGACGAGGACCTGCGAGCGGACCGGCAGCCGGAGTTCACCCAGATCGACGTGGAGACCTCGTTTCTGGACGTGCCGGAGATCACCGCCCTCATGGAGGATATGATCCGCAGCGTGTTCAAGGCGGTCCTGGACGTGGAGCTGCCCGCGCCGTTTCCGCGCCTCACCTATGACGACGCCATGGCACTATACGGCTCGGACAAGCCCGATCTGCGCGTTCCCTTGGTGCTCACCGAGCTCACCGATGCCATGGGGGATGTGGAGTTCAAGGTGTTCCGCGAAGCGGCGCGCCTGCCGGATGGTCGGGTGGCGGCGCTGCGCCTGCCCGGGGGCGGCGAGCTCACGCGCAAAGAGATCGACGACTATACGGAGTACGTCAAGATCTACGGCGCCAAGGGCCTCGCCTACATCAAGGTAAACGCGTTGGGGAAAGGGGTGGAGGGACTACAATCGCCCATCCTCAAGTTCCTTTCCCCGCAGGCGATCCAGACGATCCTGGAGCGTACCGGGGCCAAGGACGGAGACCTCGTCTTCTTCGGCGCGGACCGGGCCAAGGTGGTCAACGAGTCCCTCGGCGCGTTGCGGCTGAAGCTTGCCCACGACCGGGGGCTCGCGGAGCCCGGCTGGCGGCCCCTATGGGTGGTGGACTTTCCCATGTTCGAGTGGGACGAGGAGGAAAAGCGCTGGGCCGCCTTGCATCACCCTTTCACTTCGCCCGCGGTGGGCCACGAGGATCTGCTGGAGCGCGAGCCAGGACGCGCCCGCTCCAAGGCCTACGACATGGTGTTGAACGGCTGGGAGGTGGGGGGCGGCTCGGTGCGCATCCATCGCCAGGAAGTGCAGTCGAAAGTGTTCCGGGCCCTCGCCATCAGTGCCGAGGAAGCGGAGCAGAAGTTCGGCTTTCTGCTGCGGGCGCTCCAGTACGGCGCGCCGCCCCACGGCGGCATGGCCTTCGGGCTCGACCGGATCGTGGCCTTGATGGCGGGGGCGGAGTCGATCCGGGATGTGATCGCCTTCCCCAAGACCCAGCGGGGCCAGTGCCTGCTGACCCGCGCGCCGAGCCCGGTGGACGAGAAGCAGCTCCGAGAGCTGCACATCCGCGTCCGTCGTCCGGAGACCGCGAAAGCTTGAACAGGCCGAGCCGCAGGGCGGTAAGTGACCCCCTACAAGATACCGGTCTCGGTGCTGGTGCTGATCCACACGCCGGCGCTAGAAGTGCTGCTGCTGGAGCGGGCCGACCGGCCCGGGTTCTGGCAGTCGGTGACCGGCAGCCAGAACCCGGGCGAAACCCTGGAACAGACGGCCCGGCGGGAGGTGGCGGAAGAGACGGGCCTCGACCCCGCCGCCTACCGGCTCACGGACTGGGGAATCACCAACCGCTACGAAATCTTCCGCGAATGGCGCCACCGCTACCCGCCGGGGGTGACCCACAACACAGAGCACGTCTTCGCGCTGGAGGTGCCGGAGCCCACGCCGGTGCGGGTGGCGCCCCGGGAGCACTTGGGCTATCAGTGGCTGCCCTACCGGGAGGCAGCGCAGAAGGTCTTTTCCTGGAGCAACCGGGACGCTATCCTCTTGCTCCCCCAGCGGGTGGGGAAACCCTGACCGGTTGAAACGGTCTTAAAGGGACTCTATATCTATCCTTGAATAGCCACGAAGCGCGAGAGGTCATCACAGCCGTGCACACCGCCGCCATCGCCTTCGATCGCTTCCAGCGCCTGCCGGACGAGGATTGCCAAGAGCGCATCCTGGCCGCCAAGGCGGCACTCGGCAAGCGGGCCGTGATCCTGGGCCACCATTACCAGCGGGCCGACGTGTACAAGCACGCCGACCTGACCGGAGACTCGCTGAAGCTCTCCCGGCTCGCCGCCCAGACGGACGCCGAGTACATCGTCTTCTGCGGCGTGCACTTCATGGCCGAGGTGGCCGACATCCTCAGCCGGCCCGAGCAGGTCTCGATCCTGCCCGACCTGAACGCCGGCTGCTCCATGGCCGACATGGCGAACCTGGCGAAGGTGGAGCGGGCATGGCGGGAGCTCTCCGAAGTCCTAGATCCCGACGAGCAGGTGACGCCGGTCACTTACATCAATTCGGCGGCCGATCTCAAAGCGTTCTGCGGCGAGCACGGAGGTATCGTGTGCACCTCCAGCAACGCCCGCAAGATTCTGGAGTGGTCGTTCGCCCGGCGGCCCAAGGTTCTGTTCTTCCCGGACCAGCATCTGGGGCGCTGGACCGGCCACCAGATGGGCATTTCCCTGGAGGAGATGCTGGTGTGGGATCCGGACGAGCCCATGGGGGGCCTCGCCCCGGAGAAAATCCGCACGGCCAAGCTCCTGCTGTGGAAAGGCCATTGCTCGGTGCACCAGATGTTCCAGGCGAGCCACATCCTGCGCTACAAGAACCAGCACCCGGACGCCATCGTGATCTCTCACCCGGAGTGCAATTTCGACGTGTGCCGGCTGTCCGACTACGTCGGCTCCACCGAGTTCATCATCAAGACCATCGCCGAGGCGCCGGCGGGCACCCGCTGGCTCGTGGGCACTGAGCTCAACCTGGTGAACCGCATCGCCGAGCAGTTCAAGCCCGAGGGCAAGATCGTCCAGTTCATGGCGCCCACGGTGTGCATGTGCTCCACCATGGCCCGCATCGACCCGCAACACCTGGCGTGGACGCTGGAGAACCTGGCCCAGGGGAAGGTGGTCAACCGGATTGAGGTGCCCGAAGAAGAGGCCCGCCTTGCCCGCGTCGCCTTGGAGCGCATGCTGCAGGTCTCCTGAACGCCGCCGTCCCCAGGCGCGCCTGGGAGCTTTCCTGGCGCTGGTAGTATGTCTCTGGGCCTTCGCTGCGGCCGCCGACGAGCTGCGGGTGAGCCGCGACGGAGAGACGATTATCATCCACGGGCAGCTCGACTTGCCAGTTCCGCCCCGAGCCGCCTGGGCCACCCTGACCGACTACGCCCAGTTCGTCGATTTCGTTCCCGACGTGACGCACAGCCGGCTCCTGCCTAGCGGCATCCATGAGCGGCTCCTGGACCTGCGGGGCAAGAACCGGGTGCTGTTCTTCAGCGCCGAGTACCGGGCCGTGCTTGCCCTCCAGGAAGAAGGAGAAGAGCGCATCCGCTTCAAGGCCGTGTCGGGCAACTTCAAGGAACTGGAAGGCGAATGGCATCTAAGCCCCAACGGCGCCGGCACCCGCATCGCTTACCGCGCCCGCCTGGTGCCGGATTTCTGGGTACCGCCCTTGATCGGTCCCTTGCTCATCCGCTACAACGTGCGCCGGCAACTGGAGGGGATGGTGCGGGAAATGGAGCGGCGCGCCGTCCGTGGGCGCGCCATGCCCGTTCCCCCGCCTTCGGGAAACCAGTAACATACTCGCCAACCCGTGGCAGCCGTAGCGAACGATGACCGATACGTTGCACGTCGCAACCTACAACATCCACAAAGGATTTTCCCACTTCAACCGCCGCATGGTGGTGCACGAGCTGCGGGACCGGATCCACGCCCTGGGCGCGGACGTGGTCTTCCTGCAAGAGGTGGTGGGGGCCCATGAGCGGCACGCCGAGCGCTTCCACAACTGGCCGGTCAAGCCCCAGTACGAATTCCTCGCCGACACCGTCTGGATGGACTTCGCCTACGGGAAAAACGCCGTGTACGACGAGGGCCATCACGGCAACGCGATTCTGTCCCGTTTCCCCATCGTCGCCTGGGAGAACGAAGACATTTCCACCCACCGATTCGAGCGGCGGGGGCTCCTGCATTGCGAAGTCCAGGTGCCCGGCTGGACACGCACGCTGCACTGCGTTTGCGTGCACCTGGGGCTTTCCGCCCGGGGCCGCACCCGCCAGTTGAGGACCCTGGAGCGGCGCATCCGGGAGCTGGTGCCGGAGAACGCTCCCCTCATCATCGCCGGGGACTTCAACGACTGGCGGGGCAAGGCGAGCCGTATCCTGGTGGATGCCCTGGAGCTCAGGGAGGTCTTCGAGTTGACCCGGGGCCGGGCGGCCCGAAGCTTCCCCTCGGCCCTGCCCCTGTTCCGCCTGGACCGGATTTACGTGCGAGGCTTCCACGTGAGGCATGCGCATGTCCATCACGGGCATCCCTGGTCCCGGATTTCCGATCACGCGGCCTTGTCCGCCACCATGATTCGCTTGTAGCTTCCCTGCGTCCCCGCACGCGGGCGTGCCTCGATAGGGAGCCTCTATTGTCACATAGACCATTTTTATTAGATGCTGCATGGACTTAAGCGCTACATTATCCAATAAATAACTAAAATTCCCCTGGAAACCTCCCGGCGGTGCGCAAAGCCCGCACCATAATGCGGCACTTTTTGCGCGCTGAAGGGCGTCGTAGAGATCACCCAAGAACATACTCGTCTGAATACAAAAATGAAAATTTTTGGCATGATGATTGCTTCTAAGGGGATGAAGGCGGCGGGAGCTTCTCGTTGCTTTCATCCTCCTCCTTTGGCTATTGGGGCGTTCGCAAGAACGCCCCTTTTTTTCGTATCCTGACGCTGACGTTTCAGAAGGCGTTCCTGGTCGGTTCGTTGGCATCGGACCCGGCTTGAAGATCCGAACCACGCTCATGGAGGAGGGTGAGATGAAACGGATGAAACCATGCTTTGCAGCGGCGCTGGTGGCTTTGGCCTGGGCCGCGCCGGTCTCCGCCGCCGAGGGCGGCAAGCGGGGGGCGGCGCCCCTGGAGATGGAAAAACCCGCCGCGCCCGTCCCCTGGGTCCGGTATGCTCCCTGGCCCCAGGCCAACTGGGATAAGTTCAACACCCTGCGCACGGAAGCGTCCCCGCCCGTCGAAGGCTACCAGCGGGTGTTCGGGCCCATCACGGACGGGAACCCGGAAAACGGAAAGAAGCTCGCTTTCGATCGCTCCCGGGGCGGCGGATGCCTCGCCTGTCACATCCTGCCGGGCGGGGCGTTGCCGGGGAACGTGGGGCCGGACCTGTCCACCATCGGGACCTGGGGCCGCACCGACTGGTGGCTGTACAACTACATCTACGATCCCCGGGTCTTCAATCCCACCACCATGATGCCGCCCTGGGGGCGACACGGGCTCTATTCGCCGGAGGAGATCCGGGACATCGTGGCGTACTTGAAGACGCTGAAAGAGCCGGCCCAGTTCAAGGATCCGCGGGACGATCCCAATCGGCGGGTCAAGGAAGAGCCGGCCTACGATCCGGACGATCCTTTCCAGAATCCCGCCTGGGGGGAGGGAGAAAAGGGTGAGCGGCTCTTCGCCACGGCGGGTCCCAACGGCAAGTCGTGCGCGAGCTGCCATAAAGATCCGAAGAAGGCGTTTCGCACCTGGGCGGCACGCATGCCCTACTACGAGCCGCGGATGAAGAAGGTGCTGAACACCGAGGAATTCATTACCCGCCATGCCCGGGCCACCACCGGTGCCGAGTTTCCCATGCAGGGGGACGAGAACACCCAACTCTCCATCTACCTGCGGAGCCTCGGCCGTGGCGTGCCCATCAACATTCGTTTCCGCACCGCCGAAGAAAAGGCCCACGCGGACAAGGGTAAGGCCCTCATGGGGCGTAAAATCGGGCAGCTTAATTTCGCCTGCAACGACTGCCACGGCCAGGCGGAAAACAAGTGGATTCGGGGCCAGTTCCTGACGGGCTCCAAGAACCAGGTAGGCCATCACCCGTACTACCGCACCAGCCAGGGAGAAATCTGGACCATCCGCAAGCGTTTCCAGTGGTGCGGGGTGGCGATACGGGCCAACGAGCTTCCGCCCGATGCGCCCGAGTACGCCGACATCGAGTACTACCTGACCTCCCTCAGCAACGGGAAGAAGGTCAACACCCCCAGCATGGGGCACTGACGGGGCGTCGCGCTTAAGCTCGAGCACCCGCCGCAGCGGGAAAGATAAACCCGCCGCGGCGGGTGAGGGCCCCCGAACGCTCCAGCTCGGCCACCAGCCGTTCCGCCAGCCCGGCCGCCGGAAGCCCTAGGAACCGGCGGTTCACTTCCCGGTAAGCGTCCACCGCCTCCAGGTAGGCGGGCAGGGCGGCGAGCGTCATGCGCCCTTTCTCCAGCAGGGAGAACATGAGCATGACCTTGAGGAAGTGGCGCGCGGTGCGGCAGGGATCCGCCTGGAACGCCTCCAACCGTTTGAACGCCCGCTCCAGGGCGGCCTCCACGTCGCCGAAGGGCGGGCCGTGGCCGGGAATCACGGTGTGCACGTCCAGGCGGGCGAGGGCCTCCAGCGCCTCCCGCGCCGCCTTGAGGCGCACCGGCTCCCCGCTCTCCGGGGCGATGACGCCGAATCCGTGCTCCCAAAGAGCGTCGCCGGACACGAGCAACCGCGCTTCTTCGCAGTAGAAGGCGAGCGCCCCCATGTCGTGGCCGGGCACCGGAATGGCTTCCCACTCCAGATCGCCCAGGGTCAACCGCTCGCCGGGTGCGATCACGTCGTCGTAGAGGAAGGGGTCGCAGTACTGGTCGGCGTAGTCGAGCCACAGGGCCCGGGTGTCCCAATGCGCCACCAGGGGCGCTTCCCCCTGGGGGATGCTCACCCGGCAGCGGTAGGCGCTACGTAGCGCCGCGTTGCCCCCCACGTGGTCGCTGTGGCAATGGGTGTTGACCAGCCGATCGAGCCGGCGGGCCCCCAGCGCCTCAGGGCGCTGGAGCAGGCGGAGAGTCTCGCCGGCGCAGGCCGAGTAGCCGCTGTCGATCAACGCCGTTTCCCGGCTGCCCCGGATCAGGAGGCTATTGGAGTTGAGCCAATCGCGCACGATGACGTGCACCTGGGCCGGCAGCTTGACCTGGAAACGGTCGGCGGGACTTGCGGACATCGCTCTCGCGGGAGTCGGGTATCAGGGGCAGGACGACGGGGTCGGACGGCCCCGGCTATCCGAGGCGCGGAAACCCGCCCGGCCTGCTCCGATTCTCGGCCGGCATGGGCACGGGCGTCAATCGGGCGCGCTCTTCCCGGTGACGGCCTGCCTGCGGGCTGATAACCTTGCATTTTTACTTGTTTATCCTCTCGATGCGCGCCCATGATACGGTGGCGCCCGCCGCTTCAGGCGGCGACTGGCGCACCTTGAGACGGCTGCTCCCCTACCTGTGGGAGTTCCGCGGCCGGGTGGCGGCCGCCCTCGCCTTCCTGCTCGCCGCCAAGCTGGCCAACGTGGCCGTGCCGGTGGTGCTCAAGGAAATCGTGGACGCCCTTTCCGGCAGCCGGGTGCTGGTGGCGGTGCCTCTGGCGCTGCTCGTCGCCTACGGGGCGCTGCGGCTGTCCACCACCCTCTTCACCGAGCTGCGGGAGATCGTGTTCGCCCGGGTCACCCATCGGGCGGCGCGGCGCATCGCCCTGGAGGTCTTCCGCCATCTCCATGCCCTGTCCCTGCGCTTCCACCTGGACCGGCAGACCGGGGGCCTCTCCCGGGACATCGAGCGGGGCGTGCGCGGCATTTCAAGCCTCATGAGCTACACGCTCTACTCCATCCTTCCCACCCTGATCGAGATCCTCCTGGTGACCGGAGTGCTCCTGTACATGTACGACGTGAGGTTCGCCCTGATCACCTTCGCGACCCTCGTGGCCTACATCCTCTACACCGTGACCGTGACCGAGTGGCGCACCAAGTTCCGGCGCCAGATGAACGAGGAGGATTCCCGCGCCAACACCCGGGCCATCGACAGCCTACTCAACTACGAGACGGTGAAGTATTTCGGCAACGAGGAGCACGAAGCGCGCCGCTACGACGAAAACCTGCGGCGTTTCGAGGCGGCGGCGGTGAAAAGCACCACTTCCCTTTCCGCCTTGAACACGGGGCAGAGCGCCGTCATCGCCGTCGGCGCCACCCTGATCATGTGGCAGGCGGCCCAGGGTGTGGTGGCGGGGCGCATGACCATCGGTGACCTGGTGCTGGTGAACGCCTTCATGATCCAGCTCTACATCCCGCTCAACTTCCTGGGGGTGCTGTACCGGGAGATCAAGCAATCCTTGACCGACATCGAGCGCATGTTCGGGCTCCTCGGCGAGCATCGGGAGATCCAGGACAAACCCCATGCGCCGGCCCTGGCGGCGGCGAACCCCACCATACGCTTCGAGGACGTGCGCTTCGGCTACGACGGCCGGCGAGAGGTTCTCCGGGGGGTGAGCTTCGAAATTCCCGCCGGGCGCACGGTGGCGGTGGTGGGCCATTCGGGCGCCGGCAAGTCCACGCTGGCGCGCTTGCTGTTCCGCTTCTACGACGTGACCGGCGGGCGCATCACCATCGACGGCATCGACATCCGGGACGTGACCCAGGCGAGCTTGCGAGCCGCCATCGGCATCGTGCCCCAGGACACGGTGCTGTTCAACGACACCATTTTCTACAACATCCAATACGGCCGGCCCGACGCCAGCCCCGAGGAGGTGGTAGCGGCCGCCCGGGCCGCCCACATCCACGAATTCATCGAGCGGCTGCCCGACGGTTACGAGACCCGGGTCGGGGAGCGGGGGCTCAAGCTCTCCGGCGGGGAGAAGCAGCGGGTGGCCATCGCCCGGGCGCTGCTCAAGAACCCCCGCATCCTGGTGTTCGACGAAGCCACCTCGGCCCTGGACTCCCAGTCGGAAAAGGCGATCCAGGCGGAAATCGACCGCATCGCCCGGGGTCGCACTACCCTCATGATCGCCCACCGACTTTCCACCATCCTGCATGCGGACGAGATTCTCGTGATGGAACAAGGTCGTATCGTGGAACGGGGACGCCACGAGGAGCTGCTGGAACGGGGCGGCGCCTACGCCCGGCTCTGGGCCCTGCAGCAGCGGGAGCGGGAGGCCTCAAGCCCCGGAGGCTTGTCCATGACCCAGCCAGCGGCTTGAATGGGGCGCCGCAAACGCCTCGAAAATACACTAAGTTTTCCGTTCAACCCTTTCCATAGGCTATGTTTTTTGCTATGGTAGTCATGGATCGAAAGCGGCCCAGGCAGGGGAGTGCCGCAGGGGCGGCCGGTCGAACACGGAATCAGGGAGGACTCCATGGGACGACGGCTGGCGATGCTGCTCGCCGCGATGATTATCGGCACGGCGCAGGCCCAGGACGAGGGCGCGGCTCCGCGCGGGAAAGCTTCTCCTAGGACAGCCGCCATGGCCCTCGCCGACGGACCCCATCTCAAATCGGCGGCCGCGCTGGTTTTGGATTACGCGAGCGGCACCGAGCTCTACGCGAAAAACAGCACGGAAGTGATGCCCATCGCTTCCATCACCAAGCTGATGATGGCCATGGTGGTGCTGGATGCCGGGCTCGACCTGGACGAGCCGATCGCCATCGCCGCGGCCGACGTGGATACCCTGAAGCACACCAGCTCCCGGCTGCGGGTCGGGACGGTACTCCCGCGCCGGGAGCTCTTGCGCTTGGCCCTCATGGCCTCGGAGAACCGGGCCGCCGCCGCCCTAGCGCGCACCTATCCCGGGGGAACCGAGGCTTTCGTCCGCACCATGAACGTCAAGGCCCGGATCATCGGCATGGCCCGCACCGAGTTCGTGGAGCCGACCGGCTTGGATGCCCGCAACGTCTCCACCGCGCAGGATCTGGCGAAGCTGGTGGAGGCCGCTGGGGGCTACGCGCTGATCCGGGAGTTCACCACGACGCCCCGGGCCAGGATCGAGGTCCCGGGCACCCGGCGTGCCATGGCCTTCAGCAACTCCAACCGCCTGGTGGCCCATAAAGACTGGGAAATCGAGGTTTCCAAGACCGGCTTCATCCGGGAGGCCGGCCGCTGCCTGGTGATGCAGGCCCGGGTCGCGGGCCGCCAAGTCATCATCGTGCTCCTGGATTCTTGGGGTAAACTCACCCGCATCGGCGACGCCAACCGCATCAAGCGCTGGATGGAGAGTTCCTCCCGGCTGCCTGCGGTATCAGGCTAAGCGAGCGGCTTTCCTTCGCGCTGGGGGTCCCGGGCGCGGGGCCGCTGACCAACCCGGCCCCCGGATTTCCATGGCGAACGAGCGTTCCGCTCCCGATCCCCCTTCGACCCCTGCGGGGATCCAGGCACCACGGTCCGTGGCACCCAGGGCGAGGCTGCACGCCCGCACCCCCGTCGCCGACCGGTTCCGGGAGGACGTGCTGGCGGGCCTCGCCGCTCGCCCGAAGCGGATACCGCCGAAATACTTCTACGACGAGCGGGGCAGCCGGCTGTTCGAGGCCATCTGCGAGCTGCCCGAATATCCCATCGCCCGGACCGAGACGGCCCTCATGGAGCAGCACCGGGACGAGATGGCGGCCTGCCTGGGGGCGGGGGTCTGGCTCATCGAATACGGCAGCGGCAACAGCCGCAAATCGCGCCTCCTCCTCGAGGCGCTGCGGCCGGCGGTGTACATGCCCGTCGACATTTCCCTGGAAATGCTGGAGCGCACGGCCCGCGGGCTCGCCCTGGACTATCCGTGGCTGCACATCGAGGCGGTGTGGGCCGATTACGCCGAAGTCTGGGAGCTTCCCCAGGCGGCGCCCCACACGCGCCGCATCGCCTACTTTCCCGGCTCCAGCATCGGCAATTTCGACCCGGAGGACGCGGGGCGCTTTCTGGCGCGGACCGCCCGCCAGGTGGGCGCGGGCGGCGGGCTGCTGATCGGTATCGACCTCAAGCGGGGAGTGGACCGGTTGACCCGGGCCTACGACGATGCGGGCGGCGTGACCGCCCGGTTCAACCTCAACCTGCTCCTGCGCATCAACCGGGAGCTGGGAGGGAACTTCGTCCCCGAGCGTTTCCGCCACCTAGCCTTCTACAACGAGGCGCTCGGCCGGATCGAAATGCACCTGCAAAGCACGGTCTACCAGCAGGTCACGGTCGCCGGGCGGCGCTTTTCCTTTTTCGCGGGAGAGGCGATGCACACCGAGAACTCCTACAAGTACTCGGTGGAGGATTTCGAGGCGCTGGCCCAGGGCGCCGGATTCAGGCTGAAGCGGGGCTGGATCGGGGGAGAGGAGCCCTTCGCCGTGCTCTATCTGGAGGCGACCTGATCAACGCCGCAGCGCCCGCACCGGCCGGTAACCGATGGCGTGGGAGATGTCGTCGGCCACCTCCTTGACCAGGGGGCCCCAGGCCTTGTTCAGGCGTTCCGAGGGCGCGGAGATGGAAAGCCCCGCCACGAGGCGCCCCTCGTCGTCGCGGATGCCGGCGCCGACGCAGGAGACGCCCCGCTCCGCTTCCTCGTTGTCGAAGGCGTAGCCCTGCCGGCGCACCCGTTCCAGCTCCTGGGTGAGCTTGGGCAGGGTATTGAGGGTGTTACGGGTGAAGGTGGGCAGGCCAGTGCGCTGGGCGTATTCCCGGACCTTTTCCGGCCCGTCTTCCACGAGAAACAGCTTCCCCACGGCCGTGATGTGGAGCGGCGCCCGGGCGCCGATCAGATGCACCACCCGCATGGCCGAGCGGCTCGACACCAGGCGCTCCACGTAGACCATCTCGTCCCCCTGGCGGATGGAGAGGTTCACCGTCTCGTGGATCTTCTCGTGCAGCTTCTGCATGAAGGGCAGGGCCTCGTCCCGGATGTTGATCCGACTCTTGACCAGGTTTCCCAGCTCCAGCAGATGGATGCCGAGGCGATAGGTGCCGGGCTCGATGCGGTCCACCAGGCGGTGCTCCACCATGACGCCCAGGATCCGGTGGGCGGTGGAAGGATGGAGGCTGGTCTTGACGGCGAGCTGCTTCAGGTTCAGCGGCTCGGGGCTTTCGGCCAGTGCGTCCAGCAGCGCCATCATGCGCTCCAGCACCTGGATGGAGGATTTGGTCCCGTTTTCGGCCAAGAAAATATCTCCCGCGGTGCACAAAGACCGGCGAAATTTTACATTATGAAATTTCCGGCGGCAACGGGCCCGGGCGGGGAAAGGTGGTGTGCTATGATCACGCGACCTTTTTCTGCCCCTTTTGCTTCCCAAGCGCCGTGCGCGTCGGGCTTTTCGTCACCTGTCTCGTCGATCTGTTGCGCCCCCGCATCGGGTTTGCGGCGCTCAAGCTCTTAGAGGCTGCGGGCTGCCAGGTGATAGTGCCGGCCACTCAGACCTGTTGCGGCCAGCCGGGCTATAACAGCGGGGAACGCCTCGGCGCCCAGGGGCTGGCGTTGAAGCTCGTGGAAGAATTCGCGGACTGCGACTACGTGGTGGTGCCTTCGGGCTCCTGCGCCGGGATGATTCGGGCCCATTACCCGGAGCTGCTCCAGGAATTTCCTGCGCGCCGGGAGGCAGTGGAGCGGCTTTGCGCCAAGACCTATGAACTCGCCGATTTCCTGGTGCGGGTGGCGAAGCTGGAAGCGGTACCCGGCCGCTTCGCCGGCACCGTCACCTATCACGACGCCTGCGCGGGCCTGAGGGAGCTGGGGGTGAAACGCCAGCCCCGGGAGCTGCTGGCGAAGGTGCCGGGGCTTTCCCTGGTGGAACTACCCGGCGCCGAGCAGTGCTGCGGCTTCGGGGGCACCTTCGCTGTGAAGTTCGGCGAGATCTCCACCCGCATCGTGGACCGCAAGTGCCAGGCCATCGAGGCCACGGGGGCCGACGCGGTGGTGCTGGGGGATCTGGGCTGTATGCTCAACATCGAAGGCCGGCTGCGCCGCCGGGGCGATCGCCGCACCCGGGTGCTGCACGTGGCGGAGGTGTTGGCGGGCGTCGACGGAGAGCTGTAAGGGAGCAGGGGCCCCATGCAAGCGACCTCCATGTACTTCAAGGCCCGGGCCCGGGAAAAGCTGCGGGACGAGCGGCTGCAGCAGGCGCTCGCCAGGCTGCAGACCAACTTCGTCGACGCCCGCGCCCGGGCGATCGCGGAACTGCCCGACTTCGAGGGGTTCCGGGAGGCGGCGGCCCAGATCCGGGAGCGCGCCCTGGCCGACCTGGACCTCTATCTGGAGGAGTTCGAGAAAAACGCCACCGCCCGGGGCGCGGAGGTGCACTGGGCGGCGACCCACCAGGAGGCGGCGCGCATCGTGTGCGAGATCGCCCGCCGCCACGGGGTACGCAAGGCGGTCAAGTCCAAGTCCATGGTGTCGGAGGAGTGCGATCTTAACGCGGCGCTGGAGGCGGCCGGCGTGGAAGTGGTGGAGACCGACCTGGGGGAATATATCCTGCAACTCGCCCACGAGCCTCCATCCCACATCGTGGCGCCGGTGGTGCACAAGAACAAGGACGAGATCGCGACTCTCTTCGAGCACCAACACCGGCGGCCGCGCCAGAGCGAGATCGAGGCCCTGTGCCGGGAAGCCCGGGAGGTGCTGCGGCCCCATTTCCTCACGGCGGACATGGGGATCTCGGGGGCCAACTTCCTCTGCGCCGAGACCGGCTCTACCCTGATCGTCACCAACGAGGGCAACGGCCGCATGGTGACGACGCTTCCCCGGGTGCACGTGGCGATCACCGGGATCGAAAAGGTGGTGCCGACGCTGGAGGATCTCGCCACCCTGCTGCGGCTTTTGCCCCGCTCCGCCACCGGGCAGTCCATCACCAATTACGTCACCCTGTCCACCGGCGTGAAGGGTGAAGGCGACCTGGACGGGCCGGAGCACTTCCACATCGTGCTGGTGGACGCGGGCCGCACCGCCCTCCTGGGCACGGCACTGCAGCCCATGCTCCGCTGCATCCGCTGCGGCGCCTGCATGAACCACTGTCCGGTCTACCAGAGCGTGGGCGGCCACGCCTACGGCTGGGTGTATCCTGGCCCCATGGGCTCGGTGCTCACCCCGGCCTACGTGGGGCTGGAGAACGCCCTGGACCTGCCCCATGCGGCCACCCTATGCAACCAGTGCGGGGTCGTCTGCCCGGTGAAAATTCCGCTTCCCGAGCTTATGCGCAAGCTGCGGGAAAAGCAGATGGAGCGGGGCCTGCGGCCCTGGCCCGAGCGGTCGGCGCTGCGGGCGTGGGCCTGGCTGGCGCAGCGGCCCCGGGCTTACGCCTGGGCGACGCGCCTCGGCGCCCGGCTGCTCAAGCGCATGGCCGGCGAAGAGGGGCTGTTGCATCGGCTGCCCTTCGGCGGCGGCTGGACCGACGGACGGGATTTTCCGGCGCCCGCGGGCAAAACTTTTCGCGAACTTTATCGGAGCCGAGGTGGATCATGAGCACTGCAACGTCTAGAGCGGCGAGGGAGCGGGAACCGGCGGTCGTCCCCCTGTGGATCGGCGGCCAGCGGGTGGAACCCTGCACCGAGCGCTCCGGCGAGGTCACCAATCCCGCCACCGGCGCGGTGATCCGGCGTGTGCCCCTCTGCGGGGCCGAGGACGTGGAACGGGCGGTAGCCGCGGCCCGCGCGGCCTTTCCCGGGTGGCGCGGCACCACGCCGTTGAGGCGCGCCCGGATCCTCACCCGCTTTCGCGAGCTCATGGAGGCGCACCGGGATGAGCTCACACGCCTCGTCACCGAAGAGCACGGCAAGACCCTGGCGGACGCGGCGGGGTCGGTGCAACGGGGGATCGAGGTGATCGAGTTCGCGGCCGGCGCGCCCCACCTCCTCAAGGGCGAGCACGCGGAGGACGTGGGCCGGGGCGTGGACTGCCACTCCCTGCTCCAGCCGCTCGGGGTCTGCGCCGGCATCACGCCCTTCAACTTCCCCGTCATGGTGCCCCTGTGGATGTTCCCGGTGGCCGTTGCCTGCGGCAACACCTTCGTGCTGAAGCCCTCCGAGAAGGTTCCCTCGGCCTCCCTGCGCATGGCGGAGCTCTTCAAGGAGGCGGGGCTGCCCGACGGCGTGTTCAATGTGATCCACGGCGATAAGGCTGCGGTGGACTCCCTGCTCGCCCACCCGGACGTCAAGGCGCTCTCCTTCGTGGGCTCTACTCCCATCGCTCGCTACGTCTATGAAACCGGCGCGCGCCACGGCAAGCGGGTGCAGGCGCTGGGCGGCGCCAAGAACCACGCCGTGGTATTGCCCGATGCCGATCTCGACTTCGCGGCGGAGGCTCTGGCAGGTGCCGCCTACGGGTCGGCTGGGGAGCGCTGCATGGCCATCTCGGCGGTGGTGGCGGTGGGGGAGGCGGCCGATCCCTTAGTGGAAAAGCTCGCCGCCCGGGCGCGCGGCCTCAAGGTCGGCCCGGGAGCCGAGCCTGGGGTGGAGATGGGGCCCCTCATCTCCCGCGCCCACCGGGACCGGGTGAAGGGTTACGTGGACCAGGGCGAGGCGGCCGGTGCCCGGCTGGTGGTGGACGGCCGGGGGCTGCAGGTTCCCGGTCACGAGAACGGCTTCTTCCTCGGCCCCACCCTGTTCGATCGCGTTACCCCCGAGATGTCCATCTACCGGGACGAGATTTTCGGGCCGGTGCTGGTGGTGCTGCGGGCGCGAGACTTCGACGAAGCCCTGGATCTCGTGAACCGCAACCCCTACGGCAACGGTACCGCCCTCTTCACTCGCTCCGGGGCCGCGGCGCGGCGCTTCCAGAATGAGGTGGAGGCGGGCATGGTGGGTGTGAACGTGCCCATCCCGGTGCCCATGGCCTTCTTCTCCTTCGGCGGCTGGAAGCAGTCGCTGTTCGGCGACCTCCATGTCCACGGCATAGAAGGGGTGTACTTCTACACCCGCACCAAGGTGGTGACCACCCGCTGGTCCGAGACGGACCTGCCGGGCAAAGGCCTGTCGATGCCGACGCTGGGATGAATTCCAGGGAAGAAATTCTGAGCCGCATCCGCAAGGCCCTGCGGCGCTCGAGCGGCGGCGCGCCCCTGGAGGTGCGCGAAGCGGTGCGCCACACCCTCGAGGCCCACATGCCCGGCCCGCGCCCCCCGTTCGACGGGCAGCACATCGAACGCTTCCGGGAGCGGGCCCTCGCCATGGCCTGCACCGTGGCGCGGGTCGATGCCCAGGAAAACGTGCCGGCCGCCGTCGCCGCCTACCTGTCCGAGCGGGGGCTGCCCCTCAAGGCCGTGGTGTGGCCGGAGCTGGCTGGCTGGGGCTGGGAGTCGGCGGGCATCTTGGCCGAGAGTCGGCACCCCGTGGGGGAGGACCGGGTGGGCATCACCGGCGCTTTCTGCGCCGTCGCGGAGACCGGCACCCTGGTAATGCTCTCGGGACCGGCCACGCCACCCGCGGTGAGCCTGGTGCCGGAAACCCATGTAGCCGTGGTGCCAGTCGAGCGCATCGTGGAGGCGCTGGAGGATGCCTGGGCGCTCCTGCGGGCCGAGCGGGGAAAGCCGCCCCGTGCCGTCAACCTGATCTCGGGCCCCTCCCGCACGGCCGACATCGAGCAGACGGTTACCCTGGGCGCCCATGGGCCGTCCCGGGTGCACGTCATCCTGATGGGCTGAAGGGGCGAAGCCGCATCAACCCCGCACCGATTCTTGCCGGATCTCGTCGGGCGGCGTGAGGGAGGAATCGACCCCCCGCCTGGCGCCCGCCCGGGCCATGAGGTGGGCAGAAACCGGCGCCGTCACAAACAGAAACAGGGTGATCAGCAGCTCGTGCAGGCTCAGCCCGGGGCCCGCGAAGCTGAAATGGAGCATGGACGCGATCAGCACGCCGCCCACTCCCAGGGTGGTGGCCTTGGTGGGCCCATGTAGACGCATGTAGAAGTCGGGCAGGCGGGCCAGTCCGATGGATCCCGTGAGCCCGAAGAAGGCGCCCGCCAGGATGAACAGGGAAACGATGGCCTCGGCGATCATGATTTGCAACCTCCTTGCTCCGGTTATTCGATCACCGGGCCTTGGGCCAGATACTTGGCCAGGGCCACGGTGCTCACGAAACCTACCGCCGCGATCAGCAGGGCCGCCTCGAAATACACCGTCGTATCCTGGGCGATTCCGAGCAGCATGATGATGGCGATAGCGTTGATGTAAAGGGTGTCCAGGGCGAGCACCCGGTCGATGGCGTCCGGGCCCCGCGCGAGGCGCCACAGGCATAGCAGAAAAGCGGCGGAAAATGCGCCCAGCGCGACGGTGACGGCGGCGGTCATCATTCGAACAGCTCCTTCAGCGGCTCCTCGTAGCGGCGTTTGATTTCGGCGACGGCGCCTTCGGGATCCTCCACGTTCAAGGCGTGGATCCACAGGGTGCGGCCGTCGGGCGACAGATCCACCGATACCGTTCCGGGCGTCATGGTGATCATGCCGGCGAGCACGGCGATGGCGTACGGATTGGTGAGGGAAAGCGGCAGGGCCAGAAAGCTCGGTTTGACCCGCAACTCCGGTGCCAGGATGATGCGCGCCATCGCCACGTTGGCCATCACGATGTCCCATAAGAAGTGCAGAAACAACTTCAGTGCCATTCCCAGGTGGATGGATTGCAGCCGCTCCGGGAAGAGCCCGGCGGTGAGTCGGGGGATGGCGATGCCCAGGAGCGCGGCGAGGAGCAAATGGGCCGGCGCCACGGAATTGGCGAGCAACAGCCACACCAGAGCCACAGCCAGGGAGAGTAGGGGATGGGGCAGAAGCCGGGATAGCGCCCTCATCGGGTGGTCTCCTCGGATGGTGCGCCCGGCAGACCGCGCTGGGGCAGGGCGGGATGGCCAAGCACGGTGGCGGCATAGCGTTCTGCGTTGAAAAGCTCCCGCGCGGTTTGATCGGTGAAGGCTTTGAACGGCGCGGCGAGGATCACCAGCCCGGCGAGCGCCGCCACCAGGGCGAGCAGGGGAGCCGCCTGGGCCGGGGAAGTGGCTTGCGAGGCGGGCGGCGGCTCCCGGGAGATGTCCCAGAAGAGGCGACTGCCGGCCCGGGCTACGGCGAAGATGGCGAGGAGTCCGGTGACCAGGAGCACTCCCCAGACCGGAAGCGCAGCGTCCGCCTTCCGGGCGCTTTCCAGGATCATCACCTTCCCTAGGAAGCCGGAGAACGGGGGCAGCCCCACTGCGGTGGCGGCGAGAAACGCGTACGTCCCGGACAGCAGGAGAGGCCGGCCGAGCCGGGGCCCGCGCTGAAAGCGGTCGGCGGCGAAACCACGCTCCACCGCCACCCGCTCCCAGAGGAGGAACAGGCCGGCGGTCACCAAGGTACTGTGCACCAGATAGAACAAAGCGCTCGACAGGGCTTGGGGGGTGAACAGGCCGACGGCGGCGAGCAGTGTGCCCACCGACGAGAGGGTGAGATAGGCCGCGAGGCGTCCCAGGTCGGTCGCCGCCAGGGCCCCCAGGGTGCCGAGGCCCAGGGTGATGAGTCCCGCCGGCAGGACCCAGGGTGCGGCCAAGCCGCCCGTCCCCTGTTCGCCGAAGACCAGGACGAACACCCGCAGGATCGCGTACACCCCCACTTTGGTCATGAGGGCGAAGAGGGCCGCCACCGGGGCTGCCGCCGCGGTGTAACTGATGGGAAGCCAGAAGTACAGGGGAAAAAGCGCCGCTTTCACGGCGAAGACCGCGAGCAGCAGGAGCCCCGCCACCTGGGCGAGCAGCGCCGCTTCCCCCTCCAGCCTTCCCACCGCGCGGGCCAGGTCTGCCATGTTGAGGGTCCCGGCCGCGCCGTAGAGCAGGGCGACTCCAATGAGGAACAGGGCTGAAGCCGTGAGGTTTACCGCCACGTAGTGAATGCCTGCCCGCGCCCGTCTGGTACCGCCGCCGTGCACCAGAAGCCCGTAGGAGGCGATCAGCAGCACTTCGAAGAAGACGAACAGGTTGAACAGATCCCCAGTTAGGAAGGCGCCGTTCAACCCCATGAGCTGGAACTGGAACAGGGCATGGAAATAGCGTTTTCCCGCGGGGCCCGCAGCATCCCAGCCGGTCATCGCGTAGGCGAGGCAGCCGAGCGCCACGCTCGCGGTGAGGGTGAGCATCAGGACGCTCAACCGGTCCAGCACTAGTACGATGCCGTAGGGCGCCGGCCAATTGCCCAGCAGATAGACGCGTGGGAAATCGTCCAGGGACGCGGCGAGCCCTACGCAAACGGCGGCGAGGGCCGCCGCGGCGGTTCCCGAGATCCAGCGCTGCACCGGCATGGGCCGGCCGGCGGCGAGGAGCAACACGGCGGCCGCGAGGGCGGGCAGGACGACGGGGACGATGATCCAGTGGTTCATCGGTCGTCCGCGGGCGCGCCGTCCACATGATCGGTGCCGCTCGCCCATCGGCTCCAGACGGCCAATACCGCCAGAAAGGCGGTCATGCCGAAGCTGATCACGATAGCAGTGAGCACCAGGGCCTGGGGCAGAGGATCGGCGTATTCGGAGACCCCTTCCACGATGCGCGGGGGTGCCGCGAGCCTGAGCCGTCCCATGGCAAAGATGAAGAAGTTGACCGCGTAGGAGAGGAGAGTGAGTCCCAAGAGCACGGGGAAGGTGCGGGCACGCAGCAGGAGGAACACGCCTCCCGCCGTGAGGGCGCCGATGCCGATGGCCACCAGCGCTTCCATCACGGGGCTCTTGATGCGGCCGACGGCGGCACGCGGGCCAGCCGGGTGAGGTAGACCAGGGTGGCGCCCACCACTGTCAAGTACACGCCCAGGTCGAAGATCACGGCGCTCGCCAGCTCTAGGTCGCCGAGCACTGGCAAGTGCAAGTGTCCGTAGGTGCTGGTGAGGAAGGGATAGCTGAGAAAGAAGCTTCCCAGGCCCGCGGCCCCGGCGACGAGCACGCCCCAGCCGATGATGGGCCGCGGGGCGAGCTTGAGCCGCTGCTGCGCCCAGGCGAGGCCGCTCGCCATGTATTGGATCACCAGGGCGATGGCGGTCACCAGCCCCGCGATGAAGCCGCCGCCGGGGTCGTTGTGGCCCCGCAGGAACAGGTAGACCGCCACCAGCAGCGCGAGGGGCAGAATCACCCGGGCCGCGACGGTGAGGATGAGGGACCCTCCTTCCGTGGGACGATTCCCCTCGACCGGGGTTTCCGCGTCACCCGCCGGGGCGTCGAACCCGGTGGGTGAGGGGTGCTGCTGGGCTTGCGTTTCCGAAGAAGCCCCTGCGCCGCGCTCCAGCGCGCCCGCGGACGGCGGAGCAGTGCCTGCCCCCGAAGGGGGTAGGTGCGACCCGGGAGCGGGCGGTGGCGCGCTGGACGCCGCCGGTGAGGGGTGCTGCTGGGCTTGCGTTTCCGAAGAAGCCCCTGCGCCGCGCTCCAGCGCGCCCGCCATGGCGAGCACGCCGATCGCGGCGATGGCCAGCACGATGATCTCCCCGAAGGTATCGAAGCCGCGGAAGTCCACCAGGATCACGTTGACCACGTTGGCGCCCCCGCCGCCGGGCACCGACTGCTCCAGGAAGAAGGGCGAGATGCTGGAGAGCGGCCGGTTCATGACGCCGTAGGCCAGCAAGCCGACCCCAAGGCCGGCGAGGACAGAGAGAAGCGCGTCCCTCGCCCGCCGCAGGGACGAGCTTTCCCGGGGGGAGCGCTCTGGCAGGCGCCGCAGGGCTAGGAGCAGCAGAATGATGGACACCACTTCCACCGAAAGCTGGGTGAGGGCCAGGTCGGGAGCGGAAAAGCGGAGAAAGGCGAGGGAGACGATCAATCCTGCCACGCCGACGAACAGGGCCGAAAGCAAGTGGTCATGGCGGTAGATCACGCTGCCCGCGACCGCCACCAGCAGGGCGGCGAGGACCACCACGCTCACCCCGTCCGCGGGCGTCGAGGACGGGACGAGGGGCAGCGCCGACTCGGTGAGGGGAGCGGCGGCCACGATCAGGGCGGTGGCGAGCAGGAGCGCCAGGGAGCGCTGCAGGGAGCCGTTGTCGAGCCGCGCCGTCGCCCACGCGGCGGCCCGGGTCACCAGGATGGCGCTCTCGTCGAATAGGCGCTTGGCGGTGCGGCGGGAGGGGATGTGGGCATGCAGGCGGAACTTGCGCTGCAACCAGAAGTACAGAGCTACGCCGCCTCCCAGCGCCGCGAGGCTCATGGCGAGGGGCAGGTTGAAGCCGTGCCAGATGGCCAGGCTGTACTCGGGGGGCGGCGCGCCGAGGACGCTCGCCGAGGCGAGGTGCAGCAAGGGACCGACGGTCACGGCGGGAAAGAGGCCCACCACCACGCAGGTGACCACCAGGATCTCCACCGGCACCTTCATCCAGCGGGGCGGCTCATGGGGCTCCCTCGCCAGATCCCGGGCCTCTCCGTGGAAGAAGACGTCGTGGATGAAGCGCAGGGAATAGGCCACGGAGAACATGCCGGCCGCCGCGGCCAGCAACGGTTCGATCCATCCGAGCAGCCGGCCTTGCAGCGCCTCGGCGAAAAACATCTCCTTGGACAGGAACCCGTTGAGCAGGGGCACCCCCGCCATGGCGGCGGCGGCCACCATGGCGAGCGCCGCCGTGTGGGGCATGTCCTTCCATAAGCCCGCCAGCCGCCGCATGTCCCGGGTGCCGGTTTCGTGGTCGATGATGCCGGCGGCCATGAAGAGGGAGGCCTTGAAGGTGGCGTGGTTCAGGATGTGGAACACACCGGCCACCACCGCCAGCGGCGAGCCCAGGCCCAGCAGCAGGGTGATCAGGCCCAGGTGGCTCACGGTGGAATAGGCGAGGAGCCCCTTCAGGTCGTGCTTGAACATGGCCATGTAGGCGCCGAACACCAGGGTCACCAGGCCAGTGGCCGTGACCAGGTAGAACCACGCCTCGGTGCCGGCGAGCACCGGGTGCAGCCGCGCCATGAGGAAGATGCCGGCCTTCACCATGGTGGCGGAATGCAGGTAAGCCGACACGGGGGTGGGCGCCGCCATGGCGTGGGGCAACCAGAAATGGAACGGGAACTGGGCCGACTTGGTGAAGGCGCCCAGGAGCGTGAGCACCACGATGAGCGGGTAGAAGGGGCTCTCCAGGACCGCTTCCCGGGAAGCGAGGATGTCGCTCAACTCGAAGCTGCCCGCCGCCTGGGCGAGGAGCAAAAGCCCGGCGAGCAGGGCAAGTCCCCCGCCCCCGGTCACCGACAGGGCGGTGATGGCGCCGGAACGGGACTCGTAGTGGTGGTGATGGAAAGCGATGAGCAGGAAAGAGCTCAGGCTGGTGAGTTCCCAGAACACCAGCATGAGCAGCACGTTCTCCGAGAGCACGATGCCGATCATGGCCGCCATGAACAGCATGAGGTAGCAGAAAAAGCGGCCATAATTGTCCGCGGGGGACAGGTAATAGCGGGCGTAGAGGATGATCAGCAGCCCGATGGCGAGGATCAGGAAGGCGAAGAGGAACGCCAGGCCGTCGATGCGGAAAGTCAGGTTGAGCCCCAGCGCCGGCAGCCATTGCCAGCCGGCGCGCAGGACCTCGCCCTGAAACGCGCGCGGGGAAAGCCATAGCAGCCAGCCCAAGGCCGCCGCCACCGGCAGCGCCACGCCCAGGACGGTGGCGTTGCGCCCATGGCGGCCGAGCATGGGGGCGATACCCGCGGCTACCAGGGGCAACAGAACGAGGACGAGGATGCTCATGGCCTTTTTCTGCTTGTTGCGAGGGGAAGGGCTCTCGCGTAGAGCCGCCAGAAGAAAGAAAAGTTTCCCTGACGCGGCCAGGGCGATTTTATCCCAACGGGCGGATTCAGCGATTCCCCCGCTCGGGCCGGTCGCCGCTGCGTCGCCCGGGTGCAGGTTTGGCGCGGCCCGCAGCGGGAGGCTACAATGAGCGCCCGCGCGCTGTCACCGCATGACCGGGCGACAACGATCACAATCAGAGGAGGGGGACGTCACCGTGCCAGCACCGGGTACACTCAACGCTGTCCGGCTTGCGCTGGGCTGCGGCGTCCTGGCCACCGCCGTGTGGTCCGTACAGGCCGCCGCCGCCGTCACGGCTGAAGCCGAGCACACGGCCTGGGTCTTCCTGTGGATCGCCCTGATCCTGGCAGCGGCCAAGACGGCGAGCCTGGTGGAGCGCCTCGGCCAGCCGGCGGTGTTGGGGGAACTGCTGGTGGGCATCGCCCTGGGCAACCTGTTCTTGGTGGGCATCGACTGGTTCGAGCCCATCAAGACGGACGAGATCGTCAGGTTCCTGGCCGAGCTGGGCGTCGTCATCCTCCTCTTCCAGATCGGGCTCGAGTCCAGCGTGGACTCCATGCGCCGGGTGGGGGTGCGGGCGTTCCTGGTGGCCGTGGTGGGCGTGGCGCTGCCTTTCCTGCTAGGGACCTGGATCGTGGGGCCCGCGCTGCTGCCCGGCCTTTCCTTCAACGCCTACCTCTTTCTCGGCGCCACCCTCACTGCTACCTCCGTAGGCATTACCGGGCGGGTGTTCAAGGACATGGGAACGCTCCAGACGGCCGAGTCGCAAATCGTGCTGGGCGCGGCGGTGATCGACGACGTGCTCGGGCTGGTGATCTTGGCAGTGGTCTCCGCCATCGTGTCGGCGGGCACCGTGGACGCCCTCGGTGTGGCCTGGATCATCGCCAAGGCGGTCCTGTTCCTGGTGGCGGCCCTCGCGCTGGGGCAGACGTTCGCCCCGCGCATCAGCCGGTTCTTCAGCCGCATCCACACGGGCGTCGGCATGAAGTTCATGCTGGTCATCGGCACCTGCCTGGTGTTCGCCTTCCTGGCCCAGCAGATCGGCCTGGCGCCCATCGTGGGGGCGTTTGCGGCGGGCCTGATCCTGGACGAGGTGCAGTTCCGGGACTTCGAGTCCCCCGAGTTCATCACCGACGTGTCGCGCGCCATCCAGGACATGGAACCCCCCGTGCGCCAGCGACTGGAAAAAGTGATCGCCCATCACCAGCAGCGCGGCCTGGAGGAGCTGATCAACCCGCTGGGGCATTTCCTGGTGCCGTTCTTTTTCGTGATCACCGGCATGGGCGTGCGCCTGGACGCCCTTTTCAACCTGCACGCGCTCCTGATCGCGGTGGGCATCACCGCGGCCGCCGTGATCGGCAAGGTGGCGGCCGGCGTGGTGGCGGGGAGGGTGAACAAGTGGCTGGTGGGCTGGGGCATGGTGCCGCGGGGGGAGGTGGGCCTGATTTTCGCCGTGGTGGGCAAGGGGCTGGGCGTGGTCAGCGACGAGGTGTTTTCCATCATCGTCATCATGGTGATGCTCACCACCCTTATGACGCCGCCCATTCTGGCGTTCTTGATCCGGCGCCGGGGCGGGGGGCGGCGTCTTGAACCGGGGAACCCTCCCTGAGGCGGCCCTAAGGCACTGGTCAAAAAACATCTTTCGAAGGTATGATAGCGGTTACGTTGCGAGCGCCAGACCGGGTGGTCTAGCCGGGCGTGAAAACGAACGCTGCGACAGAACGGCAGGCACGGTGCGGTTCTTGTACGCCGCAGGCGCCGGTCTCTTCGGCTTGCAGCGCGGTTTGAGCTATACCGTCACTGCCTTAACAACAAATTGGAGGAAGCGATGAGTGAGGTAATCCGCAAATCCGGGATCGAACAACAACCGAGTTCCGCCAAGGAGGAGAAGGTCAAGACTTCCCGCCGCAAGTTCCTGAAAGGCGCCGCCGCGGCGTCCGCCGGCGCTGCCATCACCGGCTTTCCTATGTTCTCGGTCGCCCAGTCCCCTGTCGTCTTGAAGATGCAGGGCGCGTGGGGCGCCAAGGACGTCTTCAACGAGATGGCCGAGGAGTATGTCCAGAGGGTGAACGAGATGGCCGGGGGCCGGTTGCGTATCGATTATCTGGTGGCCGGCTCGGTGGTGAAGCCCTTCGAGGTCATGGACGCGGTGAGCAAGGGGGTGCTGGATGCCGGCCACCACGTTCCGGTGTACTGGTACGGCAAGAGCAAGGTGGCCTCCCTCTTCGGCTCGGGCCCGATTAACGGCTGCGACGCGGCCCAGACCCTCGCCTGGATCCACAAGGAGGGCTACCCCCTGTACCAGGAGCTGCTCAAGAAGCTGAACCTGGACGTGGTGGGCTTCTTCGCCATGCCCATGCCGACCCAGCCCTTGGGCTGGTTCAAGAAGCCGATCAAGTCGGCCGAGGAGTTGAAGGGCCTCAAATACCGCACCGTGGGGCTGGCGGCGGACCTGATGCAGGAACTGGGCGTAAAAGTCACACAGCTCCCGGGCGGCGAGATCGTGCCGGCCATGGAGCGGGGCGTGATCGAAGCATTCGAGTTCAACAACCCCACCTCCGACCTGCGCTTCGGCGCCCAGGACGTGGCGAAGAACTACATGATGGGCAGCTACCACCAGGCCATGGAGTTCTTCGAGATCGTCTTCAACCGCAAGAGGTACGAGGCTTTGCCGAAGGACTTGCAGGCGATCCTCAAGTACGCTGCAGAAGCCGCCAGCACCTCCAACTTCGCCCTGGCCATGGACCAGTACTCCAAGGACCTGCAGGAGCTGATCCAGAAGCACCGGGTCAACGTCATCCGCACGCCCCAGTCGATCTTCGAGGCCCAGCTCAAGGCCTGGGACGTCGTCACCAAGCGGCTGTCGGACGAAGACCCCATGTTCAAGAAGGTGGTAGATTCCCAGCGTGCCTGGGCCAAGCGGGTCGGCTACTACTGGTTCTTCAACAACGCCGACTACAAACTGGGCTACGAGCACATCTTCGGCAAGCTGCCGTTCTGAGCAAAGCGGCGGAGTCGAAGGTTTCGTGAGGGTAGACGGGGCGGCGCTCGGGCGCCGCCCCATTTCGTATCCGGTCTCTCCCGGGTGAACCCATGGTCCAACGTCTGCTGCACGCCATCGATCAGTTGAGCCGGTCGGTGGGCCACGCCTTCGCGTGGTGCATCCTGATCCTCACTTTGGGCACGACTTACGAAGTGTTTGTGCGATACGTGCTCCGAGACCCCACCAGCTGGGCCTTCGACTTCAGCTACATCCTGTACGGGGGGCTATTCATCATGTCGGGCGCGTACGCTCTGTCGCGCAACGCCCACGTGCGGGCCGACATGTTCTACCGGCTGTGGCCGATCCGGGTGCAGGCCACCGTGGAGCTGGTGCTGTATTTTATCTTCTTCTTTCCGGGGGTGCTGGCGCTGGTCATCGCCGGCGGCGGTTACGCCCTGGAATCGATCCGCATCCGCGAGGTGAGCGTGAATAGCCCGGTGGGTGTTCCCATCTACCAGTTGAAGGCCCTCATCCCGGTGGCGGGCGCTCTCCTCGCCCTTCAAGGAGTGGCGGAAGTGATCCGCTGCATCATCGCCTTCCGTACCGGGCGCTGGCCCCAGCGGCTGCACGACGTGGAGGAGATGGAAACGGCGATCCTCGCCCAGCAGCAGGAGAGGGCGCGGGCGCAGGCCCAGGCGCACCAGGGAGCGAGCCGATGACCAACCCGGAAATCGCCCTCCTCATGCTGGGGGCGTTCATCTTCATCATCATGCTGGGTTTTCCCATCGCCTTCACCCTCATGGCGATGGGCGTGGGCTTCGGCTATTACGCCTACTACGTGCCGGACCAGGCCTTTTTCGACAACCGGGTGTTCTACCTGCTTTCCCAGAACACCTTCAGCATCATGAACAACGACGTGCTGGTGGCGGTGCCCCTGTTCCTGTTCATGGGTTATCTGATTGAGCGCTCCAATATCCTCGACCGCTTGTTCTACAGCCTGCAGGTGAGCCTGCGCTGGATGCCGGCGCCCATGGCGGTGGCGGCGCTGGTGACCTGCGCCCTGTTCGCCACCGCCACCGGCATCGTGGGCGCGGTGGTGACCTTGATGGGGCTGCTGGCCTTTCCCGCCATGATCAAGGCGGGCTACGACCAGAAGCTCTCGGCCGGGGTGATCTGCGCTGGCGGCACGCTGGGGATTCTGATCCCGCCCTCCATCATGCTGATAGTCTACGGCGCCACCTCGGCGGTGTCGGTGGTCAAGCTCTACGCCGCGGCGCTGTTCCCGGGATTCCTGCTGGCGGGCCTGTACGTGATCTACGTGCTGATTCGGGCCGTCCTCAACCCGAGGCTGGCGCCCAAGCTGCCCAAGGAGGAGACCCAGGTTCCTTTCCTCAAGATCGTGTGGCTGCTGCTCACGGCGTTCTTCCCCCTGGCGATCCTGATCCTCGCCGTGCTCGGTTCCATCCTGTTCGGCCTCGCCACACCCAACGAGGCGGCGGCGGTGGGCGCCTTCGGCGCCATCGTGTTGGCCGCCGGCTACCGGGCCCTCACCTGGGAGCGGCTGAAGGAGGCGGTGTTCCTCACCGCCCGCACCTCCGCCATGGTGTGCTGGCTGTTCGTCGGCTCCTGGACCTTCTCGTCGGTGTTCTCCTACCTGGGGGGCGAGGGATTGATCAAGGAGTTCGTGCTGGGCCTGGATCTCAACCCCGTGACCTTCCTGATCCTGTCCCAGTTCATCATCTTCCTGCTGGGCTGGCCCCTGGAATGGAGCGAGATCATCATCATCTTCGTGCCCATCTTCCTGCCCCTGCTGCCCCACTTCAACATCGACCCCATGTTCTTCGGCATCCTGGTGGCCCTGAACCTGCAGACTTCTTTCCTCACGCCGCCCATGGCCATGTCCGCCTACTATCTGAAGGGCGTCGCCCCGCCCCACGTCCAGCTCACCACGATTTTCCGGGGCTGCATGCCGTTTCTGGGCATGGTGTTCATCGCCATGATCATAGTCTACGTTTTCCCGGGTCTGGTGGCCTGGCTGCCGGACCGGCTCTATGGCGTCCGGTAACGGGAGGGGAACGACACCCATGGGCGGAATCGATCCAGGAACCGGGCTCCACCGGCTCGGCGTCTTCCAGGCGGCCGAGGCCCTCCGGGAAGGGCGCTTGAGCGCCGAGGAGCTGGTCAGCGCCTGCCTCGCCCGCATCGACGCGGTGGAGCCCCAAGTGCAGGCCTGGGTATACCTGGACCGGGAGTGGGCGCTGGAATCGGCACGGCGCGCCGACGAGGCCCGAAAGCGCGGCGAGCCCTTGGGGCGGCTCCACGGCGTACCCGTGGGTCTCAAGGACATCATCGACTGTCGCGGCATGCCGACCGAAGACGGCACGCCCCTTCATGCTGGGCGGGTAGCCCTGTTCGACGCTGCCCTGGTGCGCGCCCTCAAGGCGGCCGGCGCGGTCATCCTGGGCAAGACCGTGACCACGGAGCTCGCCACCTATACCCCGGGCAAGACGCGCCATCCCCAGGACCCCGGTCGCTCCCCGGGGGGTTCCTCCAGCGGCTCGGCGGCGGCTGTGGCAGCGTTCATGGTGCCGGGGGCGGTGGGCACCCAGACCAACGGCTCGGTGATCCGGCCGGCGGCGTACTGCGGCGTTTACGGCTTCAAGCCGAGCTTCGGCTTGATCCCTCGCAGCGGCGTGCTGCAGCAGTCCCGGCCCCTGGACCAGATCGGCGTCTTCGGCCGCAGCTTGGAGGACGTGGCGCTGCTCGCCGAAGCGCTGGTGGGATACGACGAGGAGGATCCCGATACGGTGCCGAGGCCCGTTCCGCCCCTGGTCAAGCTGTGCGGCGAGGAGCCGCCCCTGCCGCCCAAGATCGCCTTCGTGAAGACGCCCTTCTGGGAACTGGCCGAGGCCGAGACGCGGGAAGCGTTCGCCGAGCTGGTGGAGCACTTGGGGGAGGACGTGGAGGAATTCAAATTGCCCGAGCTGTTCGCCGAGGCGTGGGACTGGCATCGCACCCTCATGGAAGCGGACATCGCCAAGAGCTTCCAGCGGGAGTACGAGCAGGGGCGGGACCAGTTGAGCGAGTCGCTACGGGGACAGATCGAGCGCGGGCGCCGGGTGCTGGCGGTGGACTACAACCTGGCGCTGGAGCGGCGGCGGGCGGTGCGCAAGGGCCTGGACGAGCTCTTCGCCCAGCGCTACAGCGCCATTCTCACACCCGCCACCACCGGCACCGCGCCGCCCCCGGAAACCACGGGGGACCCGGTGTTCTGCACCTTATGGACCTACTGCGGCATGCCGGCGCTGAGCCTTCCCCTGATGCAGGGGGCCGACGGCCTGCCCCTCGGGGTGCAACTGGTGGGTCAGTACGGGGACGACGCCCGGCTGTTGCGCACCGCCCGCTGGCTGGAGCGGCGGGTGAACGAGGCCGGCGAGTGAACCGGGAAGGAGAGGACCGAATGGGAACGAAGCTAGTGACCGGGCTGATCGGGATGATCCTGATGCTGGCCTTCGTCTCGGTGGTGGCGTTCAAGATCCGGGAGCTTCCCCTCGTCATTGTGATCCTGATCGGCGCGGCGCTGATGGTGTGGGAGTTCCTCGAAACCCTCAAGCAGAAGGAAGAGTGACCGGGGCGCACCGGCAGGGATGCGGGCAGGGGATCAACGCCCGCGGCGCTCGAACAGGGCATTCGCTTCCAGATAGGGGATCGCTCCCTGGTGGAGCGCCTGGTACGTGCCCTCGCCGAACAGTTCCTCCGCGATCCGCCGCGCGAGCCCCATGGCCGCCCGCATGGGCCCCGACCCCAGGCTCACCCGCCGCACGCCCGCTTCCGCGAGCGCCGCGATGGGCGGGCAGCCCGGAGAAGCCAGCACGTTGAGGGGACCGGGGATTTCCTTGACCAGGGTGCGGATCGTGTCCGGTTCCACGGCGCCGGGGACGAACAGGCAATCGGCGCCCGCCTCCCGATAGGCGGTGGCCCGGGCGATGGCCAGGGGCAGCCGCTCCCGGGGCTCTCCCAGCTTGTGCCAGAACACGTCGGTGCGGGCGTTGATCACGAACGGCACGCCCGAGGCGTCGGCCGCCCGCCGGGCGGCGCGGATCTTTTCCACCTGGAGCGGTAGATCGAACAGGCGCCCGTCGAAAGCGGCGTCCTCCAGGTTGATGCCTACCGCGCCCGCCTGGATGACGGCTTGTACCGTTTCCGCCACCGCTTCGAGGGTGTCGCCATACCCAGATTCCATGTCGGCGCTCACGGGCACTTCCACGGCGCGGGCGATGCGCGCCACCGCCGCCAACATCTCTTCCCGAGAGACGCGCTCTCCGTCGGGACACCCCAGGCTAAAGGCTACTCCGGCGCTGGAAGTCCCCACTGCCACGCAGCCCGCCGCTTCGAACACCCGGGCGCTCGCCGCGTCCCAGGCGTTGGCCAGGATGAAGAGCCCTTCCCGGTGCAGGGCCTGGAAATGTCGCCCTCGAACGACTTGTCCTGGGTCGGGCGTCATTCTCGCCGCCGGTTCATCCTCGGGCGATGCGGCGGATCTGCCCGGCGTTGGGGCAGAAGGCGTCGAACCCGTCCCGCTGCCCCGCGTCGAGCCAGGCCTGGCATCGGCTGCCGTGGGGGCAGCGGACGCAGGTCCGCACCGCTTGGGAAACCTCCCACAGGGTTCCCGGCCGGCCCAGGGTGCTCAGGGCGACGCCCGAACGCTCCACCACGCGGGCGAAGCGTAGCCGCTCCCGGGGCGCCAGGCGGCGCCGGGCGGCCATGGCTAGCGCTGCTGCGAAGGTCGCTGCCAGGCAAAGGAGTCCGGTCGCGAGCGTGGTGTCCATGGCGTTTCTCCTATCGACATCTGATACATCAGTAATATATCAATCGCCATAGGGGGGGCTTTGATCCAGATCAAGGGTTGGGGGCCCTCGCGTTTCATTCGTTGAGGCGCGCACCGTCCCGATTGAGCCGGGCACGCACGTCCTCACCCAGGAGCTGGCGCGGTTCGCATCCGGTCTCGAGACACAGAGCTGCCGCGTGTCCTGCCGCCTGTCCATAGCTGAAGCACTGGGCGGTGACACGGGCCGAGGCCACCGCCTCGTGCTGGGCTGAAAGGCAGCGGCCGGCAACGAGTAGACCTTCTCCCTGCTGGGGCACTAGACATCCGTAAGGCACTTCGTAGAAGTCGTTGAGCAACCACTCAACCCGAGGTTTGTCGCCGCTATGCAGCTCGATGGGCCAGGGGGAGCGGGCAATGCCGTCACGGAACTTGCGGGCGCTTACTACGTCCTCGTTCGTGAGAAGCATCACGCCCCGGACCTGGCGAGTCTGGCGCACGCCTACCTGAACGCCGGTGTCGTTGACCCAGCTCGCTTCGCAGCCCGCCAGGTGGTCGCGGAAGAAGCGGGCATATTCCCGTACCTGCCGCCGCCCTTCCATCTCCGCCTCGGTGAAATCCGCGTAATACAACGTATTGAGCTCGCGCCCGTCGGCGCCGAGGACCCGGGTACAGTTGCACAATAGCTCTCCGGGACGGGGTGTGGTGAAAAGCCAGATCTTCGCTCTGGGCAGAAAGTAGCTGCGGCTGTGATGGCAGCGGATAAGCGCCGAGACCTGTTCGGGCATGATAGTGTCGGTGCCGTAGATACGCAGGAACTTTTCGGTGTCCACGCCACAGAGGCGGAAGATCATGGTGGGATTCTGTACCCGTCCTTCGTCGCCGACGAAAGAGGGAAATCCAGCCATGGCTACCACATCGGCGTCACCGCTCGCGTCGATGGTGAGGCGGGCGCGCACCATGACCGGTCCTTGCTTGGTGTAGAGGGCGAGGCCCTGGACCCGGTCGCCCTCCAGCAGCACGCCGGTGACAGTGCTGTGGTAGAGCACCTGCACCCCCGCTTCCCGCAGCACATGGTCGGCGGCCTCGCGCCATACCAGGGGGTCATGGACCCGGGTCCAGGTCTTGCCGTAGCGCACCGGCGGCGTCAGCCCGCCCCGCGCTTCCAGCAGTCGCACGAACTCATCTGCGAACCCGAATACCACCTGCTTCGGTGTTTTGCCCGGATCGCCGCTCGCCTCGTACAGCCCGCACACGGTGCCGGACATGCCAGCCACCGCGCCGCCGCCGCAGAAGCCATAACGCTCCACCAGGGTTACCCGTAAACCCTGGCGCGCCGTGGTGACCGCTGCAGCGACCCCTGCCGCCCCGCCGCCGGCGACGGCGACGTCGGTATCGATGCGGTATGCCGGACGCCGGTCCGCGGGGGCACCCAAGGCAGGATGGCTCACCTCTTCCTCCAGGCTACATCTGCGCCCGCTTTTGCGCCTCTGTCTGCTGCAGGGCGAAGATAGAGGTATAGCCGCCGGACCAGTCGGGGGGTACTAGGCAGGGGCGCGGGTCGTGGTGGGCCCACAAGGCCCGCTTGCCGCGGATGATGGCTTGGTCGTACTTGGAGCGGATCGGGTTCGCCGTGTAGGGGAACGCGTCGGCCGAGCTGTAGGTAAAGAGGAGCAGCGGCCGGCCCAGATCGGACAGATTCTTGGCTGAATAGTGGAGCGTGCGGCAGTTATGAATGGTGATTGAGCCGGCCGGTCCCGGCAGGAACACGGCTCGGGTGAGATCCAGCTTCGCGAGATCTTCCTCCGACAGACACCCGGTCCATTCTCCCCGCTTGTCGTATTGAGAAAAAAGGGGTTCGATCTTGTGGCTGCCCGGCAGCACCCCCAAGGGTGCTTGATCCATGCCGCAATCGTAAAGATAGGTGCCGACGGTCAAAGGCGAATAATTGGTGTGGGGCCAGAAGGAGATGTCGTAGTGCCACTTCACTTCTTCGCCCCCTTTGGCCCATTTGAAATTGAGCTTGGAGTGGTGGAACTTGACGTCGGGTCCCACCAGGTCGGCCACAATGTCCCCCAGCAAGGACTGGGAACAGTACTCCCAGAACACCGGATGCTGCTCCACCGGGTTCGACACCCGGCGCAGGCGCGGCGCCTCCGGCCGGTGGTCCGGCTCCAGGTCGTAGATGGAGTCCGACTTGGTGATGGAGCGGCTGCGCTCCACCAGCGCCTGGGTGGCAGCGCGCAGCCGCTCGAGCCAATCGTCCGGGATGATTCTTTCCAGCAACAGATAGCCGTGCTCGAAATAGAACTCCCGCTGCTCCTGGGTCAGCACGCGGGGAGGATGGGACAGGACTTGTTCCGGGGTCATGGCAGGATCTCCTTTATGCCGGCGCTAGCGGAAGCCGAGAACCTTCTCGGGCAGCCAGAGCACCGTCTGGGGAAAAGCGATCACGATAGCGAGGGTTGCGATTTGCAGCAGGATGAACGGGATAACGCCCTTATAGGCGTCCATCAGCGTAATGGAGGGGGGCGCGATCCCGCGCAGATAGAAAATGGCGGGCGCCAGCGGCGGCGTGAGGTAACTCGTCTGGATGATGATTAGGAACAGAATGCAGAACCACACCGGGTTGAACCCGGCGGCGTTCACCAGCGGCATGAAAATGGGGATAAAGATGAGCAGAATCGAAATCCAGTCGAGGACGAAGCCCGCCAGAAAACAGAGGGTGAGCAGCAACGCCAACAGCGCCCAGGGCCCGAGGTCGAGATGGGTCACCAACTGGTTGGTCAGGTTGATCCCGCCGGCGGCGAAGAAGACCCCGGTGAAGATGGTGCCGCCCAGCAGGATCGCCATGATCATGGAGGTGATGCGCAGGGTCTTGAGCACCGCGTCCTTGAGGGTGGGGAAACTAAACCTGCGGTAAAAAATGGTGAGCAGCACGGCGCCGAAGGCGCCAAGGGCCGCTGCCTCGGTGGGGGCCGCCCAGCCGAGCATGATGGAACCCAGCACGGCGAAGATCATGATGAGGGGCGGCACTAGGGCTCGCAGGGTGATCTTCAGTTTCTGCCCCAGATCGGGGTCGTCCGGCCCCGAGGGGATGCGCGGGCCGAAGTCCGGCCGCACCAGGCACACCAGGAAGATGAACAGCAGGTACAGCCCGGCCATGATGAGGCCGGGGAAGATCATGCCCATCAGCAGATCGCCCACCGACACGTTGGCCACCGGCCCCAGCACCACCACCACCACTGAAGGAGGGATGATGGTGCCCAGCGACCCGCCGGCGCAGATGGTGCCGCAGATCAGGGGCTTGTTGTAGGAGTATTTCAACATCGCCGGGATGGCGAGCAGGCCCACCACGGTTTCGGTGGCACCGATCACGCCGGTGGAGGCGGCGAAGATCACGCACATGGTGACCGTGCCCAGAGCCAGGCCGCCAGGCAGGCGCCGGGTCCACAGGTGCACCGCTTCGAACAACTGCTCGGCGATCCCGGAGCGCTCTAGCATGGTGCCCATGAACACGAATAGGGGCACCGCGGCCAGGACGAAGTTGGAGGCGATGTCCTCCACCTTTTCCATGAACTGGAAGATCACCGCGTCGTGGAACACCAGGTAGCCGAAGATCAACGCCGTGCCCATGAGGGCAAAGGCCACCTGCGCTCCCAGGAAGATGAGCACGAACATCGCCGCCAGCATGGCGAGGGGCAAGTACTCCATCACGCCTGCTCCTCCGGGAGTTTTTTGCCCGCGAGGACCATGAGGGCGCGGATGAGCTGGGCGATCGCCTGCAGCGACAGCAGGGCGAAGGCGGCGAAGAACACGGCCCGGTACGGCCAGATGGGAGGGTTGAATGCCGACATCCCCGAGCGCTCCTGGGTCTCGTAGGCTTTCAGCGCCTTCTCCCACAGGCTTGCGGAGAGCCACAGACACAGGGGCAACACCAGCACCACGTAGGTGAACGCGTCGATCAGCGCCCGGGCGCGCCGAGAGACGTGGCTATAGAACAGGTCCACCCGCACGTGCTCGTTCTCCCGCAAAGTGTAGGCCATGCCGATGAGGAAATGGGTGCCCATCACCATGTAGCCGATCTCGAACGCCCAGAGGGTGGGCTCGTTGAGCACGTATCGGGAGAAGACTTCGTAGCAACTCGCGGCGATGAGGGGAATTACGAGCCAGGCGGCCACGGCGCCGCTCGAGCCGCTCACGCGGTCAAGGAATCTGAGCAGGGGGATCATGGCGGTCGAGGGTTGGCAAAACGCGCACTCCGGCGGTCCGGCACCGGCCGCGGACGGTCTCGGCACCCGGCCAGCGAAAGCGCCGCGCGCCCTCGCCGGCTGGGTAATAGTTACGCCTGCTTCACCTTGACGTTACGGTATCGAGGCGCGTCCTTCCACAGCGCTTCGAACTCGCGCTGGCTTTTGTAGACTTTCTCGAACCAGGGATTGCCGGCTTTGGTTTTGTCCGCCCAAGCGAAGCCCCGCTCCCGGGCGGCGTACTGCACCTCCTCGTCCAGCTCGACGATCTCGTTGCCAGCTTTACGGTAGAACTCGAGCGCTTTGGCGTCTTCGTGACCGATGCGGGTAAAGGTCTCGAAAGTGACCAGCTTGGCGGTGAGCTCGATCAGCTTCTGGTCGCCGGCCGAGAGCTTGCCCCACACGTCCTTGTTGATACAGAGCTCGAAGGGGGCCGTGGGCTGGTGCACGCCCGGGATGATCAGGTACTTGGCCACCTTGTAGAAGCCTGGGGTGATGTTCTCCCAGAGGGTACCCCACTCGGTGGCATCGATCACTCCCCGCTCCAGTGCCGGGTAGATCTCGCCTCCAGGTGTGGTCACCGGGGAGGCGCCCAGCTCCTTGGCCATCTCGATCCAGGCGCCGGCGGTGCGCAGCTTCAGGCCCTTCAGGTCCGCCAGGGTCCTGACCGGCTTGCGCGAATGGAGGAAGACCTCGGCGGTACGAATGAAGAGCGGCATCGAGACGATGCCGAATTTCTCTTCCCGGAACTGGCGTTGCATCTCGGCGCCGCCGGCCTCGTACAGCCAATGCAGCATGTACTCGGAGTTGAAGCTGCCGGCATAGCCGCCGAAGAGCACGGTGGTCGGATCCGCACCCCAGTCGTAGCCCATCCAGGTGTGGCCCATCTCGGCGATGCCGTTCTTGACCGTCTCCGAGACCTTGAGCGCGTTGCCCAAAGCGCCGCCCGGAAACACTTGCACCCTCATTCGTCCTCCGGACAGAAACTCGAGCCGCTCCGCAAAGGCCTTGGCCCCGATGTCCATCAATGGCCCGCCGGCCCACCCGGTAGCCATCTTCCAGTTGTAGCTGGGCCCCTTCTGCTGGGCTGCTGCCTCGCGCGCAAGCGACGCGGTGGCGGCCAGGACGCCCGCCGCGCCGAGACCTCTCAAAGTATTTCTGCGACTCTGTCGCATGTGCCCCTCCTCCTATGGCAAGTGGTCGAACGAATCAGGCGGGCTGCCGGGCGGACACGGCTTCCGCTCGTGCTTCCCGCGGGGACTCTTCCTGGTTGACCCAGCGATCCATCTTGGTCTTCACCTCGGGCTTGACGTACTTCATGCTATAGCCGTTGAAGAGGTGGCCCAGCAGGCCTCGGTCGAGATCGCTGGTCCCCATCAGCCAGTCGGCGATGGGGAAAGTAAGGTTCATGTTGATGTCCATCATGATGCCCTTGTTGTGATGCACCGTATGGTGGCGCCGGATAGTGTTGATGAAGGGCATGTGGCGCACGAACCAGTTGTCGTGCACGTGGCAGCAGTAGTGGAACGTTTCGTAGATCAGGTACTGGCCGATGATGGTGATCATCAGGATGTAGCCGGCGTTGGGGTTGATCAGCCACCCGAGCAAGAAGGCGAACGGCGTGCCGAGCGCCATGAAGGTGAAGAGCGCCCGCCAGGGAAAGAAGATGATGCGCCACTCGCGGGTGGAGTCCACCGTCATCTCGTTGTCGGTGAAGTACTGGTGATGCTCCCGGGTGTGGCGCTGGTAGATGGCGCGCAGGGCGAATACGTCCACCAGGCGGTGCATCACGTTCTTGTGAATCCACCACTCGAACAGGTTAGAAAACAAAAAAATGGGGATCACCAGGAGCCACTCCCAGGTGGCGTTTTCCAGACGGGAGATGCACCACCAAATGGCGGCGGCGCCCACCACGTAGATCACGCCGATGTGGAAAGGCCCGTTATACAGCGGGTGGATCTTGGACTTGTATTGCTCGCGGAACTGGCGTTGGCGCTCGTTCATGGCGTGGCGCTCGACCAGCATGGGCTCGGACGCGATGGATTTCATGGTTGCCTCCTTAGACTCTACCGGATCTTCTACCGGTCCAATATAAGTGATATCGGTAATGTCTATATCGTCTATCACTGATATATGAGTGATATATGAGTATACGGGAACGAGAACGCTTGTCAAGACCCAAAAAGGCGGTGCCATCCCGCCGCGCCGCGAATCAGACGTCGGTGCTGACGGTGGCGCGGGTGAATTCTTCCACGTAGTCGATGAGACGGTCGCAGGCCTCCGCGGCGGCCTTTTCGTCGCCGCTGGCGATGGCGCGCGCTTCGTCGGCGTGCAACTTGGCGGCGCGGGGCATGTCCGCCACCTGCTTGTAGTGGATGTACCAGAAGCGCCGCGACAGAGAGTGCACGAGACCCATGGCGTTGGCGGCGAATTCGTTGCGCGCCGCCACCAGGCACAGCTCGTTGAACTCCCGGTCGACTCGCATGAAGGTGGTGTCGTCGTTGGTGCGCGCGGCCTGCTCGAAGCTGTCCGCGAGCTCATGGAAGCGCTGGCGTTCCTCGGGCGTCGCCCGACGCGCGGCGCTGCGGGCGACGAGCCGCTCCACCTCGCGCCGCAGTTCCAGCAGGCGCAACTGGCTCTTCACGTTGACTTCCGAGACCATGATGCCGCGCCGGGGGAGAATGGTCACCAAACGCTCCCGGGCGAGCCGCTGCAGGGCTTCACGAATGGGAGTGCGGCCGATGCCCAGTTGCCTGCTCAGGACGCTTTCGGAGACCGCGGCGCCGGGGGGGAGCTTCAGGGTGACGATCAGCTCCTCCAGATCCCGGTAAGCCCGGTCGGTCAAGCTCTCGCCGGACTGATCGGCGCGCCGGCGGGGGCGCGAGCGCGGGACCTGGGCGGCACGGCGCGGGACGGCGCTCCGGGCCCCGGTGCCCTTGACGCCGTTACGAGGCAAGGCGCGCCTCCTCGAAGCCCTGGTCAAGCTCGGCCGGCGGCTCATCGGATGCTGTCTGCTCGGGTGCCATCGTCGTTCTTCGTGGTTCGTGGCAAGGCGCGGAAAGTATATCCCAGCGCTCGGCTCCGGGCCTTGAGAGAGAAACGCGGGGCCGGTCAGATCTGCCGCCGGTGCTCGACCATGGCGAGAAAGCGCTCGTACTCCCGCTCGTCGACTCCGTAACTGTGCTCCTCGTCCGGGAAGACGCCGCCCTTGACCTCGTCCACGTAGCGCCGGATGCCCGCCACCGCCACCTCGGTTAGGTTGGCGTAACGTTTAGTGAACTTGGGCTTGAAATCGGTGAATACGCCAAGCAGGTCGTAGCACAGCAGGATCTGGCCGTCGGTGCCGGCGCCCGCGCCGATGCCGATGGTGGGGATCTCCAGTTGCTCCGAGATCACCTTGGCGATCTTCGCCGGCACCGCCTCGAACTCCAGCATGAAGCAGCCCGCGTCCTGGATCGCCAGGGCGTCTTCCAGGATCTTCATGGCCGCTTCCGCCGTGCGCCCCTGGACCTTGAAGCCGCCGAACATGGCGATGGTGTGGGGCGTCAAGCCGATATGGGAAGCGCAGGGGATGCCGGCGTCCACGATGGCCTTGAGGATGTGGGCCTGGGATTTGCCGCCCTGGGGCTTGACCGCGTCGCACATTCCTTCCTGCATGAAGCGGACGGCGTTGGCGAGGGCCCGGTCCACGGTGTTGTAGCTCTGGTACGGCATGCAACCCAGGACGAAGGTGTTGGGGGCGCCTCGCCGCACCGCCGCCGAGTGCATGATCATCATGTCCATGGTGGCCGGGATAGTGCTCGTGTGGCCGTGGGCCACCATGGCCAGGCTGTCGCCCACCACCGCCACGTCCACCCCGGCCATTTCCGCCCAGCGCGCCGAGGTGTAGTCGGGCACCGACATGTAGACCATCTTCTCCCCGGTCTTCTTGGAATCGCGGATCTCGGTGATGGTGCGCTTGGCCCGTTTTTCCTGCATCGGTCTGCCCTCCTTCCTCGTGCACCTGATATATTACTGCCATACCAGTTGCCGGGCAACGCCTCGGAGGCGCCCTGGGGGCAGGGCTAGGCGTCCAGGGAGCGCCGCCTGGGCCTCTGCGCCCGGAGCTTTTCCGGGGAGGGCACCCGCGCTGGCGGGCTTCCGGGGCGGGCGGGACGGTATAATGGCGTCGCGCCGTGCACGGGCGGACTGAGCCCGCGTGCGGGAATGCCCGACTTTTCCGCCCTCAGAACCATCGACCATGAAGCCTAAAGTCCTCGTCACTCGGGAAATCTTCGACGAAGTCCTCGATTTTCTGCGGCAGCACTTCGAGGTGAGCGACAACCAGGGCGACGCCGTGTGGGGTCCCGAGGACCTGGCGCAACGCCTGGCGGACAAGGACGGCGCGATGGTCTCCATCGTGGACCGGATCGACGCCGCGCTTCTCGACAAGGCGCCCAGGCTCAAGGCGGTGGCCAACATCGCCGTAGGCTACAACAACATCGACGTGGCGGAATGCACGCGCCGGGGTATCCTGGTTACCAACACGCCCGGGGTCCTGGATGAAGCCACCGCCGACTTCACCTGGGCCCTCCTCCTCGGGGCGGCCAGGCGCCTAACCGAGGCGGAGGCCTACCTGCGCGACGGCCGGTGGAAGCGCTGGGAGTTGAAGCAACTCCTGGGGGCCGACGTGCACGGGGCCACCCTCGGCATCATCGGCATGGGACGCATCGGCCAGGCGGTGGCCCGGCGCGCCCTCGGATTCGACATGCAGGTGCTCTACTGGAACCGCCACCGGATCGCGCCGGATGTGGAGCGCCGCTGCAGCGCCACCTTCGTATCCAAGGAGGAGCTCCTCGCCCGCTCGGACTTCGTGACCCTGCACTGTCCTTACACGCCCGAGACCCACCACCTGATCGGCGCCGCCGAGTTCAAGAAGATGAAGCGTACTGCCATCCTCATTAACGCCGCCCGAGGCGGGGTGGTGGACGACGCGGCGCTGGCGGAGGCCCTGCGGAACGGCACCATCGCCGCTGCTGGGCTCGACGTGTACGAAAACGAGCCGAATCTCCACCCCGAGTTCCTCCGGCTCAAGAACGTGGTGCTGGCGCCCCACATCGCCAGCGCGACCCGCTCCACCCGTTTCAACATGGCCAAAAAGGCCGCTGAAAACCTGGTGGCGGCCTTGACCCGGGGCGATCCTCCCGATCTGGTCAACCCGGAGGCGAAGGGCAAAAGATAGGCGGCGAAGGCCGGGACGCTGCCCACAGAAGAAGGGCAGGCCCGCGCGCCTGCGCTTCCCGCCAGCTTGCGCCCCACCGGGATTTGAGGACCGATGGACCGCTACTCCCAGCTCGTCGGCCTGATGGTGCAGGTGATGCTGCCCCTGTCCCTGCTGGTGGTGGCAGGGGCGCTCTGGCCCCTTGTCTTCCGCGACGCGCCTCTCGCCCCCCTGCGCAGCCAGCTCAACCGGCTGGTGATGTACGTCTTCTACCCGGCCATCATCTTCTCCGTCTCCGCCACCACGCCCATCACCGGCGACCTGCTGCGGGTGCCCCTGCTGGTGGGCATCGGCTCCCTGGCCTCCGGGGTCGTGCTGTACTGGATCCTCTATCGTTCTCCGATCGGCCGCCCTCTCAACGACACGACCCGGGCGGTGCTGATGGTGGGCGGCATGTTCGGCAACACCTTCAACATCGGGGTGCCGGTGCTGCAGTTCTTCTACGGGCCAGAGGCGCTGCGCTACGCGGTGTTCAACGACATGCTGATGACCATCCCGGTGGTGTGGAGCGTGGGGGTGTGGATCTGCACCCGCCTGGGGTCCCACCGGGGCAATGCCGCCGACCAGCCCTCGGTGTGGCGCGTCGTCGCCACCATGCCCCCCATCTGGGCCTTCGTGCTGGGTATCGGGCTCCAGTCCCTGGGCTGGGTCTACGAGCCCCTGGTCAACGCCACCCGCTTCATCGGCCAGGCCACCATCCCGGTGATCCTTTTCGTGCTCGGGCTCACGGTGCCGTGGCGCGCCCTGATCCCGAAGGGGGAGATCCTGGCGGTGGCCGCGGTCAAGCTTCTGGTGGTGCCGGCGCTGGTGTGGGTGGCCGCCCGCCTTCTGTTCGCCCCCATGGGGGAGCCCGAGTACGCGGCGGTGGTGGAAGGGACCACGCCCACCATGATGACGGCCCTGCTGCTGGCCGACCGCTTCCGCCTAGACCACGAAGCGGCGGCGCTCCTCATCGGCTGGAGCACCGTGGCCTTCTGGCTGACCCTGCCCCTGTGCCTTGCCCTTGGGTTTATCCAGTGACGCGCGCGGACGCCGGAACTTTTTTGCCGACCGCCCGCCAAACTCGGTAGAATTCGCACCGGCGCGCTTAAGCCGCGCCAGCCCCAAAGGGGAGTAGCTCGACGGAGCCCGTCTCAATGGGCTCTCGCGGCGGGATCGTCAATCCGGGCACCGCCCCGGTCCTGCCGGCAACCTGCGGTTGCAAGCGAGACCTTTGCCAGCGCCGGCAAAGGTCTTTTTTATTTTCAGGCCAGGCCGATGGCTGGCGGTTCGGGGACGGGGCACCCCGCCAACGAGCTGCAAAGGAGATAGTCATGCCAGAGACCATCGGTACCCCCTGGATGTGGGCGGCCTTCGCCGTCTTCGTCGTGGCCGCCCTCGCCGCGGACATCCTGCTCCTGGAACGCAAGGGCTCCCGGCGCGTCCCGCTGCGGGAGGCAGCCTGGTGGTCCGCCCTGTGGGTCGCCCTTTCCCTCGCCTTCGCCGGCCTGCTGTGGTGGTACCTGGACCTCCAGCACGGCCGCAGCCTGGCCAATCTCAAGGTGACCGAGTTCCTGACCGGCTATCTGGTGGAGAAGTCGCTGGCGGTGGACAACATCTTCGTGTTCCTGATGCTGTTCAGCTACTTCGCCGTGCCCCTCAAATACCAGCGCCGGGTCCTGATTTACGGGATCGTGGGCGCCATCGTGCTGCGCGCGGCCATGATTCTGGGCGGCGCCTGGCTCATCGCCCGCTTTCACTGGGTGCTGTATCTGTTCGGCGCGTTTCTCCTGGCGACCGGCGTCAAGATGTGGGTGTTCGCCGACGCCAAGCCGGACCTGGAGCGCAACCCGATGCTGCGCTGGCTGCGCGGTCATCTGCGGATCACCCCGGAATTCCACGAAGAGCGGTTTTTCGTGACCCGGAACGGGGTGCGATGGGCCACGCCCCTGTTCGTGGTCATGGTCATGGTGGGCGTGACCGACGTGGTCTTCGCCGTGGACAGCATCCCGGCGATCTTCGCCATCACCCTGGATCCATTCATCGTGCTGACTTCCAACGTGTTCGCCATCCTGGGGCTGAGGGCGATGTACTTTCTGCTGGCGGGGTTCGCCGGGCGCTTCCATCTCCTGAGCTACGGGCTGGCGTTGATCCTGATGTTCATCGGCGTGAAGATGCTGATCGCCGACTTCTACAAGATCCCCGTGTTCGTGTCGCTCGCCGTGGTGGCGGCGATCCTGGCCGCGTCCGTGGTCTTGAGCATGGTGTACAGGCCGGCCGCCGAAGGATCGCAAAAAGCGGGCTGAGAGGACAGGGAGGAGATTGCCGTCACGGTGTTGCTCTTTCTGATTGATGGCATCGCGGTCGCCCCACGGCGCTCGCCTTCGACATCCCGGCGATGATCGCAGTGGCGGTGGCCTGCCTGCCGATCTTTTTCACCGGCCACTTGATCGTCCGCTGGGAAGGGGCCTTGTTCCTGCTCTACTACGCCGCCTACACCGCTCACCTGATCCTCAAGGCCACGGAACACGACGCGCTGCCGGCGTTCGGCAGCGTGATGCTGCTGTTCGTACTGCCGCTGACCGGGATGACGCTGCTCGCGCTGGCGGTGCGCGTATGGCGCGCGGCTCAATCGAGGGCCGCGCCCGCACCCGATCGACCGGCTTCGGACCGAAGGGCGGCGAGCAGGGCCGGGAGCACCACACCCGACGGTCCGCGCAGGGAGTAGGTGGCGCGAGGGGTGAGGGGCGTTTCGGAGGGGTTGATTTCCACCACGACCGCGCCCGCTCCTAGGGCCATTTCCGGCAAGGCGGCCGCGGGGTAGACGAGACTCGAAGTGCCGATGCTGAGAAAGACGTCGCAACGGGCGGCGGCGTCCATGGCCGCCGCGAGCGCCCTCTCGGGCAGCATCTCCCCGAACCAGACCACGTCCGGCCTGAGCCGGCCGCCGCAGGCCGGGCAGCGGGGCGGGATCTCCCCCGTTTCCGCCCAGGCCTCCGCGGGGCGGCCGCAGGCGAAACACTTGCTGCGGGTGATGTCGCCGTGGAGTTCTAGCATCCGGCGGCTGCCCGCGCGCCGGTGCAGCCCATCCACGTTCTGGGTGATGAGGGTGAATTCGGGAAACCGGCGTTCCATCTCGGCGAGGGCGTAGTGACCAGGGTTGGGCTCGACCCCCGCCACCTTCTCTCGGCGCCAGGCGTACCACTCCCACACGAGCCGGGGATTGCGCTGGAAGGCTTCCGGCGTGGCCAGCTCGTGGGGATCGTACTGGGCCCAGAGTCCCGTTTGGGCGTCCCGGAACGTGGGGACGCCCGATTCGGCGGAGACGCCGGCACCGGTGAGGGCCGCAACGCGCCGGGCCCGAGGGAGGACCTGGATGAGGGATGCTGGAATGTCCATGGCTGAAAGCGCCCGGAAAAGGTCATTGTAAAATAAAAAATTTGCTTTCAGCTTCGCTTTCCCATGGTTGTGCCTGCCGCCTTGCGCGGCCGTCCCCTGCTGGAGCGCCTCTCGGCCCGACTGGCCGAGACCATGGCGCGCGACCGCCCGACCCTGGCGGCGGAGATCGCGCGCCTGGGCGCTCGGGGGAGCGACCCGGCTCGGCTGCGGATGCTGGAAGCCAGGCTGGAAGCCTCCGCCGCCCGTTTTCAGGAGCGACTGGCGCGGCTGCCCGTGCCCACGTTTCCCCCGGAGCTGCCGGTTTCCCAGAAGCGGGAGGAAATCGCCGCCGCCATCGCGGCCCACCCGGTGGTGATCGTCTGCGGGGAGACGGGCTCGGGGAAAACGACCCAGCTTCCCAAGCTCTGCCTGGAATTGAAACGGGGTGTCGCGGGGTTGATCGGCCATACCCAGCCGCGGCGCATCGCCGCTCGCACGGTGGCCGCCCGCATCGCCCGGGAGTTGGCCACACCCCTGGGCCAGGCGGTGGGCTACCAGGTGCGTTTCTCCGACAAGGTGTCGGAGACGACCTGCATCAAGCTCATGACCGACGGCATCCTGCTGGCCGAGACCCAGAGCGATCCGCTGCTTGCGGCCTACGACACCCTCATCATCGACGAGGCCCACGAGCGCAGCCTCAACATCGATTTCCTGCTGGGCTACGTGAAGCAGCTCCTGCCCGAGCGCCCCGATCTCAAAGTCATCATCACCTCCGCCACCCTCGATGCCGAGCGCTTTGCCCGGCATTTCGGCGGTGCCCCGGTGGTGGAGGTCTCCGGCCGGCTCTATCCGGTGGAGATCCGCTATCGTCCCTGGGCCGAGCCGGAGCGGGACGAGGAGCGGGATTTGACTGGCGCCATCCTCGACGCGGTGGACGAGGCCCATCGCACCGGGCCCGGAGACATCCTGGTGTTTCTCCCGGGGGAGCGGGAGATCCGGGAGACCTCCGAGGCGTTGCGCAAGCACCATCCGGCGGGGACGGAAATCCTGCCCCTCTATGCCCGGCTTTCCGCCGCCGAGCAGGAACGGGTGTTCGAGCCCTCCCGGGGACGGCGCATCGTGCTCGCCACCAACGTGGCCGAGACCTCCCTCACCGTGCCGGGCATCCGCTACGTCATCGATCCGGGCTACGCCCGCGTCAATCGCTACAGCTACCGCAACAAGGTTGAGCAACTTGTCACCGAGAAGATCTCCCAGGCCTCCGCCAACCAGCGGGCGGGCCGCTGCGGGCGGGTGGCGAGCGGGGTGGCGATCCGCCTGTACTCGGAGGAGGACTTCAACGCCCGGCCCCGTTTCACCGACCCGGAGATCCTGCGCTCGTCCCTCGCCTCCGTCATCCTGCGCATGCAGGCGTTGAACCTGGGCGAAGTGGAGTGCTTTCCCTTCGTGGACCCGCCGGCGCCCAAGGCTATCGCCGACGGCTATCAGCTCCTCGCCGAGCTGGGCGCCATGGACGAGAACCGCCGCATTACCAAGATTGGCCGGGAGCTGGCGCGGCTCCCCATCGACCCGCGCATCGGGCGCATGATCCTCGCGGCCCGCGACGAGCATTGCTTGAACGAGGTACTCGTCATCGCCTCCGCCCTGTCGGTGCAGGACCCGCGGGAGCGGCCGCTGGAGAAGCAGCAGGCGGCGGGGGAGGCCCACGCCGAGTTCGCCGACGAGCGCTCCGATTTCCTGTCGTACCTTAAGCTCTGGAAATTTTTCGACGAAGCGCTCAAGCACAAGAAATCCAACCGCAAGCTGCGGGAAGAAATCCATGGGCGCTTCCTTTCCTACCTGCGGCTGCGGGAATGGCGCGACATCCACGGCCAGCTCCATGCCCTGGTGACCGAGATGGGCATGCGGCCGAACGAAGCCCCGGCCACTTACGAGCAGATCCACCGGGCCCTGCTGGCGGGGCTTCTCGGCAACGTCGGAATGAAGGGGGAGGGGCCGGGGGAGTACCAGGGTGCCCGGGGCATCAAGTTCCTGATCCACCCGGGCTCCGGCTTGCGGCGGAAAGCGCCCAAGTGGATCGTCGCCGCGGAACTCGTGGAAACTACCCGCCTCTACGCCCGGTGCGTGGCCGCCATCGAGCCGGAGTGGATCGAGCAAGCGGGCGCCCATTTGGTCAAGCGCAGCTACTTCGAGCCCCGCTGGGAGAAGAGCGGCGCCCAGGTGGTCGCCTGGGAGCAGGTGTCCCTCCACGGCCTCGTGGTGGTGCCGCGCCGCCGGGTCCACTACGGCCCCATCGATCCGAAGGCGTCCCGGGAGATCTTCATCCGCCGCGGCCTGGTAGCCGGCGAGTTCGACACCCGGGGCGAGTTTTTCCGGCACAACGAAAGGCTGCGGGAAGAAATCGAAGCGCTGGAGCACAAGTCCCGGCGCCAGGACGTGCTGGTGGACGAAGAGCGCATGTTCGCCTTCTACGACGTCCGCATTCCGCCCGGCGTGTACAACGGCCACTCTTTCGAGCGCTGGCGCAAAGAGGCGGAAGCGAAGAATCCCCGGCTCCTGTTCATGGCCCGCGAGGATCTCATGCGGCATGAAGCGGAAGACATCACCGAGGACCTCTACCCGGAGCGGCTGGACGTGAACGGGGTGGAACTCGGGCTTTCCTATCGCTTCGAGCCCGGCCATCCCCTGGACGGGGTCACCGCCACCGTGCCCCTCCCCTTGCTCAATCAGCTCCCCGCCGCCCCCTTCGAGTGGCTGGTACCGGGCATGCTGCGGGAGAAGTTGAACGCCCTGATCCGCGGGCTTCCCAAGTCCTTGCGCCGGGCCTTCGTGCCGCTCCCGGAATCCGTCACCGAGGCCCTGACGGCCCTGGACCGGTTCTCGAAGGCAACGCCCTTGACGGAAGCCCTGAGCCGCGTGTTGACCCGGATGCGCGGCGTGGAGGTGCCCCCGGACGTGCTGCGGGCGGTGGCGCTTCCGGCCCATCTCCACATGAACTTCCGGGTGGTGGACGAAAAAGGGGCGGAGCTCGCCATGGGGCGGGACCTGAACGCGCTGCGCCGGGCGCTGGGGGAGCGGGCCCAGGCCGCGTTCGCCCCCGAGGGCGCCTGGGAACGCCCGGGGCTCGAGCGCTGGGGCGACCTGGAGCTGCCGGAAGCGGTGGAATTCCGTCGCGGCGGGCATGTCCTCATAGGTTACCCGGCCCTGGTGGACGAGGGAGAGTCGGTGCGGCTTACCCTGTTGGAGACCGCGGAAAAAGCGGCGGCGGCATCTCGCGCGGGGATCAACCGCCTGTTCCGCTTGGAGCTCAAAGAGCCGTTGAAGCAGATGGAGCGGAGGCTACGGGACGCACCCCAGCTCGCCATGCTCTACGCCCCTTACGGGGACGGGGAAGCGCTCAAGGAGGAGCTCGTCTCGGCGATCGCCGACCGGGCGGTATGGAGCGACGAATCCCCGATCCGGACCCGCCGCGATTACGAGGCCCGGGCCAAGCAGGTGCGGGCCAAGCTCCCGGTGGTGGGAGAAGAGTACATCCGGCTTCTCACCCAGATCCTGACCGAAGCCCAGGCGGCGAGAAAACTGCTGGCGAGTCCCGCCGCGCGGGCGTGGAAACACGTAGCGCCGGATGTGACCTGGCAACTGGACTCCCTGGTCCGCCGGGGCTTCCTCGCTGCCACGCCGTACCCGCGCCTCGCGGAATACCCGCGTTACCTCAAGGCCGTGCAGCGGCGGCTGGAAAAGCTGCGGGACTTCGGCGAGCGAGATGCCAGGTGGACGAGGGAAATCCAACGCCTGGCGAGCGAATGGCAGCAACGCCTGGAGCGCAGCCGCAAGACCGGCGCCCCCGACCCCCGGCTGGAGGAATTCCGCTGGATGCTGGAAGAACTGCGAGTGTCGCTCTTCGCCCAGGAGTTGAAGACCCCTTATCCCGTGTCGGTGAAGCGGCTCGAGAAGTTTCTCGCGGGTTTGCGCTGAGGAGCCGGCGTCGGCTGGGGCGAACGCTGGTACCATAGGGCCGCTGGAGGAAAGGCCCATGGAGATTCGGAATCGACCGGAGGCGGGCGAGGGCGACGGCGAGCGGATCGCCCGGGCGCGCCGCAAGGCTTGAGCCGGCCAAAAGAGGGGAGGATCGCCGATGGAGAGCGAGACCGAGCGCGACTGGCAGAGCTACCGCTTGCTCATGGATCTCTGGGCACGGGAAAACGTGATCAAGACCCAAAAGCTGCAGGTCCTGCTGCTGGCCAACGCCTTGCTGGCGATCGGGGTGGAGCTGGCGTTCGCCACGGATGCCCAGTCCTGGCCTATCTTCATCTACCTGGCCGGCTTCGTCGTCTCCCTGGTGTGGGTCTTCTCTATCGGCCGCACCGTCCTTTTCCAGGACGTGTGGGGCGCGAAGCTCGACGACCTGGCGGCCCGCTACCCGGGGGACGCTCGGTTTCACCTGCACGAAGGCGGTGCGGCCCTGGCGCGCGCCAAGCTCATCCACCGGGTCGCCGGTGCCGTGCCGTCGAAGTATTACCTGATCGGCGCGCCGGCGCTCTTTACCCTGTTTTGGCTGTACGTGCTACTGGGGCAGTTCTGAGGGCAAACGCCGCGCTGAACGGGGCGAGGCTCTGCCCCGGAGAGAAGGCAGCCCCGCGGGACGCAACGGTCAGTCGAAGTCAAGGATTTCTCCCAGCCAGGACTTGCGCCGCCGGCTAGAACGGATCGAGGGGTGCCGGCGAGATGAGCACGCCGAACTGCTCGCACCAGATCACCATGCTCTCGTAATTGGAAAGGTCCATGCCTTCCGGAATCGGGTAGTTCTGGCTACCCTTGAATACCTTGAGCCGTCCGAGATCCACGTACATGGTTCTGGCCGCGTCGGTGTCGGGCATCACGTTCTTCTCGGGCACCAGGTAGACGTGAAACTTCGGTCACGGGCCCACTTCGAAATTGCTTTCCAGGTGCACCAGGTCCCGATACACCGTCACCCGCCCCTTGCCGTAATGGATCGGATCTGAGGGATTGGCGTGGATGAAGGTTCCCCTTGCCACCACCTGGCGGCCGACGGGGTTGTTCACCTGTTCCGTCGCGACGATGTCGGCGAGGAAGATGTACGGATAGGCGAAAATGCCGGCGGCAAAGCCTGCGATGGCGCCGAGCAGGCCGCCGATGATCAACACCAGAAACGTTTTCATGGCGTCACTCCTCGAGGGCGGGGCCAGCCTGATGGGCCGGGTTCCGGTCGGCACCTGCCATCCCGGTTGCCGAGAGGCCCACAGGCTCTTGGATCCGCTCCCCGCAGTCGAAGGTGAAGCAGATCGCTTCCGTCAGGGTCTGCTCCACCAGGACGCCGTAGTCGGGGAAGAGTTCGGACTCCAGAGCGCTCACCTCTTCGTGCCGCGAGGCGGTCCGCGGCTGGGGAGAGAGGAGGGAGCAGCAGTCCTTGTACGGCCGGATGGAGGTCTCGTAGGTCCCGATCGCGCGGGCGAGGTCGATGATCTCCCGCTTGTCGTAGGCGAGGAGAGGCCTGAGGATCGGCAGCTCCACCGCCGCCGACATGGTGACCATGTTCTTGAGGGTTTGGGAGGCTACCTGGCCCAGGCTGTCCCCCGCCACCAGGGCCGGCGCGCCGAGGCGCCGGGCGAGCCGCTCGGCCACGCGGGCGGCGAAGCGGCGAAACAGCACTTGCTCGTAGGCGCTGCGGCGCTGGAGCAGCCCGATGTCGAAGCGGGCCGAAGGCACGACAAACAAGCGTGAGCGCAGCGTGTAGCGGGACAGCAGCCGCGCCAGCTCCGCTACCGGGCTCGCCGCCACGCTTTCCTGGTCGATGCGGGTCGCCGCCACGTGCAGGAAATCCACCCGGCAGCCCCGCTTCGCCATGAGGTAGGCTGCCACCGGAGAGTCGATCCCGCCGGAGAGGAGGGCCAACACCCGCCCGCTCGCGCCCACCGGCAGCCCGCCGATGCCTTCCACCCGGTCGGTGAAGAGGTAGGCGGCCTCCCGGGCGATGTGCACGCCGAAAACCCGATCAGGGGATTCCAGGTTCACCTTGGACCAGCCGGAGCCCGCGATGATCGCCGCGCCGAAGCGCCGGGCGAGCTCGCTGGAGTTGAGAGGAAAGCGCTTGTCGGAGCGCTTCACCCGGACCTTGAACGTCGGCTCGGGGGCCTTCGCCCGGGCGAGGGCGACCAGGGCCGCTTCGAGGCGCTGGACGTCCGTTTCGCTCCAGCCTGCGGCCGGCCGGGGAAAGGAATAGGCGGGAGCGAACCAGGCGATGCCCGGCACCTGGGCGACGGCGGTCACCAGCCGCTCCAGCTCGGCGCCGGGCGGGATCTCCACGTACAGGCCGTCGTGGGTCAAGCGCGCCCGGGCCGCCGCGCCCGCCCGGCGCAGCCGGTGCTCAATGTTCTGGCGCAGCAACTCGGCGAAGCGGGGCCGGTTCTGGCCCTTGATGCCGATTTCGGCGTAGTGCACCAGCAGCCGGTCGGGCGTGCCGAGCACGGGGCTCACGCTCAGCGCTTCCGGAGTCCCGGGCGCGGGGGGATGAACAGCGTGGATTTCGGCGCCCATGGATCGGAGATCTCGCTTCCTATTCGAACCTAGCAGGCATCGGGTGGGCCGGGAGGCGACAAACGCCGCGCCGGCTCTCGAAAGTTCGCGGCAGGCGGCGTTGCTCGTGCTCCGGTCCCACGGCGCGCAAGGTCGTTATTCTAAGCGCGCCGTGGGCCGCCGGGAAGGACGGCGGTGGAGCGGCTCCCCGGTGTTCTGGCGCTCGCGCATCGGTTAGCATTCTTCCATTGTGTTAGCCCGAGATGGCATCGAGAGGAGCCCATGGCCATTGAGCTCATGCCGATCCTGAAGTCCATCGGACCGCTCGTGTCCGTCGCCGAACGCATCGTCTCCTCGTGGATGACGGCCCGCAGCACCGGGCGGGAGCGGGACTTGAGCGCCCGGCTCGAGGCGCTGGAGCGCCATTTCACCGACCAGGCGAGGCTTACCGCCGAGCTTGCCGAGCAGATCCAGCGCCTGGCCCAGGCGCTGGAGAAGCAGGTCAACGCCAACGAAAGTCTGGAGCGGGCCTTGCGCGCTTCCCGCATGGCTGCGGGCGCCGCCCTGGGATTGGCGGCGGTGGCCCTGGCGGCAGCACTGGGGGCCGCGGGATAGATCTACCCGGAGAAGCCCCATGGGCATGCGCGACGCCTACCTGCGCTCGATCGGTTCCCGCCTGCGGGCCTGGGAAGCCGAGATCGATCGCCTCGAGCGCCGGGCCGCGCAACTTTCCGAAAGCGGCAGGCTGCGGGCCGACGAGCGGGTGCTCGCCCTGCGGCGCCAGGCCCGGGAGCTCGAGCGCCTGGTGCGGCGGCTTCCGGAAGCCCGGGACGCCGTCTTCGAAGACCTGAAGCACGAGGTCGAGCGTGCGGCCCGCAGGCTCCGCGATGCCGTGGAGGCCGCCAGGACCGAGTTCCTCTGAGTCGGCGTTCCGCGGCGGCAGCCGGCCCATGGCGTTGCGTATGGGCCTGCCTCACCATGCGCATCCCGTAGACATAGGCGACGGGATGCGCGAACGATAACGGATGTATTCCCAGGAGGGAGGCCTCGGGCATGGTCATCGCCACAAGCATGAGACCGAGGAGCGTCACCAGCATCGCCCTCTGCATGATGTTGGCCACGAATGTCGCGGCGTGCTCCAGATTGGCGCGCGGGTACGCGATGCGCTTCGCTGCGCTCCACGCACCCTGTTCGATGTTGGGATAGGTTCTGGTGTCGTGTCCTGCAAGTTGCTTGTCGTGACGGGGCACTGACGTCTCGACTTGGTGCATCGTCAAAGCGCACCGCACCACGGCGGGGCGGCGATGCCTCTGTCTTCGCCCACGGGCTGATTCTCCGGTCGCTTCGTATTCCGATTGAAATCAAGGCGCTCCTCCCGCCGCGTTGCGGGTGGCACAGACGTTGCGTTTGGGTTTTGGAAGCGAGCAGCGGCGGTGCGAGCCCGCGAGCCGTTGCGTGCCGCTGCCGCTGTGGAGCGGCGCCGAACGATTGTGACCAGCAGGGGTCCCGCGTGGACAACGAAGTCCTTCCTGACTGGCAGGCGGGGTGGATTTTTTTTATCGGTTGGAGCCGGACTTGGCGGCGCTGCTCGGAAACAACGGAGCTTCCATGCGCGTGATTCTGGTGGACGATACGGCCAGGGATGTGGGCCTGCTCAAGGAAGCCCTGACCGCGGTAGGGTGCGAGGTGGCAGCTCAGGCGCGCTCGGCTTTCGAGCTCCACGAGCTGGTCCTGAAACTCAAGCCCGATGTGGTCATCGTCGACGCCGAGTCCCCGAGCCGCGACGTGCTGGAGCAGCTCTGCGCCGTGACCCGTGCGACGCCGCGGCCCATCGTCCTGTTCACTGCCGACCGGAGCGCGCAGACCATCGAGGCGGCCATTCGGGCGGGCGTTTCGGCTTACGTGGTGGACGGCATCGACCCCGCGCGCATCGACAGTATTCTACGCGTGGCGATCGCGCGCTTCGAGGCGGACCAGGCGCTCAGACGGGCGCTGGCGGAAGCGCAAACGCGGCTCGACGAGCGCAAGGTGGTCGAGCGCGCCAAGGGCGTCATCATGAAGGCGCGTGGCGTCGATGAGGAGGAGGCGTACCGCCTCCTGCGCAAGATGGCCATGGACAGGAAGATGCGGCTGGCGGACGTGGCGCGGGATGTGATCGATTTCATGAAGCGATTGGGCTGATTTGGTGCAGCGGCGCACCGCGATGGTGCGGGCGGCATGGCGGGCACGGCCGGCGATGGCGGGATCGGCCTGCAACACCTTGGCACGTCTGGAAAAATGCGGGATGCGGGGAGCTGGCATGCTCCCTGCATGAAAGGCCTTCGGGCAAGCGTTCCAGCGTCGGAGCGCAGCCGCTGGGCGGAGCGCGGGAAAGACCGGCCCGGCGGAAGGACAAAGGCGTCCTGAATTGTGGAGCAAACCGCAATGTCAGGGCGCTTTCTTTTTTTGTGTTGTCTTTTGGGTGACCTGTTTCGAGGAGACGAAATGACCGAAAGCACGCATTGCAACGGCCATCCGGGGCCTGTCAACCCGGAGCGGCGCCGCGTGATCAAGCTGGCCGGCGTGGCGGCCGGCGCCTCCATCCTGTCGCTGGTGCCGCCCGCCATCCGCTCGGCCGCGTGGGCGGCAGGCTCCGAAGGTCTGGAGAAGACCAAGCTCATGCTCGGCATCATTCCCCTCACCGACTGCGCGCCCATCGTGGTGGCATTCGAGAAGGGCTACTTCAAGAAGTACGGCCTCGACGTCACGGTGTCGAAGGAGGCTTCCTGGGCCAACATCCGGGACAAAGTGGCGATCGGCGCGCTGGATGGCGCCCACATGCTGGCTGGGATGCCGATCGCCGCCTCCCTCGGAATCGGCGCCACGCCCAAGCCCACCATCACCGCCTTCAGCATGGATCTCAACGGAAACGCCATTACCGTCTCCAACGAGCTCTACGAGCGGATGGTGGAAGCCGATCCGGCGGCGATGAGCGAGCGCCCCTTGAGTGCTCGGGCGCTCAAGAAAGTGATCGACGCGGACAAGGCCGCGGGAAAGCCGCCCATGACCTTCGCCATGGTTTTCCCGGTGTCGACCCACAACTACGAAATCCGCTATTGGATGGCTTCCGCGGGCATCGATCCCGACAACGACGTGCGGCTGATCGTCATTCCGCCCCCGCAGATGGTGGCCAACTTGAACGCCAAGAACATCGTCGGCTATTGCGTCGGCGAGCCGTGGAACTCGCGAGCGGTGGAAATGGGCATCGGCCGCGTGCTTGTCACCAACTACGAGATCTGGAACAACAACCCGGAGAAAGTGTTCGGCGTGAACCTGGAGTGGGCGGAGAAGCACCCCAACACCCATAAGGCAGCCATCAAGGCGCTGATCGAGGCGGCCCAGTGGATGGACAAGCCGGAAAACCGCATGGAGGTCGTGAAAATCATCTCCCAGAAGGCCTACGTGAACGCGCCGGAGGACGTGGTGAAGATGTCCATGACCGGCACCTTCCGCTACGCGAAGGAGGAACAGCCCCGGCCGCTCCCGGACTTCAACGTCTTCTACCGCTACGCGGCCACGTTTCCCTGGCAGTCCCACGCGGCGTGGTTTCTCACCCAGATGTTGCGCTGGGGCCAGATTGAAACGCCCATCGACATCAAGAAAACGGCCGCTTCCGTGTATCGGGCGGACCTTTACCGGCAAGCGGCCAAGGAGCTGGGCGTTCCCTATCCCACCATCGACCACAAGCCGGAAGGTGTCCACCAAGGCAAGTGGACGCTGACCCAGGCCACCCAGCCCATCGAGATGGGCCCGGACTTGTTCTTCGATGGCATGCGCTATGACCCGAGCAAGCTCATGCAGTACTTGGCCGGGTTCAAGATCAAGAACATGAAGGCGGCGATGTCTGATCTGGCGAAACTGAATGCGTAGCCGCTTCGGGCCGATGCACCCGCGGCTGCGGCCGATCAAACCGGAGAGCTCACCATGACCGCAAAACCTGTCAACCTGGCAATGGTCGTGCGCGAGGAACGACGGGCGGAGACGCGAGACCCGACGCCGCGATCGCGCGGCGCACCGCGCGTGGCGCCCGCCAGCGTGGGGCGCAAGCCCGAGTCTCGGCTGGCTGCAAAGACGGCCGCGGCTCTGACTTCCATGTCCCTGGCGGGACTGACTTTCCTCATCGTGCTGGGGGCTTGGGCCTTCATGCAGGAGCACATCGCTACCGAGCTTCCCACGCCGGGCCAGACCTGGGATCGGGCCGTCGAGCTGCTTGCCAATCCGTTCTATGACAACGGACCCAATGACAAGGGAATTGGCTGGCAGCTTGCCTATTCGCTGGCGCGGGTCGGGGCGGGGTTCGGCCTCGCGGCGCTCGTGGGGATTCCGGTCGGCTTCCTCATGGGCATGAGCGTTACCTTCCACCGGGCGTGGCAGCCGCTCATCCAGGTGCTGCGGCCGGTGAGCCCCCTGGCGTGGCTGCCCATCGGGCTGCTTCTATTCAAGGCGGTGAACCCGTCGGCGGTGTTCGTCATCTTCATCACCAGCATCTGGCCCATGATCATCAATACGGCGGCGGGGGTGCGGGCGGTGCCGAAGGATTATCTCAACGTCGCGGCCGTGCTCAAGCTGGGGCCGCTGGAGATCGCGCGCAAGGTGATGCTGCCGGCAGCGCTCCCTTACGTGATAACCGGCATGCGTCTGTCCCTCGGCATCGCGTGGATGGTGATCGTCGCTGCCGAGATGCTGACCGGCGGAATCGGCATCGGCTTCTTCGTCTGGGATGAGTGGAACAACCTCTCCGTGCCCAGCATCATCGTCGCCATCGTCTTGATCGGCGCTGTCGGAATCGTGCTGGAAGCGGTGATGAACGCGCTCTCGCGCCGCTTCGACTACAACGCCCGCTGAAGGAGTGCGCACCGTGTCTTCCTATCTCCAGCTCGAGCGGGTCGGCATGACCTTCCACACGCCTACGGGCGCATATTGCGCCGTGGAGAACGTGGATCTGGCCGTGGACAGGGGCGCTTTTGTTTCCATCATCGGCCATTCCGGGTGCGGCAAGACCACGGTGCTCAACATCGTGGCAGGCCTTCTTGAGGCGACCGAGGGCATCGTGCTTTTGGACGGGCGCGAGGTGCGCGGCCCCGGCCCCGACCGGGCCGTGGTGTTCCAGAACCACTCCCTGCTGCCGTGGCTGACGGTGTACGAGAACGTGCGGCTGGCGGTGGACAAGGTGTTCCGCGACCGCAAGACTCGCGCCGAGCGCCACGAGTGGACGCTTTACAACTTGGAGCTCACCCACATGGCGGCCGCCAAGGACAAGCGTCCTTCGGAGATCTCCGGCGGCATGAAGCAGCGCGTCGGAATCGCGCGGGCGCTTGCCATGGAGCCCAAAGTGCTGCTGATGGATGAGCCCTTCGGCGCGCTGGATGCCCTGACGCGGGCCCACTTGCAAGACTCGGTGATGGAAATCCATGCCCGGCTCGGCAACACCGTGCTCATGATCACCCACGACGTGGACGAGGCGGTGCTTCTGTCGGATGCCATCGTGCTAATGACCAACGGACCCGCCGCGACGGTGGGAGAAGTGGTGCCGGTGGACTTGGCGCGTCCCCGGGACCGGGTGGCCCTGACGGCCGAGGCGCGCTACCACCAGTTGCGGGGCCGTGTGCTTGAGTTCTTGTACCGGCGCCAGATGCGCCCGGCGGCTTAACATCCCTGGATCGAAAGGAATCGAATCAAATGAAGGCAGGCTTCTGGAAGTCGGGCCACGCGCCCACGCTGCTGGCGGCGTTTCTTTACTTCGATTTAAGCTTCATGGTGTGGGTGATTCTGGGTCCGCTGGCGGTGCAGATCGCGGCGGACCTGGGGCTCACCGCGAGCCAGAAGGGACTCCTGGTGGCAACTCCCGTGCTCGCTGGCGCGTTGCTGCGCATCGTCATGGGGGTGCTGGTGGATCACTTGAAGCCCAAACGCGCCGGTGTGGTCGGACAGGTCGTGGTGATGGCCGCCCTCGCGGTGGCATGGCTGTGGGGCATTCACACGTTCCAGCAGGCGCTGCTCCTGGGCGCGTTCCTGGGGGTCGCGGGCGCCTCCTTTGCGGTGGCGCTGCCGCTTGCTTCCCGTTGGTATCCTCCCGAGCACCAGGGAACCGCCCTGGGCATCGCGGGCGCCGGCAACTCCGGCACGGTGCTGGCAGCGCTCTTCGCCCCCGGGCTCGCCCAGGCGTTCGGGTGGAACAACGTCTTCGGTCTGGCCTTGATCCCGCTCGGCATCGCGCTTGTGATCTATCTGGCGCTCGCCAAGGACAGCCCGGAATGCCCGGCGCCCAAGCCGCTTGCCGAGTACTTGCGCGTGCTTAAAGATCGGGACGCCTGGTGGTTCATGTTCTTCTACAGCGTCACTTTCGGCGGCTTCGTCGGTCTGGCCTCGTCGCTGACCATCTATTTCAATGACCAGTACGGTCTTGACGCCGTGTCGGCCGGCTATTTCACCGCCGCGTGCGTGTTCGCCGGCTCCTTGGTGCGTCCTGTGGGCGGGGCGATGGCGGACCGCTTGGGCGGAATCCGGTCGCTGCTCGCCATGTATACGCTGGCCTCGCTTCTGATCGGGCTGGCGGCCACCGGCTTGGGCCAGGCATGGATGGCGCTTTCGGTGTTCGTCGCGGCGATGCTGTGCCTCGGCATGGGCAACGGTGCCGTGTTCCAGCTGGTGCCCCAGCGGTTTCGGAAGGAGATCGGCGTCATGACGGGGCTGGTGGGCATGGCGGGCGGGCTGGGCGGCTTCTTTCTCGCCTCCAGCCTGGGCTACTCGAAAGAGCTGACCGGAGACTATCAGCTGGGGCTGCTTGTCTTTGCGGGACTGGGATTGCTGGCGCTCGCGGGGCTCTACGGGGTGAGGACCCGCTGGCGCACCACTTGGGGCGCGCCTCACATGACCGCCGCCAGGGTTTGAGCGTTTTCACCTTCCATGGTCAGCGCTGCGTCCGAATCCATCCGCCAAGCCGCGCCGCCCGGGCAGAGCGCGGCCGCGCGGCTCGAGGTGGAATTCGGCCACGCGACCGAGGCGGGCCGGCGCAGCCGCAACGAGGACTGCTTCGGCGTCGTCACCCCCGAGGACGAGCAACGCTGGTCCAAGGGCCTCGCCTTCGCCGTGGCCGATGGCGTGGGCGGCAACGGCGGCGGCCGCGAGGCGGCCGAGTGTACCGTGCGCGGGGTTCTCTCAGACTACTACGCCACCCCCGAGACCTGGAACGTTCCCTACGCCCTGGACAAGGTGCTGGCGGCCATCAACCGGTGGTTGCTCGCCCAGGCGGCTGTCCATCGGGAACTCCAGGGCATGGCGAGCACCCTGAGCCTGCTGGTGCTGCGGGGCCATCGCTACTGGGTCGCCCACGTGGGCGACACCCGCATCTATTGCCTGCGCAAGCACTCCCTGGAGCGGCTCACGAACGATCACGTGTGGGAGCGGCCGGACCTGCGCCACGTGCTGCGGCGGGCGGTGGGGCTCGACCAGCACCTGGCGGTGGACTACAGCGAGGGAGAGCTCGCGGCCGGGGACGTGTTCCTGCTCGCTAGCGATGGCGTCTGGGAGCCGCTGGGTGAGCGGCGCATCCACGAGATCCTGCGCCTCTACGAGGCGCCCCGGCGCGCCGCCGAGACCCTGGTGCGGGAGGCGCTCGCCCGGGGCGGCCACGACAACGCCACTGCCCTGGTGGTGCGGGTGAGGGAAGTGCCACCCCGGGAATGGCGGGATCTTGCGGACCTGGGTCGCCAGCTTCCCCTGCCGCCGCGGCTGAGGCCCGGGCAGCGCATCGACGATTTCGTGGTGGAGGCGCTACTGCACGAATCCCGGGCGACGCTGCTTTACCAGGTGCGGCACGGGGAAAGCGGCCAGGCCCTGGTGCTGAAAACTCTGCAGCCCGCCTTGCGGGACGACCGGGAAAGCCTGGAGGCGCTTCTGTCCGAAGAATGGCTCGCTGGGCGGGTGCTGGCCCATTACTTTCCGCAGGTCGTTCCGCTGCCTCCGGGCTCGCGCCGCTTTCTCTATTACGTGATGACCTATCACCCGGGAGCCACGCTGCAGCAGCACCTGGACCGGGGCAGGCACTTCAGCGTGGCGGAGGCGGTTTCTATCGGCATCCGTCTGGGCAAGGCCTTGGGCCACCTGCACCGCATGCGGGTGCTGCACCGGGACCTGAAGCCCGCCAACGTCCACCTGGGGGCCGACGGCCGGCTGCGGGTGCTAGACCTGGGGGTGGCGCTCCACGCCGGGGAAACGGCCGGGGCTTCCCCGGCAAACCCCGGCACCCCCAGCTACATGGCGCCGGAGCGCGTCGCCGGAGAACCCGCCAGCGTGCAATCGGATCTCTATGCCGCCGGGGTGAGCCTTTACCACCTACTCACCCGCCGTTATCCCTACGGCGAGATCGAGCCGTTCCAACGCCCGCGCTTCGGCGATCCAGTTCCCCCGTCCCGCTACCGGCCGGATATCCCCACCTGGTTCGAGGACGTGATCCTGAAAGCGGTGGCTCGGGACCCGCGGCACAGGTTCGAGACGGCGGAGGAGATGGTGCTGGCCCTGGAACGGGGAGACCAGCGGCCAATCGGGGTGCGGCGCGCGACCCCCCTGGTGGAACGCGATCCCCTGGTGCTGTGGCAATGGGCGGCCCTCGCTTCTTTGGCGGTGAACCTGATCCTGATCTACTTGCTCATGGCGGGGGCTTGAGCGGCACCATAGGCGTGCATCGCCGGCCAGAGCGCACCGCTCCGGTGCACTGAGCCGGAGCGACCCCAGGGGTGCGGAGGCGCAAGATCCGATCCCCGTGGGAGAAAAACCGTCTCCGGCCCTTTCCCGGCGCCTGGCACAGCAGTTGCTAAACAGGGAGTGAAGCGGGGGAGCGCGAAGGGTTCCCCCACGGGCTTCCGGCCAACGGCGGCCGAGCGATCAGACCCCAGCCCGATCGGCTAAGGGACGGAAGTTCTCGAGGACAAAGGCGTCCACGACCGTCGGACGGGCGGTTTCCGAGGTCTTGGGCGCTTTTTCGTTCATGGCCGGCATGGGATGAATCGCCTGAAGAAGGAGGGTGCGGTGATCAGACCGAGACTCGTGGTGGTGGGCAACGGCATGGCCGGGGTGCGGACCCTGGAGGAGCTGCTCAAGCTCGCCCCCGATTTGTACGACATTACCGTATTCGGCGCGGAAGCCTATCCCAACTACAATCGCATTCTGCTCTCGCCGGTGCTGGCGGGGGAGCAGACCCTCCAGGACATCATCCTAAACGATCTGGATTGGTACGTTCAGCACGGGATCCATCTCCACCTCGGCAAAAGGGTCGTGAAGATCGACCGGGTGAAAAGGGTGGTGGAGGCCGAGGATGGCACCCAGGCGCCCTACGACCGGCTACTGCTCGCCACTGGCTCCAACCCGGTGATCCTGCCCATTCCCGGCAACGACCTGGATGGGGTCATCACCTACCGGGACGTGGAGGACACCCACGCCATGATCGAGGCAGCGGCCAGACATCGCCATGCGGTCGTGATCGGCGGGGGGCTGCTGGGACTGGAGGCGGCCAACGGGCTCAAGCTCCGGGGCATGGACGTGACCGTGGTCCATCTCATGGAGTGGCTGATGGAACGGCAGCTCGACCCCACGGCGGCGGGACTGTTGCAGAAATCGCTGGAGGCACGGGGCCTCAAGTTCCGGCTGAAGACCCAGACCAAGGAAATCGTCGGCGGCGAAGACGGGCGGGTGAAAGCGGTGCGTTTCGCCGACGGCACCGAGCTTCCGGCGGAGCTGGTGGTGATGGCGGTGGGTATCCGCCCCAACACGGCGCTAGCTGAGGCGGCGGGGCTGCATTGCCACCGGGGGATTGTGGTGAACGATACCATGCAAACGTTCGATCCGCGCATCTACGCGGTGGGCGAGTGCGTGAGCCACCGGGGCGTCACCTATGGACTGGTGGCGCCCCTGTTCGAGCAGGCGCGGGTGTGCGCCAACCACCTGGCCATGATGGGCATCGGCCGCTACGAGGGCTCGGTCACCTCCACCAAGCTCAAGGTGACCGGCATCGACGTGTTCTCCGCGGGCGATTTCATGGGCGATGAGGGCTCGGAAGAGATCGTGCTCTCCGACCCGGTGGGAGGCGTGTACAAGAAGCTGGTGATTCGGGACAACGTGCTGGTGGGCAGCGTGCTCTACGGCGACACGGTGGACGGCGCCTGGTATTTCCAGTTGCTGCGCGACCGCCAGAACATCGCCGAAATCCGCGATCACCTGATGTTCGGCCAGACCCACCTGGGCAACGCTGGCCACCAGGGCCAGAACAAGGCCGCCGCCATGGCCGACGACATGGAGGTCTGCGGCTGCAACGGCGTGTGCAAGGGCGCCATCGTGAAGGCCATCAAAGAGAAAGGGCTGTTCACCCTGGAGGACGTGCGCAGGCACACCAAGGCCTCTTCCTCCTGCGGCTCGTGCACCGGGCTGGTGGAACAGATCCTCGCCTCCACCATCGGCGGCGCCTACGCGCCCCAGCCCACGGCGAAGCCCCTGTGCGGCTGCACCGATCTCACCCACGAGGAAGTGCGCAAGGCCATCCGGGAGGAGAAGCTGCTCTCCATCCCCGAGACCATGGAGTTCCTCAATTGGCGTACCCCCAACGGTTGCGCCACCTGCCGTCCGGCGCTCAACTATTATTTGATCTCCACCTGGCCCCACGAAGCCCGGGACGATCCCCAGTCCCGTTTCATCAACGAGCGGGCCCACGCCAACATCCAGAAGGACGGCACGTATTCGGTCGTGCCGCGCATCTACGGGGGGGTGACTTCGCCTCAGCAGTTGCGCCGCATCGCCGACGTGGCCGAGAAGTACCGGATCCCCACGGTCAAGATCACCGGCGGCCAGCGCATCGACCTCCTGGGGGTGAAGAAGGAGGACCTGCCCAAGGTATGGGCGGACCTGGGTATGCCCTCCGGCTACGCCTACGGGAAGGCGCTGCGCACGGTGAAGACTTGCGTCGGGAGCGAATGGTGCCGCTTCGGCGTGCAGGATTCCACCCGCATGGGCATCGAGCTGGAGAAGGCGTTCGAGCGCATGTGGGCGCCCCACAAGGTGAAGATGGCGGTCTCCGGCTGTCCGCGCAACTGCGCCGAGTCCACCATCAAGGACGTGGGCGTGATCGGCGTGGATTCCGGCTGGGAGATCTATGTGGCCGGCAACGGCGGCATCAAGGCCGAGGTGGCCCAGTTCCTGGTGAAGGTGAAAACCCACGAGGAAGTGCTCGAGTACTGCGGCGCCTTTCTCCAGCTCTACCGGGAGGAAGCCCGCTATCTGGACCGCACGGTGCACTGGGTGAGCCGAGTGGGGCTCGATTACGTGAAGTCCCGCATCGTGGACGACCCCCAGGGGCGGCGCGCCCTGTACGAGCGGCTGCTCTACGCGCTGCAGGGCGAGAAAGATCCCTGGCAAGCGTGCGTGCAAGGGGCCGCCGCCCAGGAGTTCCAGCCGGTGCGCATCGTGCCGCGGCGCGAAGCAGCGGAAGCGTAAGCGGGTCTTGTCGATCGAGCGGGGGATGCGTGGGAATGGATGCAGCAGCGATGGAAATGGAAGAGGCCGCGGCGAAGGCGGATCGGTGGATACCGGTTTGTGCCTTGGACGACGTACCGCGCCTGGGCGCCCGGGTGGTGGAAACCTCGGAGGGGAACATCGCCGTGTTCCGCACCGCCGCCGACGAGGTCTTCGCCCTCCTGGACCGCTGCCCCCACAAGGGCGGCCCCCTGTCCCAAGGGATCGTGTTCGGCCGCAAGGTGGCCTGCCCCCTCCACGGCTGGAACGTCTGCCTGGACACGGGGGAGGCGGTGGCTCCGGACGAGGGTTGCGCGCCGGTCTACCCGGTGAAGGTGGAAGAGGGGGTGATTTTTCTCCAGCTTTGCGATTCCGCGGCTCCGCGATGAGCGCCGATCGCCCCGGGTGAACGTCCATGCCCCACGTCAAATCCACCTGCTGCTACTGCGGCGTCGGCTGCGGGGTCGTGATCGAAACGGAGGGCGGGCGCATCATGGGCGTCGCCGGCGATCCGGATCATCCGGCCAACTTCGGCCGCCTGTGCAGCAAGGGCTCGACGTTGCACTTGACCGCCGGAGCAGACGGCCGGGCCCTGTACCCGGAGCTGCGGCGAAACCGCGATGAGCCGCGCCGCCGCGCGGGATGGGACGAGGCCCTGGACTACCTGGCCGAGCGCTTTGCCCGCATCGTGCTGGAGCACGGGCCGGACGCCGTGGGCTTATACATCTCGGGCCAGCTCCTCACCGAGGACTACTATGTCTTCAACAAGCTGGCGAAGGGGCTGATCGGCACCAACAACATCGATACCAACTCGCGCCTGTGCATGTCCTCGGCCGTGGCCGGGTACAAGGCGACCCTCGGCGCCGACAGCGTGCCCACCTGCTACGCCGACATCGAACACGCCCATTGCTTTTTCATCGCCGGCTCCAATACCGCTTACGCCCACCCGGTCCTGTTCCGGCGCATCGAGGAGGCGCGCCGCGCGAACCCCGCGGTGAAAATGATCGTGGTGGATCCCCGCCGCACCGACACCGCGGCGGCGGCGGATCTGCACCTTCCCATCCTGCCGGGTACCGACGTGGCGCTGTTCAACGGTATGTTGCACGTCATGGTGTGGGAAGGGCGGCTCGACACCGCCTTCATCGAAGCCCATACCACGAGTTTCGACGCCCTCAAAGACGCGGTGCGGGAATATACGCCCAAGACGGTGGCGAGCCTCTGCGGCGTGCCGGCGGAGGACATCGTGCAAGCGGCGCGCTGGTTCGCAGACTCACCCGCCACGCTCTCGCTTTATTGCCAGGGCCTGAACCAGTCGAGCCATGGCACCGATAAGAACGCAGCCCTCATCAACCTGCACCTTGCCACCGGACAGATCGGCCGGCCGGGTGCCGGTCCCTTTTCCCTCACCGGGCAGCCCAACGCCATGGGCGGGCGGGAGGTGGGCGGCATGGCGAATCTCCTCTCCGGCCACCGGGACCTGGCCAACCCGGCGCATCGCGCGGAAGTGGCGCGGCTGTGGGGCGTCGCCGAGGTGCCTGCCACACCGGGCAAGACGGCGGTGGAGATGTTCGAAGCGGCTCGCGCGGGCGAGATCAAAGTGTTGTGGATCGCGTGCACGAATCCGGCCCAATCCATGCCCGACCAGGCGCTGGTGCGCGCTGCCCTGGAGAAGGCGGAGCTGGTGGTGGTGCAGGAAGCGTACCGGGACACCGAGACCGCGGCCTATGCCGATGTGCTGCTGCCGGCCGCCACTTGGGGCGAGAAGGAAGGCACCGTCACCAATTCGGAGCGGCGCATCTCCCGGGTACGGGCCGCCGTGCCGCCGCCCGGCGAGGCGCGTCCCGATTGGGTGATCGCGGTGGATTTCGCCCGTCGCCTGGAGTGGCGCTTGCGCTTCGGCAACCGGGGAGAGCGCTTTTCCACCCTCTTTCCTTACCGCGCGCCGGAAGAGGTGTTCAACGAGCACCGGGAGACCACCCGGGGCCGGGATCTGGACATCACGGGCTTGAGCTACGCGCTGCTCGACGCCCTGGGACCCCAGCAGTGGCCGTTTCCTGCCGGAGCAGCCCGCGGCGCCGAGCGGCTCTACGCCGATGGCGTGTTTCCCACCGCCGACGGTCGCGCCCGGTTCGTGGCGACGCGCTATCGGACCCCCGCGGAATCGCCTGACGCGCGCTACCCGTTCCGCCTCAACACCGGCCGGCTGCGGGACCAGTGGCACGGGATGAGCCGCACGGGGCGGGTGGCGAGGCTGTTCAATCACGAAGAGGAACCGCTGCTGGCGATGAACCCGGAAGACATGGCGCGGCGCGGGCTGCGCGACGGCGATCTCGCGCGGGTGGCGAGCCGTCGTGGGGCGATCGTGGTACGCGTCAAGGCTTCCGAGGAGCAGCGTCCGGGCCAGGTGTTCCTGCCCATGCACTGGGGTTCCCGCTTTATGGCGGGCCACGGCACCAACGCCCTCACCGTGAGCGTTTTCGATCCCACGTCCAAGCAGCCGGAACTGAAGCACGCCGCGGTGCGGGTGGAGAAGGCGGCGCTGCCCTGGGAGCTGGTGGCCATGGCGGTGGGCGAGACACAGGCGCGCTTGACGCGCCTTCAGCCCCTCCTCGAGCGCTTCGACTGCGCGAGCTGCGGGCTGTTCGGGCATGACGTCGATTGCGTCATCCTGCGGGCCGCCAGCGCCTCGGCCGCGGACGGGGAACTGGTTGCCGAGATCGATCGTATTTTCGGCCTCGAATCCGAGGCCGGCGTGATGAGCTACGTGGACGCCCGGCGGGGGGTCGCCAAGCGGGTGCGAATCGCTGGCGGACGTCTGGCGGCGGCGCGCTTCACCGGCGAGACGGCCGCCCTGGCGTGGCTCAAGGACTGGATGACCCGGGGGGTGCCGGTGGAGGAGCTGCGCCGCTGGCTACTGGCCCCCGTGCCGGTGGCGCCGGCGGGCTTTTCCCCGCGCGGGCGCGTGGTGTGCAACTGCCTGAACGTTCCGGAGCGGGAGATCGCCGCCGCCATCGACGCCGGCGCCAACCTGCAAACGTTGCAGCAGACGCTTCAGTGCGGCACCCAGTGCGGCTCCTGCGTGCCGGAGTTGAGGCGCATGCTGGCTTCTCGCCGGCAGGCGGCGTAGCACGGAAGAATCGAACGCTATCCGATAACGGGCGGTGTCAGGCGAGCGGCCATGAACGCAAAACGTGGCAAGGTGTACCTCATCGGCGCAGGCCCCGGCGACGTGGAGCTCCTGACCCTCAAGGCGGTCCGGGCGCTGGGCGAGGCCCAGGTCATCCTGATGGACAAGCTGGTGAATCCCGAAGCGCTCCGGTTCGCCAAGCGAGACGCCCGGGTCATCCCCGTCGGCAAGCGGGGCGGTTGCCGCTCTACCCCGCAGGCGCTCATCGAACGGCTGATGGTGCGCTACGCCCGGCGCGGCTGGGTGGTGGCCCGGCTCAAGGGAGGCGACCCCTTCGTCTTCGGCCGCGGCGGCGAGGAGCTCGAAACCCTGGCCCGGGCGGGCGTCGAGGTGGAGGTGGTGAACGGCGTCACCGCCGGCATCGCCGCCCCAGCGGCGCTGGGCATCCCGGTGACTCACCGGGATTTCGCCCACGGCGTCACCCTGGTCACGGGACACGCCCGGGACGGGGCGGAGCCCGATTGGGAGGCCCTCGCGCGCTGCGGCACCACGCTGGTGATCTACATGGGCGTGGCGCGGCTTGCCTCGATCACCCAGGCGTTGCTGGAAGGCGGGCTCGCGCCGGAGACTCCGGCCGCGGCGATCCAGTCGGCCACCCTTCCCGGAGAGCGGGCGGTGGCGAGCACCCTCTCCCGCATCGCCGCCGACGCGCGGGCGGCGGGCATCGCCGCGCCGGCCATCGTGGTGATCGGGCGGGTGGCGGCGCTGGCGAGGCTTCCGGCGGACGCTCCACTGCTCCAGGCGGTGGCGTGAAACTACGCCGGTACCGGATGCTGGCCTAGAAGGGCGGAGCTGGCTCACCGGTCCTTCAGCCTGGAGGACTACTCCGGCAAATCCGGATCGTCGCGTGCAGACGCTCCCCACGAGAGCGGTGGCGCGGCGTCAGGGATCAGCACCCGTGATTCGCGGTATGGCGAAGTGGGCGGGTCCGGCACCAACGCGGTGCGCCATGCACGAACACGGTGCCTGCCCCGCCCAACCCTTTTCCGTAACGCGTTGACATAACAATCAAACTGTTCCGTGTAGGCGGTGGCACATCGTTTGCTTAAACTTTGGTACACCTACTGGTATACAAGTGAGTATCCCGATTGCCACAAGCCATCGCGGCAGCCTCCAGGGCCTGAGCTTCGACTTGGCGAGCCTTCAGGCCGCTTTTCGCGACGGGATTCTACGGCCGACTAAGCTGGTGCGGGAGATCTACCGCCGGCAGCGCTCGCTTGACGCGACCGGCCGCGCTCGCGGCGTGTGGATCACCCTGATGGACGAAGAGGAGGCGATTGCTCAAGCGCAGGCCATCGAGGCCCGTGGCGCCGGAGCGTCCCGGCAGCCCCCCCTTTACGGCATTCCTTTCGCGGTCAAGGACAACATCGACTGCGAGGGGCTTGCGACTACCGCCGCCTGTCCCGAATTCGCGTACAAGGCTTCCGCCGATGCCGCCGTCGTTGCACGCCTCAAGGCCGCGGGGGCGATTCTCGTCGGCAAGACCAATCTCGACCAGTTCGCGACCGGGCTGGTAGGAGTCCGCTCTCCTTACGGGATATGCGCGAACCCGTTCGATCCGCGGTATATCCCCGGAGGCTCCAGCTCGGGCTCGGCGGTAGCGGTGGCGCTGGGACTCGTAAGCTTTGCCTTGGGTACCGATACCGCGGGCTCGGGTCGGGTGCCGGCGGCCTTTAACAACGTAGTGGGCCTGAAGCCCACCCGCGGGCGGGTGAGCACCCGCGGTGTAGTGCCGGCGTGCCGCTCTCTCGACTGCGTGTCGATCTTTGCCCTCACCTGCGCCGACGCGTGGCGCGTCTTCCGGGTGGCGGAAGGGTTTGATCCGGCAGATCCCTTCTCCCGGGAGTGGCCGCAGGAGAGCGGGCCGGCGGCCTGCCCGGCCCCGTTCCGCTTCGGCGTGCCGCAGCCCGACCAGCAAGAGTTCTTTGGCGACGAAGGCTACCGCAGGCTCTTCGACCGCGCTCTTCAGCGACTCGTCGCCCTGGGCGGCGTTGCGGTGGAGATCGACTTCGCCCCCCTGCGCGAAGCGGCCGAGCTGCTCTATGGCGGCCCGTGGGTTGCGGAACGCTTGGCCGCCCTCGGCCCGTTCTACGCAGTTCACTCCGGTGCGTTGCACCCGGTACTGAAGGCGATCCTGGACCAGGCGGGCCGCTTCAACGCCATGGATGTCTTCCGCGCGTTCTACCGGCTCGAGGAGATCCGGCGCATTGTCGCCGCGATGTGGTCCACCATCGATGTCCTGGTTACACCGACGGCGCCCACCATCTACAAAATCGAAGACGTCATGGCCGAGCCGGTGCTGACCAACGACAAGCTCGGCACCTACACCAACTTCGTCAATCTGCTGGACCTGGCCGCGATCGCGGTGCCAGCCGGGTTTCGCGACGATGGGCTTCCGTTCGGAGTGACGTTGATCTCGCCTGCGTGGCGGGACGAAGCCCTGTGCGCCCTGGGCTCGCGGTTGCATCGCGCCACCGATGTGCCCCTGGGAGCGACCGGGCACACGCTGTCAGTGGCCGCAGAGAAGCGGTAGCCGATGGCTGCCGGCGAGGCAGTTTCGATGGTTCTATCAAATCGCCAGAAGGTAACGCCCATGAGAGTCACGCCCGAAGATCCGGCCCTGCGGCCGCGGCCCGCCGGCTTCCGGCGGCCTGCGCCGGATACCCACATCACGCTGCGCAACGTGACCAAGCGTTTCGCCGGCAGCCCGCTGTACCACGATTTCGACCTGGACATCCCGAAGCGGAAAATCACGTGCGTCTTCGGACCCAACGGGTGCGGCAAGTCCACCCTCATCAACCTGATCTCCGGGTTGGTGCCGTTGGATTCCGGCAGCGTGCTGTTCGACGGCAAGACGCTGCGGGAGACCACCATCGGCTACGTGTTTCAGAATTACCGGGATGCCCTTTTTCCCTGGCTGCGGGCGCGGGACAACATCGTCTATCCCCTCAAGATCCGGGGGCTCGGCAAGGCGGAACGGGAGCGCAGGGTGGACGAGCTGTTGGCCTCGTTCGACGTCAAGTTCGACCTCCATCGCTACCCCTACGAGCTCTCCGGCGGCCAGCAGCAATTGATCTCCATCATGCGGGCGCTGGCGCCCCATCCGGAAGTGCTGTTCCTGGACGAGCCGTTCTCGGCGCTGGATTACGAAATGACCCTCTTCATGCGGGACAAGCTGCAGGAAGTGTTCCAGGCCACGGGCACCACCATGGTGGTGGTGTCCCACGACCTGGAAGAGGCCGTCTACCTGGCCGACCAGGTCCTGCTTCTCACCCGGCGCCCGACGCGGGTGGCGGCGGTGGTGGACTTCACCGTCCCCCGCCCGCGGGACGCTCGCACTCTGTCCTGCGACGAGTTCATCCGGGTCAAGGCCCGCTGCCTCGAGATCTTCCAGCAGGAGGTGCGCCGATGAAAAGGCTCGCTGTTTTGCCTTTGCGGGCGCTTCTGATCGCGGGCGACGACGTCGCCCGGCCGCTGCCGTCCCTCGCCCTGCTGCGGCGCGTCGGCCACGGGCTGATCGGTCCGGCCGCCCTGATCCTGCTGTGGTGGGCCGCCACCGCCCTGGAGCTGGTCACCCACAAACTCCTGCCCAGCCCCTGGGGCACCTTCGGCACCCTGTTCGAGAGCCTGTGGAGCGGCACCATGCCGGGCGACTTCGCCGCCACGCTCCGGCGCACGCTGACCGCGTTCGCCGCCGCGCTGGTGGCCGGGGTGCCGGTCGGCATCGTGCTCGGCGCCAGCCAGAAGGTGTACCGATCGATCGAGTTCCTGGTCGACTTCTTCCGCTCCACGCCGGCCACCGCCATGTTTCCCCTGTTCCTGGTGATCTTCGGCATCGGCGACTTCTCGAAGATCGCCGTAGCCGCTTTCGCCGCATGGCTGGTGGTGGTGTTCAACGTGGCCTACGGCGTGATGAACGCACGTCAGACCCGCATTCTGGCGGCGAAAGTGATGGGGGCGTCCCGCTGGCGCACGTTCCGGGACGTCATGTTCTTCGAATCGTTGTCTCAGACCTTCGTGGGCCTGCGCATGGCGGTATCCATTGCCCTCGTCGTCATCATCGTGGCCGAGATGTTCATCGGCTCCAGCAACGGCATGGGCCACCGCGTCATTGACGCCCAGCAGGTGTTCGACCTGCAACAGATGTACGCCTCCATCATCGCCACGGGGATCATGGGCTACGGCTTCAACCTGTTCTTTCTCGGCATCGAAAAATGGCTGGTGCACTGGTCGGGCAAATAGGAAGTCGGAGGTTTCTTGGAAAGGAGAAGTGTCATGAAGAGGTTGCTTGCAAGCTTGCTCCTCGGCCTGTCCCTCGCCGCCGCTCCGGCGTGGGCGCAGAAGAAGGAAAAAGTGGTGGCCTCCTGGCTGCCCATCATGCAGACCATGGCGTTTTACGTGGCGTTGGAAGAGAAGTTGTTCGAAAAGGCGGGCATCGAAGTGGAGGCGGTCAAGTTCCAGAATCCGAACCAGATCATCGAGTCGCTGGTGTCGGGGCAGGCGGACTTCGGTCCGCCCGGCGCCGCGGCCGGCATCACGGTGCTGGCGGAGTCGCGCTACCCGGGAACGTTCAAGGTGTTCGGCCTGCAGGGCGGTAGCATCAAGGCCGGCTTCATCAACGACGGGCTTATCGTCAGGCTGAACTCGCCCATTCAGTCCTTCAAGGATCTGAAGGGCAAGACGGCCGGCACCGTTCCCGGCATCCAATGGAAGACCATCTTCCGCTATATCCTGCGCCAGAACGGCCTCGATCCGGACAAGGACGTGCGGCTCACCGAGATTGCCGTGCCTCTGCAGGTTCCGTCGGTGGTGGCCGGGACGGTGGACGCGACCCTTTCCCTGGAGCCGGTGGGTTCCATTGCGGAGGCCTCGAAGCAAGCCAGGCGGGCCATCACCAATCCGGTGGCGATGCACATTGCCGATCCGTTCTACTCGGGCGCCGCAGTGCTGAGCACCAAGTTCCTCAAGGAGCGTCCGGAAGTGGCGAAGAAGGTGGTGGAGATCCTGGATCAGGCCACGAAAATGGCCAACGAGAGCTTCGACAAGTACCGCCCCATCATTCCCAAGTACACCGCCATTAAGCCGGATCAGGTGCAGCACGTGGCTCAGCCCTACCTGCGCGGCTTCAAGGACCTGAACGAGACGGACCTCAACTCCTATCAAGCGTTCGTCGACGTGTTCTGGAAGGAAGGTGTGCTCAAGGAACGCATGGACGTGCGCAAACTCATTCTCAAGCCGTCCGATCTCGGCATTCAGGTGGGGGCGGCGAGCGGAAAATGAGCGGGCGGCGCAATACTCTCGATTTTTGACCGGCGAAGGAACGACGATGACCGTGAAGACTTACCGCGCTGCTGTGGTACAAACGCTGGCGGTCCTGGGAGACCTGGACGAAAATATTCGATTGCTTCGCCTCTACACCGCCGAGGCGGTGCGCCAGGGCGCGAAGCTGGTGGTGTTCCCCGAGTGCATGAATACCGGCTATTTGTTCGACTCGCCCGAGCACTGCCGCAGCCTCGCCGAGCCCGTCACCGGGCGCTACGTCCAGGCGATGGCGGAGCTGGCGCGCGAATACGGCCTCCATATCGCCAGCGGCTTCACCGAGTTCGACCCAATCACCGGCAAGGTTTACAACTCGGGCCTATTGCTGGACCCGCGCGGGGACTTGGTCGTGCACTATCAAAAGCAGTTCCTCGCCACCCACGACCAGAACTGGTTCGAGGTGGGGGCCAAGGGCTGCCCGGTGGCGGACACCGAGCTGGGGCGCGTGGGGCTCCTCATCTGCTTCGACGGGCGCATTCCCGAGATCGCCCGCTGCCTCGCGCTGCAGGGCGCCGAGGTGATCGTCGACATGGCCAACTTTTTCGCCATGGACCAGGCGGAGATGTGGGTGCCGGCGCGGGCCTACGAGAACGGGGTGTGGCTCGTTGCGGCCACCAAGGCCGGGGTCGAGCGCTCCATCTACTATCCCGGAGGCAGCCTGATCGTGGCGCCCGACGGCGAGATTAAGGCGCGCATGCCCTACGACGTGCACGGAGTGGCGAGCGCGGAGATCGACCCGGCCGCGGCGCGGGAAAAGCGCTGGCACGTTACCGGAGACCGCTTCGCCGACCGGCGGCCCGAAGTCTACGGGATTCTAGGCCAACCCTTCGCCGAGACGCCGCTGGCGGGCGAGCTCGAACGGGCACTGGTGCCGGAACAGGCGCTGGCCATGGTGGCGGCGGTCCAGGCCCACGCGACGCCCGCTGAAGGCAGCCTGGAATCCGCCTTGGAAATGGTGGACCATGCAGCCAAGCTGGGCGTGAAGGTGGCGGTGTTGCCCCAGTTCTTCGGCTCCTCCACCTGGCTTCCCGAGGCCGGTAAAACCCGGGAGGATGCGGCCCGGGCGCCCGGGCTCATCGACCGGGCGAGCGCCATCGCGAGGAAGTACGGTTTTCTGATCGTGATGCCCATCCTGGAATCGGAAGGGGGAAAGATTTATTCCAGCGCGGTGATGGTGGGACCCGACGGCGGAGTGCTGGGAAGACAGCGACAGGTCCACGTGGAACCGGAAACGAGAGCCTGGTGCGCCGCAGGCGACGGCTTCCAGGTGTTCGATACTCCGTTCGGCCGGCTCGGCGTGCTCTTGGGCTACGACGGCATGTTTCCCGAATCGGCACGGGTGTTGGCGCTGCTCGGCGCCGACTTGATTGCCTGGGCCAGCGCCTGGCGCCACCCTTACGATCGTTCTTTGCTTGCGGTGCCCAAGGCGGAGGACAATCGCGTTTACGTGGTGTGCGCGAACCGCACCGATTCCCCTTGCCCGGGCGGCTCCCTGGTGATTCCGCCCAACGGCTTTCCGCAGTGGGACCTGAACGCCGCTGCTCCCGTGGTGAGGCGGCACGGCGCGGTGATGCCCGCCCACGCCAACCTTGCCCTGGCGCGCCAGAAGCTTATGATTCCCAGGGTGGACATGGTCCGCAACCGGCTTACCACTACCTATGGGCCGATTCTTTCTTCGCGGGCACCAAGCTCGGGTGAGCGCGTCGCCGCCGCCTGACCCGGGAAAGAACAGCCCAATGGAAAAAGCGCCCGGCGTCAGCCTCCCCGAACTGGTCTACGCCCAGATCAAGGGGAGCATTTTTGATTTCCGCCTCTTGCCCGGCGAGCGCTTCACCGAAACTCAGGTCGCGGAGCAGCTCGGCGTATCCCGCACGCCGGTGCGTGAGGCCCTGTTTCGCCTGGAGCGGGAGGGCTATTTGCAGGTGAGCGCCCGCAACGGCTGGAGCGTGCGGCCGTTCGATTTCAAGCAGTTCGAGGATTTGTATGACGTACGGGTGATTCTGGAGGAGGCGGCGGTACGCCGTCTATGCGCCGCCGGTCAGATGCCCGATCTTTCGGCTCTCAAGGAAGTCTGGCTGGTGCCGCAGACGGAGCGGCTGGAGGACGAAAGGGAAGTCGCCCGGCTCGATGAGGCGTTCCACCAGGGATTGGTGCGGGCGACGGGAAACAAGGAGCTCGCCCGCATGCATCTGGAAATCACGGAACGCATCCGCATCATCCGCCGGCTCGACTTCACCCGCGCGGAGCGAATCGCTCTCACTTACCAGGAGCACGCCAAGATCTTGCGGGCGGTTCTGCAACGCAAAGTGGATCACGCATGCTTGCTGCTGCGCTCCCATATCGAGACCAGCAAAGCGGAAGTGCGCAAGATCACTCTGCACATGCTGCACGAGGCGCGCGAGCGCCATCGAAACCCTTAATCCGTTTCGAAAGCCTTTAGGTCAGGCGGCTCCACTGAACCGGGCGCCAGGCGACTTGCGGGGGGTGGGGCGCTCCGCTCGGGCCGGGGTGCCCGCGGTTTTGGCGGACTTGAGGAGCCGCTCCCGGCCGACCTGGGCCGCCCGGCAGGGGTCCCGGCGGGCCAGCTCCGCGAGCCGCACCGCTTCGTCGAAGGTTTCGAAGAAAACCTCGATCCGATACAAAGCACGGGCCACCCCCGCCCAGAATTGGGGGCGGTTTTTCAGGGTGAGCAGGGCACCGTAGACGACCGCCACCAGGGCGAGGAGTTGCCCGATGCCGAACACTGCGGTGATCATGATGAAATCCTCCGAGACGATAAAGACGTTTACATTCCTATTATACTGCATTGCAGCAAAACGTCCAATCCAGGAGATTCGCCTTTACCAACGAGGATTATTTTTAAATCAATGAGAAAATATAAGTAAGTGCTCGCTAATAAGGTATACAGAAGATTTCCTATTGCAACGCAAAAAACATCGGCACGGCTATGCCAAACGCCACGCCCGGTATCGGCGCCCTGATCGTCGGGGACGAAATCCTCCGGGGCAAACGCCAGGATAAGCACATGGCCAAGGCGATCCAGATTCTGGCGGCCCGAGGTCTGGCCCTGGCCTGGTGCCATTACGTGGGGGATGACCCGGCGCGCCTCACCCATGCCCTGAAAGTCTCCTTCGCCACGGGGGACATCGTGTTCAGCTTCGGTGGCATCGGCGCCACCCCCGACGATCTCACCCGCCAGTGCGCGGCCGCCGCCGCAGGACGACCCCTGGTCCGGCATCCGGAGGCCCTGGCCATCCTCCTGGAGAAGTTTGGCGAAGAGGCGTACCCGAAGCGGGTGCTCATGGCCGACTTCCCGGCCGGCGCCGAGATCGTACCGAACCCCTACAACCGGATTCCCGGGTTCAGCCTGGGCCACCACTATTTCCTCCCCGGATTCCCGGAAATGGCCTGGCCCATGATGGAATGGGTGCTGGACACCCAGTACCGGCACCTGTTCCACCCCGAGCCGCAGGCGGATGCGTCGTTGCTGGTCTATGAAGCGCCGGAAAGCCAGCTCATCGATCTGATGCGCGAAGTGGGCGCGGAATATCCCCGGGTCAAGGTCTATAGCCTCCCCGGCTTCACCGCCGAGGGACGGCGGGTGGAGCTGGGGGTGCGGGGCCCCGCGGAGGAGGTCGCCCAGGCCATCGAGGCCCTGCGCCGGGGCGTGAACGCTCTGGGCTTCCGCTGGAAGAACGCGCCGTGACGCCCCAGGTAGAATGCCGTTCGAGGAAAACGCCATGGATCCTGTCACCCGCCTGGTACACGCCGGCCAGGAAATCGACCGGGCGTACCGCAGCGTCACCCTACCCATCTACCAGACGTCCACGTTCCGCTTCGAGGACGTGGGCGCGACGAGCGGCTTCGAGTACACCCGGCTCGGCAACCCCACCCGCCACGCCCTGGAGGCGCTGCTGGCGGAGCTGGAGGGGGGTGCGGGCGCCGTGGCGGCGGCGAGCGGGATGGGGGCCATCTCCATCGCCCTGGCGGTGTTCGAGGCTGGCGCCCATCTTCTGTGTACACAGGACTGCTACGGCGGCACCTATCGGCTGCTGCAACACCTTGAGCGCCAGGGAAAGCTGGAGGTTACCTTCCTGGACTTGGGCGACCCCGCCGCCCGGGAGCAGGCGCTCAAGCCCGCCACCCGGGCGATCTGGGTGGAGACGCCGTCCAATCCCCTGCTGCGGATCACGGACCTGGCGGAGCTCACGGCTTTCGCCCACGCCCGGGGCCTCCTGGTGATCGCCGACAACACCTTCCTCTCGCCCCTGCTGCAGCGGCCCATGGACTTCGGGGTGGACCTGGTGGTGCATTCCACCACCAAGTATCTCAACGGCCACGCCGACGTGGTGGGGGGAGCGGTGGTCGCCCGCACCGAAGAGCTCAACCGGGCGATCCAGTTCGCCGCCAAGACGGGGGGCGCGGTGCAGGCGCCCTTCGACGCCTGGCTGGTGCTGCGGGGGATGAAGACCCTGCATCTGCGCATGGCCGCCCACGAGGAGAACGCCCGCGCCGTGGCGGAATTCCTGGCGCGGCATCCCAAGGTGGAGCAGGTCCACTATCCGGGCCTGGAAACCCATCCCGGCCATGCCTTGGCGAAGCGCCAGCAGCGCGGGTTCGGCGGCATGGTGTCCTTCACGGTGCGGGGAGGGCCGGCCGAGGCCCGGAAGGTGCTCAAGCGCGCCCGCGTCTTCGCCCTGGCGGAATCGCTGGGAGGTGTGGAATCCCTGATCGGCCATCCGCCCACCATGAGCCACGCGGCCATGCCGCCCGAATACCGGCGGGAAGTCGGCATCGACGACCACCTGTTGCGCCTGTCGGTAGGCATCGAAGCCCAGCAAGATCTCATCGACGATCTGGAGCAATCGCTCGCATGAGGTTCGGCCGCTTTTTCTGCGTGGCGCTGCTTTTCGTCGCCGGGCAGGCCGCCGCCCAACGCCTGCCCCTGTTCGACGCCCACATCCACTACAGCCGCGACGTCTGGGAGCTCTATCCCCCGAACATGGCCCTGGAGATTCTGGACCAGGCCGGCATTACCCGGGCCCTGGTTTCCAGCACCCCCGACGAAGGCACGGTGCGCCTCTACGAGGCGGCGCCCAAGCGGGTCATTCCGGTGCTCCGGCCCTACCGCAGCCCGGCGGACGTGGCCACCTGGCACCGGGACGCATCGGTCGTCCCTTATCTTGAGGAACGGCTGCGCCGCGGCATCTACCGGGGCATCGGCGAATTCCATCTCCATGGGGAAGAAGCCCGCTCGGAGGTGGTCCGGGAAGTGGTGCGGCTGGCGGGACGCGAGGGACTCTTTCTTCATGCCCACGCCGACGACCGGGCGGTGGAGATCCTGTTCGAGCTAGATCCGGGCGCCAAGGTGTTGTGGGCCCATGCGGGGATGACGGCGGATCCCGACACGGTCGGGCGCTTGCTGAACCGCTACCGCTCCCTCTGGGTGGAACTGTCCATCCGCAGCGATGTGGCGCCGGGCGGCACCCTGGATCCCCGATGGCGGGCCCTGTTCCTCCGGCATCCGGACCGGTTCATGTACGGCACCGACACTTATTCTCCCGCTCGCTGGCCCCAGGTCCCGGCGATGGCCGAGGCGGCGCGCCAGTGGCTCCAGCAACTTCCTTCGGAGGTGGCGGAGCGCATCGCCCACCGGAACGGAGCGGCGCTCTTCCCGGAATAAAAAACCCCGCCGAAACGGCGGGGCTTGTCCCGGTCCGAACCGGCGCTGCCCTCAGGCAGTGGCGGTTTCGGGCTTGGTTTCCTCGGTTTCTTGCCTGGGCGCCCGCTTGCCGGACGCCTGGGCTTGCTCCTTCAAGCGCTGCATTTCTTCCCGCGCTTTTTTAAGCGCTTCCCGTTCCCGGGCCATCTTCCATTCGTACCAGTCTTCGTAGCACATGGCAGGCCTCCTTCATCGGTCGAAAACCTCGCCCGCCCTCTTCTCCCCGCGCGGTCCACTTGTTAGAGGTTGTGAGCCTATCCTACGCCGCCGGGGCACCCGCCACAACGGGCCGGGCGAAGCGGCCTTGCCGCAGGAAGGCGCACACCTGGTGCGCCACCTCGGCGGAAAACAGCATCTCGGTGTGGGTCACAGGCAGCACCAGAGTGTCCGCGGCTCCGGGGATCCGGGTCTCTTCCACGCCCACGGTGCCGTCGTGGGGCCGGGGAGGGCGGCCGAAAATCATGCCCAGCCCCAGGGGCCGGTCGCCGGCGATGACGCCCAGCTCCCCCGCGCCGCTCCAGCGGGGGCGCGCCGTGAGCAGGCCTTCCCGCACCGAGCGGCCCAGCAGCCAGCGGGTGAGGGGGAAGCTCGCGAGCTGCTCGGCCACCCGGCTCCCTTGATAGGGGGTGCCCAGGAAGACGAGGCGCCCAGGGCGTCCTGGTGGCAAGTGCTCCAAGGCCTTAAGCACCACCAGCCCTCCCAGGCTGTGGGCGACGAAGTGCAGGAGCCCGGGCAGGGTTTCCGCGAAGCGCGCGAGCAACTCGGCGTTGCGCTTGAGAGGCCAGCGCAGGTCGTGGTAGGTGAAAGGGTGGGCCCGGAAGCCGCAGCGCTCGATGCGGCGGGCCAGGGGTTTCAGCAGCCAGCCGTTCATGTACAGGCCGTGGACCACCACCACGGAGGAGGGGCCGCTGGGCGTATGGCCGGTTCCGAGGCCGGGCATCCCAGGAACTCAAGCAAGAAAAAGCGGGAACGATATGGGGGTCTCGTTCCCGCGAGTGGGTCGGCACGCGCCCCCAGGGAGGTTGAGGCTGGGGGAGGCTATTCGCCAGGTGCCGGTGAACCGGTCGGTCAAGCCGTCTTCAGGGTTTCCAGGGCCGGGTGCTGGAACAGCCTCCACTGGTTGTCGGCTTCGTTTTTGAGCTTGACCGTGTAGAGGGTGAGCGGCAGGGCCGAGCTCTTGTCGAACTCCGCCCCCGCCTCTACCCCCACCCGGGCGATATCGGCCGGATTGTCGAAGCGGTTATAGGCTTGATGCATGGCCCCCAGCGCGTATTCGTTGCCCGATCCGATGGCCCAGAACTTGTGGTATTCGAACACCTCCCGCATCGAGTACACGGCGTAGATGCCCGAGGGATTAGCGATCAGCGCGGTGATCTGGCTCGATTCGTAGGGGTCGTCCTCGTCCTCGTTCGGGTTGAGGAAGTGCTCCTCCTTGAGGATCGGATGGATGCGCCGGAACGACTCGAAAATCTCGCTTTTGCTGTGCAGCTTCAAGTTCGGAGTCCCGCGAAACACGCTTTCCAGGACCAGATGGTGCGCCGCGCTGCCGCAGATGCCGATGTACGAATCCCCGTACTTAAGGATCTTGTCGTGGGAGGCGTCGTAGTGCGCCGGGAGCCGAGTGCTCCCGAACGTGGTCAAGGTGTCGGCGGCGATGGCGGCATAGCCGTTCTTCTTGACGACAGCGATCGTGGTCATGAACTACTCCGGAAAGTCAGGGGGTCCTCCCGGCGGCCCCCCGGACGGGGGACACGTGTTACCGGTCGAACGACGAGTACATTTTACCAGCCCCCTCCCTCATCCGACGCGGAGAATTTTTTGTCCATGCGGGGAACTTCATGAAACCGCCGTATTTAGAATAACTTAGTACGTGGCATCAAGTTTGCTTAGCAGGATTTCCTGGCGTAGCCGGGGCTTCGTCCAAAAGACCCCATTGCTAAATCAAAATTTGAAACAGCCAACAATCAGCGGCTTAGGCTGGGATAGGGCAGCAGGGCGCCGGCCTGGGAACGAAATGTATAGGAATCAATATGATATTTTTTTGCGGCCGGCGGGGGTTGCCGGAAGAGGGCTTTTTACTGCTTGAGCGCCAAGGTGAGCCCGTCCCCGATGGGCACCAGGGCGAGCTCCACCCGACGCTCTCCCGAGAGCCGCCGGTTGAAGGCACGCACCGCCTCCGTGGTGGGCTCATGGTTGTCGGGATCGGCCACCTTGCCGCTCCAGAGGGTGTTGTCGACGGCGATCAACCCGCCGGGCCGCACCAGCGCCAGGCAGCGCTCGAAATAGCCCCAGTAGTTTTCCTTGTCGGCGTCGATGAAGGCAAGATCGAAGCACTCCGTCTCGCCGGCGGCGATCAGGGCGTCAAGGGTGGCGAGGGCCGGAGCGAGCCGCAGCTCGACCTTGTGGGCGACGCCGGCCCGTTCCCAGTAGCGGCGGGCGACGCGGGTCCACTCTTCGCTCGTATCGCAGGCGACCACACGACCGTCTTCGGGAAGCGCCAGGGCAACCCATAGGCTGCTGTAGCCGGTGTAGACGCCGATTTCCAGGTAGCGCTTCGCCTCCATGAGCCGGGCGAGCAAGGCCATGAACTGGCCCTGCTCGGGGGCGATCTGCATGCGCGCCAGGGGATCCGCCCGAGTCTCCCGGCGCAGCTCCGCGAGGATGGGCGGCTCCCGCAGGGAGACGGCCAGCAGGTAGTCGTACAGCCGGTCGTCCAGGGTAAACGTTTTATTGGACATGGCTAGGATTATAAACTTGCCGTTACGGCCACTCCCATCCGAGCGGGCGATGGGCGGCGTTTAAGGAATCGTCCATGTGCCAATTACTGGGGATGAACGCCAATGTCCCCACGGATATCTGTTTCTCGTTCGAGGGCTTCCATCATCGGGGCGGGCGCACCGACCACCACCGGGACGGCTGGGGGGTGGCCTTTTTCGAAGGGCCGGGGGTGCGCCTGTTCATCGACTCTCGCGCCACCATCGAGTCGCCCATCGCCGATTTCGTACGCAAGTATCCGATCCACTCCCTCAACGTGATCGCCCACATCCGCCGGGCCACCCGTGGTCCGGTGGCGCTGGTGAACACCCATCCTTTCCAGCGGGAGCTGTGGGGGCGCTACTGGGTGTTCGCCCACAACGGCACCCTCAAGGACTTCGAGCCCACGCTGGAGGGCCGCTACCGCCCGGTGGGCCAGACCGACTCGGAGCTGGCCTTCTGCTGGATGCTGGAAAACCTGCGGCGGCTGTTCCCCAAGGGCCAGCCGGAGTTGTCCGCCCTTTACGAGGCCCTGTGGGACGCCGCCCGGGAATTGTCCGTGTTCGGGGTGTTCAACTTCCTCCTTTCCAACGGTGACTACCTCTTCGCCCACTGCTCGGACCATCTGTCCTACATCGTGCGCAAGGCCCCTTTCGGCCAGGCCCACCTGGTGGACGAGGATCTGACCGTGGACTTCAGCGCCCTAGCCGGCCCCGACGACCGGGTCTCGGTCATCGCCACCCAGCCCCTCACCGACAACGAGATCTGGACGCCTCTCCAGGCGGGAGAGCTCAAGGTGTTTCACAACGGGGAGCCGGTCCCCATGTAGGCGAGTGCCGCCGGCTTTCGCGGCACCCGCTCCAAGCGCCAATGGTTGCGGGCCCATTGCCATACGGTCGCCACGTCCGCCCGTGCCAGCGCCGACGGCGGGCGCTGGCCCAGGAAGGCCAGGGCCGCCGTTAAATGGGCCGCGGCCCGCGCCGGCTCGATGGGCCGGGCGCGGGTCTGCTTGGAGAGCTTTTCCCCCGCCTCGTTCACCGCGACCGGCAGGTGGGCGTAGCGGGGCGTGGGCAACCCCAACAGCCGCTGCAGGTAGATCTGTCGGGGGGTCGAGGCGAGCAGGTCGGCGCCGCGCACCACGTGGGTGATGCCCTGCAGGGCGTCGTCCACCACCACGGCCAGTTGGTAGGCGTAGATCCGGTCGGACCGGTAGACCACGAAGTCGCCCACCTCCAAAGCCAGGCGTTGCTGCACCCAGCCTTGAACGGCGTCCTGGAATCCCACGGGTTCCGAGCCGGTGCGCACCCGCAGGGACCGGGGGCGGCGGACAGTACCCCCACGGCAGGTGCCGGGGTAAACCGGCCCTTCCACGCCGGAGAGCCCCGAGTCCGCAACCTCCCGGCGGGAGCAGGCGCAAGGGTAGAGAACGCCGCCTGCCCGCAGGGCATGAAGCGCCGCGTGGTAGGCGCTTTCCCGGCGCGCCTGGTAGGTCACTTCCCCGTCCCATTCGAAGCCGCAGGCTTCTAGCGTGCGCAGGATCGCTTCCGCCGCCTTCGGCGCCACCCGCGGCCGGTCCAGGTCCTCCAGGCGCAGCAACCATTGGCCGCCCCGGGTTTTCGCCTCCAGGTAACTGCCCACCGCCGCCACCAGGGAGCCGAAATGGAGTTCTCCCGTGGGAGAGGGAGCGAAGCGGCCGCGGTAGATCGTCTCGTTCAATGAGGTTCGCCCATGACTTTTGTTCCTGCCGGCGAGTATAAGACGTTCCCGCTGCCCGGGACGAAGCCCGGGCGTCGTTCCCGGGCGACAGCCGATCCCGCCGCAAATCCTGGAGATGAAATCGGATTCCGACAAAGCGTCGCCTGGGCGCAACAGGCCCGGCCTGCCTGTGGGGGGGCGGCGCTTGTCCCCGCCGCATGACTAACCCATTGGCGCCCAAGAAAAAACGTCACGAGCGAAGCCGATGGCATACCTCTTGCGCGGGAATGGGCGAGGCCGATCCGGTCGGCTTTTCGAATCCCTCATGAGCCAAGGAGAGCGTGATGAAAGTCTCAGCGTTGATGGTTGCATTCCTACTTGTAGCGTCCACTGGCTGGGCCCAAGACAGACCGGCGCAGAAGACTCCGCCGGGAGGAGGTCCTCAAGCCGAGTTGTTCAAGAAGCTGGACGTGGACGGAGACGGCCACATATCCAAGCTGGAGGCGGCGGCCGTGCCTGCGGACACGAGGCTGGATTTCGACGGCCTCGACCGCAACCGGGACGGCAAGCTGTCCATGGACGAATTCGTCGCCCAGCCGGGCGGCTCGGGGGCGGCCGGCGGCGGCAAGAGGGCCTACTGACTGGGCGGTGAGGGGTAAAAACAAAGACTAGAGCTGCACACCGGTCGAAAGAGACCGCCCTGGGGGGCGCTTTCCCAGGGCGTTCCCTCGCCGAGGGCGTTCCGCAGTCCCCCCTTTTTTCGGGGGCGGGCTTCTTTTTTTACGTAAGTAACTGGGAGACGCAGGGTGAAGACGGCGGAAGCGTCGAAACGGCTTATGGCGGGCGCGTTCTCGGCGATGTTTCTGGTGGTGGCGGCCTCGTTAGCCGTACTGTCGGTGGCGGATTTCGTGCGCGCCTTCGTCGAGTTCCAGGACAAGGAGCTGATCAGCGGGGTAGTTCGCGCGATCAACACGGCGTTGATTTCCCATCGGACGGTGCCCGTTTCCGAAGGGTGGAAGCGGCAGGGGACGGCCCCGGGCGTCGGCACGGTTTTGCGCCCGGACGCAGCGTAAGCCTCCTTTTCGCCGTGATGGCGGGATCTTGAGCCTCGCTGCCCGCCCAGGAGCGCCGCACGGGAATGCGGTTCCTCCTCCTCTCGCTGCGGCGGAAAACGAACCGTGCGCCGCTCCTCGCCTCGCTCCGGCGCACGGTTCAGGGGCGAGTTATTCGGGTGGCGTCCCGTTCTTGAACAGTTGCCGCAGTTGTTGGCGGAACTCGGGAGAGGTCTGGTGGTGGTGAACGGCGACTGCATGCCGCACGGCAGCCTCCAGAAGCTCCTCCTCGGTGTCTGCGCACAACGCGAGCGTGCAGTTCATCTCGCTGGGGTATTCGCGACAATCGACGTATTTGCGGCTCATGGTGCCTCCCACCAAGTGGCTGCGGGCTTGGGCCATTTCCCGCGGCGGACTGACATGCCGCCGATGGACCCGGGTCAGGCGTCGATCGCGGACGCGTTGAATCCATCCCCGTGTCCATTTTCGGCATCTTTGCTAATCAAGCCCCCTTGGCGTAATTGCTCGCTCCGAACCAGTCGACCACGACGTCGATCAGACCGCTCAGCGGGCTTCAATCGCCTGATCGGCGAGCCCGGGGAATGGCGACGACGGCTTCGACGAGCCAAGTCTGCAGCGCAAACCGGTGCCTGCAAACGGCTACCTGGGCGGACGCTTCCAGATTAAAATAATTTCGATTTCCGTGTCTCGGGGTTAGCTTGCCGGAGAGGAGGACCCCGATGCGATTGCCTTTTGTTCTCGCCTACATCGGGCTCGTCCTGCTCATGACCTTGCCGGCCCATGCCACGGGTCCTTACGCCAAGATCTATCCCGGGAAAAAAGTCGAATCGAAGAGCCACCCCGCCGCAAAGACCCGGCGGCTCGCCATTCACGTGGTGAAGGGGGATTGGGGCAACGCGGATCCCCGGGACATCGAAAAGCTGCTTTATTCGGTGGCCCAGGAGCTCTGGGCTTATTTCCCGAAGCGTAGCCTCAAGCCCATCCTCGTGGTGCCCGCGGCGGGCAATCCGCTGACGCAATACGAAAAAGGGCCCCACGGCGAGTACATCGTGCATCTGAGCGCCAAGGACCGGCGCTGGTCCCAGTACGCCTACCAGTTCGCCCACGAATTCGCCCACATCCTGTCGAACTACGACCGGCACGGGGACAAGACGGCGGCTCACAATCAGTGGTTCGACGAAGCCGTGTGCGAGGCGGCGTCCCTGTTCACCCTGCGGCGGCTGGCCGAGTCCTGGCAGCTCTCCGAAGAAGCGCCGCCTTACCTCCACTGGAAGGAATACGCCCCGGCGTTCGAACGCTACGCCGAGCATTTCCTGGAAGAGGCCCATCGCCGGTTGCCTGCCGGCGTGACCCTAGCCGCCTGGTACCGGGAGCACCAGCTCCGGCTGCGCCGGGATCCTTATTTGAGGGAAAAGAACGAGCTGGTAGCCAATATCCTGCTGCCTTTGTTCGAAGAGAATCCCGAGTACTGGGGCGCCATCGGTTATCTCAACCTGGAGGAAGAGGACGCGACCGGCTCTTTCGAGCAGTATCTCGCCAACTGGTACCGGAACGCGCCAGACCAGTATAAGCCCTTCATCGAGAAAACCATCCGCATGTTCGGCTTGCAACCGCAGACCGCCGTGGCGGCGGCGACGTCCGTCCGTTGAACGGAGAGGGGCGATTTTCCTCACTTTCCGCGGGCCGGCCATGGGGTGGTGCCGACTCATCAATCCGGTTCCGTCCGTCGCCGCTGTTCAGCCAGGTTGACGATCAGGTGGGTGCCGAGGGGCCTTGTCCGGGCCGCTCGGCGCCGCCGACATCCTCAATGACCCTTGTGGTGGGTGTCCGGATGGCCCGTCGCGCCCAGGGGAGCGACGGTGACCGGGGCCTGGACGGTGCCCGCCTTTTCGAACTTCAGGGTGAGGGTGTAGCGGTCTCCTTCCTTGAGGGGCTGCTTGAGCCCGACCAGCATGAGGTGGAGGCCGCCCGGCTTGAACTCCACCGTCCCTTGGGCCGGCACCTCGATGGCGGGAAGCTCCCGCATCCTCATCACGCCGCCCTCCATGGACATGATGTGGAGCTCGACCCGTTCGGCGACCGGGGCGCTGGCGGCCACCAGCCGGTCGGCGGGGCCATCGTTTTTCAGGACGAGATACACGGCGCCCGTGGAGGCGCCTTCGGCGGTCGCTCGGGACCAGGCTTTTTCCACCGCCACGCTTGAGCCTTGGGCGAGGGTCAGGGCCCCCATCAGGCTTGTCCCGAACAGGACCAGCTTGAGAAAAATCTTCATGGGTTTCTCCTTCTTGTCGAGTACGTTAGAGAAGCGCGATCCGGTAGAGCCTTCTATCGGTGGTCAAGGCGCGCTTGTCTTCGGTCAGGCCGTGACGCCTGGAACATCGCATCCTGGCCGCGGCGCGGGCGGCGGCCGCGGGAGAGTTCACGGAATGATCACGAACCCGTCTCGGGAAAGCCGGTCAGGAAAACGCTGGCGGCCCCTGGGAAGGAGGCACCAGGCCGCGGCGGGTTTCTGCGGGTGCATCCGCATCGGACGGGATTGCCCGGAGGTCGGCCGCGGCAAGCGGCCGGAGGGCGGAAGGGGCAAGGGGCGGGTCACAACACGCCTGATGAAAGGCGAGGCACACCAGGCACTGGGAATGGGGCAGGGAGGCCGGTTTTTGCGGCGCGCCTCCCCGATCCCCGGACGTGCAGACGTCGGTCCCGGCCCAGATGACGGGTTGCGTCCAGGGCCCATGGGCTAGGGGCGACCCGATCAGGGAGGCAAGGGCGAGGGCGGCCAGGCCGGGGAACAGCCGGCGCGCGGGTCGTAGGAAACGCGGGAGCATGGAAGCGAGCCGACGGCGCGCCGGGATGCTAGCACCGCTCCCGGGGGAGGGGCAACCTGGCGGGTGAGCTCACCCTCATGCCACCCCCTGCACGGCGATCATACGAGCGCTGGCCGTGCGCTGGCGCAGGGCCTTCGGCTCCGCGTAGATCTCGGAAGCCCGCCAGGCTTTCGCTTTCTCCATGGACGGAAACGCCAGCATCACGACTCGCTTCGGCTGCCAGCCGCTCTCCAGCGTCTCGCGACGGCCGCCGCGCACGAGAAATCTTCCGCCGAAGGGTTCGAGCGTCTCCGGAACCCGTTTCGCGTACTCGGCGTAACCCTCAGCATCGATCACCTCCACGTCGACGATGATGTAGGCGGTCATGGCTTGGCCTCCTGATTGGAAACGATGGCGCTCAAGGGAGTAGTCGCCTCCTGATCGAACCAGTCCTCGATCAGGCGAAAGGCGATGGAAACGGGCGGCGGAAGCCGGAGCGCGCCAGCCCTCAAGCCCGCCGCCAGCTCGTCCCGGGAGAACCAGCGGGCGTCCTCCAGCTCCTCCGGATCCACGGCGAGGGGCGCCTCTTGCGCCCGGGCGAGGAAACCCACCATGAGGGAGCCCGGAAACGGCCAGGGCTGGGAGCTGTGGTAGCGGCATTCCAGCACCTGCACGCCGGTCTCTTCCTCCACCTCCCGGGCGAAGGCCTGCTCCAGCGCCTCGCCCGGTTCGACGAACCCGGCGAGGGTGGAGTACATGCCCTGGGCCCAGGCCCCGTGGCGGCCGAGGAGGCAGCGCCGCGGGCCGTGGACCAGGCCGATGACCGCCGGATCGGTGCGGGGGAAAAGCGCCTGGCCGCAGCCGGTGCAGCGGCGCACGTGGCCGCCTTCGGCGCTCACCGTGGGCCGCCCGCAGCGCCCGCAGAAGCGGCTCGCTTGGTGCCACAGGACCAGGGCCCGGGCGTAGGCGAGGAGCGCCGCCTGGTCCGCGGGGAGGGCCGAGGCCACCTGGCGCAGCTCACGCCAGTTTCCCTGCTGGGTAAGCCGGGCCGCCGGCCCTTCGTCCTCCAAGCCTGCGGCAAATACGGGAGCGCCCTCCGCCCGCCCCAGATACACCAGGGAATCGGCGGCCCCGAGCAAGGCCCCGACCTCTGAGGCCGAAAGCGTGAGCGGCCGCGGCGCGCCTTCCGCCATCCAGTGCAGGCCGCGCCACACCGGCAGGATGCGGGTGTCGGACCGGCCGAGCAGGCGGGCGAGCTCCGCCTCGTCTCGGCGCGAGCGGGCGTCCCGGTCGAGCCGCAGGCCGGTGAAGCCGTTTAGGGTCCACAACCCCGCACTTTGCCGCCATGCCATCGATCGCGCCTGGAGGAAGAACCGGTGGCGGCCATTATGGCCCAAGGGCAGGACCGGCGGGTGGTATCATGGGAGCCCTTTCGATCGTGCTGCCTGATGTTTTCTTCCCTCGCGAAAACGGCCCCTACCCTCGCCGAGATCCCCTATCGCCCGGACGCTGCGGTCCTGTTCGAGCCCTTCGCGGACCGGCCCTGGTCCGCGTTTCTGGATAGCGCCGGCGCCGGGCGCTATGACATCGTAGTTGCCGAGCCCGTCGCCTTGCTCATTACCCGGGGGCCGGAGACCGAGATCGTCCGGGACAGCGGCCGGGAGGTTTCCCGGGACGACCCCTTTGTTCTGATGCGGCGGCTCCTCGCCTCTTGCGGCAAAGGGCAGGAAGGGCCGCCCGCCCGGGCGCCCTCGTTGCCCTTCGCCGGCGGTGCCCTGGGCTATTTCGCCTACGACCTGGGCCGGCGCATCGAGACCCTGCCCGCCATCGCCCGGGACGAGGAGGGGTTTCCTGACATGGCGGTGGGAATCTATGACTGGGCGATCGTGGTGGATCACCGGGAGAGCCGGGCGTGGCTCGTCTCCGCGGGGCGGGACGAGAGGACCCGGGACCGGTGGGAGTCGCTCCTCGCCCACTGTTTCCGTCCGGAGCCGCCCCGGGCCCGGGAGCCCTTCCGAGTGCTCGGTCCGGTCGCCTCCAATTTCACCCGCCGCCGCTATGCCGAGGCCGTTCAGCGCATCCTGGACTACATCCGCGCCGGAGACTGCTACCAAGTGAACCTGGCCCAGCGCTTCAGCGTCGCCGTGGACGGGGACCCCTGGCTCCTGTACTGGCGGCTGCGGGCCGTCAACCCGGCGCCCTTCTCGGCCTACCTCGCCACCCCCTGGGGCCAGGTGCTGTCCTGCTCCCCCGAGCAGTTCCTGGAGGTGCGGGGACGGCGGGTGCAGACCAAGCCCGTCAAGGGGACCCGGCCCCGCTCCCCCGAGCCCGGCGAGGACGCGGCCCTGCGGGAGGCGCTGCGGGCGAGCCCCAAGGATCGGGCCGAGAACGTGATGATCGTGGACCTACTGCGCAACGACCTCGGCAAGAGCTGCGCCATCGGCTCGGTGCGGGTGCCCAAGCTGTGCGAGGTGGAGAGCTTCGCCACGGTGCACCACCTGGTGAGCACGGTCACCGGGACCCTCGCGCCGGGCAAGGACGCCCTCGATCTCCTGCGCGGCTGCTTCCCGGGCGGCTCCATCACCGGCGCCCCCAAGCTGCGGGCGATGGAGATCATCGAGGAGCTGGAGCCCCACCGGCGCGGCATCTATTGCGGCTCCATCGGCTACATCGGCTTCGACGGGGCGATGGACACGAACATCGCCATCCGCACCCTGGTGATTTCCGGCGGCCGGGCCCGCTTCTGGGCGGGCGGCGGCATCGTGGCCGATTCCGACTGGCGCTCGGAGTACCAGGAAACCCTGGACAAGGCGGCGGCTTTTTTCACCGCCCTGGAACGGGAGCCGCCGGCATGACGCGTCCGCCCCGCATCGTGATCGTGGGCGGAGGCGCTGGCGGCCTGGAGCTGGCCACCCGCCTGGGAGACCGCCTGGGACGGCACCGGCGTGCCGAGGTGGTGTTGGTGGACAAGTCCACCACCCATCTGTGGAAGCCCCTGCTGCATGAGGTGGCGGCAGGCACCATGGACCTGGACGATCACGCCCTGGAGTACCTGGCCCAGGCCCGCTGGCACCATTTCCGCTTCCAGTTGGGGGAGCTCGCCGGCTTAGACCGCCGGGCGAAGGAGGTGAAGCTGGCCCCCGTAGTGGACGACGACGGGGCCGAGCTCATCCCCGCCCGCGCCCTCGGCTACGATTTGCTGGTGATCGCCATCGGCAGCCACACCAACGACTTCGGCACGCCGGGGGCCGCGGAGTACGCCATCAGCCTGGACGACGCCCGGGACGCCGAACTGTTCCGTCGGCGGCTCATCCGGGCCTGCCTGCGGGCCAATTTCCAGCGGGAGCCCCTTTCCGAGGAGCAGCTTCACGTGGCCATCGTGGGCGCGGGCGCCACCGGGGTGGAGCTGGCGGCGGAGCTGCACAACAGCACCCGGGAGCTGGTGGCCTATGGCTTCGAGCGCATCGACCCGGAGCGGGACATTCGCCTCGCCCTGATCGAGGCGGCTCCTCGCATCCTGCCGGCCCTTCCTGAGCGGCTGGCGAAATCGGCGGAAAAGCTGCTGGGCGACCTGGGCGTGCGGGTGCTCACCGGCGAGCGGGTGACGGAGGTGACGCCGAAGGGCGTGCGCACCGCGAGCGGCGCCTTCGTGCCCGCCGAGCTCACGGTGTGGGCCGCCGGCATTAAGGCGCCCGAAGTCCTGGCCCGCCTGGACGGGCTGGAAGTGAATCGGCTCAACCAGCTCGTGGTGCGGCAGACGCTGGAAACCACCCGGGACCCGGACGTCTTCGCCCTGGGCGATTGCGCCTGCTGTCCCTGGCCGGGACACGAAGGCTGCGTTCCGCCCCGGGCCCAGGCCGCCCACCAGCAAGCCTCGGTGCTCGCCAAGACCCTGGAGCGGCGGCTCCAGGGAAAGCCTGCGCTCCCTTTCCGCTACCGGGACTTCGGTTCCCTCGTCTCCCTGGGAGAATACAGCACCGTGGGCAGCCTCATGGGCGCCTTGGTGGGAGGCGCCCTCTGGGTGGAAGGCATGTTTGCGCGCCTGATGTACCGTTCCCTGTACACCATGCACCTCTATGCACTGCATGGATTCGTGAAGACTTTTTTCGATACCCTGGCGCGGCTTATCCTCAGACGCATCGAGCCGCGGGTGAAGCTGCATTGAGGTTCCATAGGCGTTGCTCGAGCCCTTGGACGCGCGTATCATGTCTTACTTAAATCTTACTAAGGTGACGCCGAGAAACGGGATGGAAACGACCAAGCTTTCGTCGAAGGGGCAGGTGATCCTGCCTAAGCCGGTGCGGGACGCCTATAACTGGAAGCCAGGGATGCGCTTTGCCGTGGAGGCGGTGGCGGAGGGTGTGCTGCTCAAGCCCTTGAAGCCATTCGAGCCCAAGCGCCATGAAGAGGTCTTCGGCTGCCTCCAGCGCAAGGGACCGGCTCTCTCCATCGAAGACATGGAGCGGGCCATACTCAAAGAGGCGAAGAAGCGCAAATGATCGCCGTCGATACCAACGTCCTTGCCCGTTTCCTGACGAACGACGACCCGGCTCAAGCCGCCCGAGCGCTCAAGTTGATGAAGCGCGGGGGAATCTTTATCCCGAAGACGGTTCTCCTGGAGTTGGAGTGGGTGTTGCGGGGAGGCTACAAGTACGATCGCCAGGCGATCCTTAAGGCCATGGAGGACCTCCTCGGTTTGCCCAATGTTTCGGCCGAGGACAGCGTCGAGGTGACCGAGGCGCTCAAGAGGTACGAGGCGGGACTTGATTTTGCCGATGCGCTGCATTTGTCATCGAGCGCCGTGGCTACGCTGCGTTTCGCCACCTTCGACGGCAAGCTGGCCAAACGGGCGAAATCCCTCGTTGGGATCGACATACGGATGATTTGATTCAAATCCGTCTCGGAGCCGAGCAGGGCGCATGGGCGCTTCAGCGCGCCACGGAAGCAAGAGGGTTCTCAAGCGATCGAGGAATGCCATGAGACAGTATCAGCTCCAGAAGCAGGGCGAAGCCTACGTTCCGGTCATCACCGAGCAGGCGAAATCCGTCCCCGGTCCGGGGCAGGTCCTGGTGAGGGTGCGCGCCTGCTCCCTCAATTACCGGGACCTGATCGTGGCGGGAGGCCGCTTCGGCGACAAGACCCAGGGGCTCGTGCCCCTTTCCGACGGCGCGGGGGAAGTGGAGGCGGTGGGGGAAGGCGTCACCCGCTTCGAGCCCGGGGACCGGGTGGCGGGCTGTTTCTTCCAGGACTGGATCGACGGCCCCTTCGAGATGCGCTACCACGCTTCCGCCCTGGGCGGGGACGCGCCGGGGATGCTGGCCGAATACGTAGCGCTTTCCGAGCAGGGGCTGGTCCGGTTCCCCGAGCATCTATCCTTCGAGGAAGCGGCCTGCTTGCCGTGCGCGGCGGTGACCGCCTGGCAGGCCCTAGTGGTACGGGGCGGGCTCGAGGCGGGCGAGACGGTGCTCGCCCTCGGCACGGGGGGCGTATCCGTCTTCGCGCTGCAGTTCGCCGTCGCCCTGGGCGCGCGGGTGATCGTGACCTCGTCGAGCGACGCCAAGCTGGAGCGCGCCCGGGGACTCGGCGCGTGGCAGACCGTCAATTACAAGGCTGTAGCGGACTGGGACAAGGAAGTGTGGCGCCTGACCGATAAGCGGGGCGTGGACCACGTGGTGGAAGTGGGCGGCCCCGGCACCCTGGAAAAGTCCCTGGCGAGCCTGGCCGCCGGTGGCCACGTGGCCCTGATCGGGGTGCTGACGGGCTTCGGCGCGCCCACGGGCAGCCTCTTTCCCCTGGTGGCGAAGAACGCCCGCATGAACGGCATCTACGTGGGGTCCCGGGCCCATTTCGACGCCATGAACCGGTTCATCGCCGAAAGGCGCTTGACGCCCGTGATCGACCGGGTGTTCCCGTTCGAGCAGGCCGCCGAAGCCTACCGCTACCAGCAAAGCGGCGGGCATTTCGGCAAGATCGTCGTGGCAGTCCCGTGAACTCCCGGTTTTCCCGATGGTCACAACAGGACTTTTATTTTCACCTCCCAGGGGGATCGCGATGGCCGTCGTGGAGCTGACCAAGGACAACTTCGAGGAAGTCGTCACCCAGAACGACTTCGTGGTGATCGACTTCTGGGCGCCCTGGTGCGGTCCCTGCCGGGGCTTCGCCCCCGTATTCGAGGCGACCGCGGAGAGGCATCCGGGCATCGTCTTCGGCAAGGTGAACACGGACGAGGAGCAGGCCCTGGCGGCCCACTTCGGCATCCGCTCGATCCCCACCCTGATGGTGTTCCGCGAGCAGGTGATCCTCTACGCCCAGCCGGGGGCCCTGCCGGCCTCCGCCCTGGAGAGCGTGATCGAACAGGCCAAGGCCCTGGACATGGACCAGGTGCGCCGGGAGATCGAGCGGGAGCAGGCCGCGGACCAGGATTAAGGCAGAAGCTTCAGCCGCCCCCGGAACGAGGCGTCCCCGGTGATCCGCTCGACGAACCAGGCGAGCGCCTTGCCCCGGTGGGCCGTGCGCCAGGCGAGGAACAAGGGCGCCGGCGCCTTCTCTTCCCCGGTCCGCTTCGCGATCAGCCGCCCGTCGGCCAGGTAGGGCTCCGCCACGTGCCGGGGCAGGTAGCCCACGCCCAGGTTCAGCGCCTGGGCACGGGCCTTGGTGCCCAGGTTGTGGACGGTGAGCACGTCCTGGCCCGAGAGCAGGCCGGTGGTGCGCGCGGGCAACTGGCGGGAGCTGTCCGCGGCGGCCACCGACCGGTGCTGTAGGATCTGCTCGCTCGAAAGGGGTTCCTCCGCCGAGGCGAGGGGATGGCCCGGGGCCACGGCGAAGACGAACTCCACCCGGCCCAGGGGACGGACGGTGTAGCCGCCCCCCGGGGGACCTTCGCCGGGGGCGCCGATCGCCAGGTCGGCCCGGTCGGTGAGCAGGGCGTCCCAGCAGCCCCCCAGCACTTCGGCCTGGAGCCGGATGCGGGAGCCGCACTCGGCCCGGTAGAACTCGCCGATCAGCGCCAGGACGGGATCCACCGGCAGGATGTCGTCGTAGGCGATGCGCAGCTCCGCCTCCCAGCCGGTGGCGACCCGCTTGACCCGGGCTTCCAGGGCGTCGGCGGCCCGCAGAATCCGGCGGCCTTCCTCGAGCAGTTCCCTCCCCGCCTCGGTGAGAACGGCCCGGTGGCCGCTCCGGTCGAACAGTCTGACGCCCAGGTCCTCTTCCAGCTTCTGCACGGTGTAGGTGATGGCGGAGGGCACCCGGTGGAGCTCTCCGGCGGCGGCCGCGAAGCTGCCCTTGCGGTCGATGGCGTCCAGGACGTGGAGCGCCTCGAGGGTCAAACGCATGATTCAGGGGCTCTGAATGATTTCCCGGAATTATTTCGCTGGCAGCACCGCCGGTGCAACGTTAGACTAAGATATTTTTAGAAACTTTTTCTCAATTTTCCTTGAAGCAGGCAGCAAAGACAGCGCTGATCGCAGTTCTCGCCCTGGGGGTGCTGGGGGGCGCGGGCCTATGGTGGCGCAATTCCCACCCCCCTTCCGTGGCGGCGAAACCCGCCTCTTCGGGCGATCAAAGCCCCACGCCGGTGACGGTGAGGGCGGTGGAAGTCAAGCGCGCCACCTTGCGGGAGGAGGTGGGCGCCGTGGGCACCCTTCTCGCCAACGAGTCGGTGATCATCCGGCCGGAGGTGGACGGCCGGATCAGCGAGATCCACTTCAGCGAAGGCCAGTCCGTGAAGCGGGGCGCCAGGCTGGTGTCCCTGGATGCGTCCGAAATCGAGGCCCAGCTCGCGGCGGTGGAAGCCGAGGTCACCCTTAACCGCAACCGCTTCAAGCGGGCCCAAGAGCTCAGGGAAAAGAACTTCATCAGCGCCCAGGCCCTGGACGAGGCGCGGGAAAACCTGAACCAGTCCCTGGCTCGCCAGGCCGAGATCAAGGCGCGCCTGGACAAGATGGTGATCCGCGCCCCCTTCGATGGTGTCGTGGGCTTGCGGCAGGTGAGCCCCGGTGCCTACGTGAACAAGGGGCAGGACATCGCCCGCCTGGAGGGCATCGGCACCCTCAAGCTCGATTTCCGCGTTCCGGAGGTGTTCCTGAGCCGCCTGAGGGTCGGCCAGGAGGTGGCGGTCGCCGTGGACGCCTATCCGAACGAGCAGTTCAAGGGGCGGATCTACGCCATCGAGCCGGCGGTGGACGAGCAGACCCGCACCGTACTGCTGCGTGCCCTAATTCCTAACCCGGGTGTGAGGCTCAAGCCAGGCATGTTTGCCCGGGTGAGCCTCACCCTCGGAACGCGGGAGAACACTCTGGTGGTCCCCGAAGAGGCCATCGTGCCCCGGGGCCAGGACTTCTTCGTCTTCAAGGTGGTGGAGGGCCGCGCCGTGCTCGCCCGGGTGACCCTGGGCTTGCGCCAACCAGGGCAGGTAGAGATCTTGAGCGGGCTCGCCTCGGGCGAGCTGGTGGTGACCGACGGTCACCAGCGCATCCGGGACGGGGCTCCGGTCGCCCTCCTCGGGTCGGCGTCGGCGACGGCCGCGAAGCTCGGCAGCAGGTAGGCCTGCCCGGATATTTCACGATAGCGTCCCATGTTTCTTCCCGAAATATCGGTCCGCCGCCCGGTGCTCGCCACGGTGATGAGCCTCGTCATCGTGCTCCTCGGCGCGATTTCGTTCCTGCGGCTGACGGTGCGCGAGTATCCCAACATCGACGCCCCGGTGGTGTCGGTGCGCACCGTGTACAAGGGGGCGAGCGCCGAGGTGGTGGAGAGCCAGATCACCAATCCCCTGGAGGACGCCCTCTCGGGCATCGAGGGCATCAAGACCTTGAAGTCCGTCTCCCGGGAGGAAGTGAGCTCGATCACCATCGAGTTCGTGACCGAGCGGGATGTGGACGCGGCGGCCAACGACGTGCGCGACCGGGTGGCCCGCAGCCGGAGTCTCCTGCCCGAGGCCGCCGACGACCCGGTGGTGGCCAAGGTGGAGGCGGACGCCCAGGCCATCATGTGGCTGCGGCTCTCCAGCGACCGCCACAATCCCCTGGAGATCACCGATTACGCCGACCGCTACGTGGCCGACGCGTTGAAGACCATCCCCGGCGTCGCCAGCGTGATCATCGGCGGCGAGCGGCGCTACGCCATGCGCATCTGGCTCGACCGGGAACGGCTCGCCGCCTACGGCGTCACCGTGCAGGACGTGGAAGACGCCCTGCGGCGGCAGAACGTGGAGGTCCCCGCCGGGCGCATCGAGAGCCGCAACCGGGAATTCACGGTGCTCTCCGCCACCGACCTGCAGACCCCCGCACAGTTCAACAACCTGATCATCCGGGAGGTCAACAATTACCCGGTGCGGCTCAAGGACGTGGGACGGGCGGAGCTGGGGGCCTACGACGACCGCAACATCGTGCGGGTCGATGGCCGGGAGGCGGTGGGGCTGGGCATCGTCAAGCAGTCCACCGCCAACCTGCTGGACGTGGCCAACGGGGTGAAGGCCATGATCCCGCGCCTGCAGCAGACGCTTCCCGACGGGATGCGGCTCAACGTGTCCTTCGACCGCTCGGTGTTCGTGGAGGCCTCCATCGACGCGGTGTACAGGGTTCTCGCCGAGGCGCTGGTGCTGGTGGTGCTGGTCATCTTCTTCTTCCTGAGGAGCCTGCGGGCGACCCTGATCCCGTTCGTGACCATCCCCGTGTCCCTGATCGGCGCGTTCTTCGTCATCTGGGCGCTGGGCTTTTCCATCAACGTGCTGACGCTGCTCGGCATCGTGCTGGCGGTGGGCCTGGTAGTGGACGACGCCATCGTGGTGCTGGAGAACATCCACCGCCACATCGAGGAAGGGATGAACCGGCTCGCCGCCGCGTTCCAGGGGGCGAGGGAGATCGCCTTTGCGGTGGTGGCCATGACCATCACCTTGGCGGCGGTGTTCGCGCCGCTCGCCTTCGCCACGGGCAACACCGGGCGCCTGTTCACCGAGTTCGCCCTCACGGTGGCGGCGGCGGTGCTGGTGTCCGGATTCGTGGCGCTCACCCTGACCCCCATGATGTGCTCCAAGCTCCTGCGCCACCAGGCGCGGCACGGCCGGCTGTACAACGCCCTGGAGGGGTTCTTCCACTGGCTCGCCCGGGCCTACCGCTCCTCCCTGGAGAGGAGCCTGCGGCACCGGGGGCTGGTGGTGGCCGTCTTCCTCGGGGTCTCCGGCATCGGCGCGGCCCTGTTCATGCAGTTGCGCTCGGAGCTGGCGCCGCTGGAGGACCGGGGCATCTTCATCGTGGTGCTGACTGCGCCGGAAGGGGCGACGCTGGAGTACACGGACCGCTATACCCGGGATCTGGAGCGCATCCTCAAGGAGATCCCGGAGATCCGTTCCTTCTTCACCGTGGTGGCGCCGGGGCTGGAGAAGCCCAACCCGGTGAACAATGCCCTCGCCTTCGTGAACCTCCACGACTGGAGCGCACGGCGGCGCAACCAGTTGGACATCACCGACGAGCTGACCCCCCGTTTGATGAAGGAGCTGCCCGGGGTGCTGGCGTTTCCCATCAATCCGCCGTCCCTCGGCCAGAGCTTCCGCAGCGCGCCGGTGCAGTACGTGATCCAGGGCACCTCCTGGGAAGAGCTGGAGCGGGCGGCGGAGCGGATGATGGAGCGCGCCCAGCAATTCCCGGGCTTGATCAACGTGGACACGGACTTGAAGCTCAGCAAGCCCCAACTGGCCGTGGAGATCGACCGGGACAAGGCGGCGGCGGTGGGGGTGGAGATCGAAACCATCGGGCGCACCCTGGAGACGCTCCTCGGCGGCCGCGACGTTACCCGCTTCAAGCGCCAGGGCGAGCAGTACGATGTGGTGGTCAAGCTGGAGGACAAAGACCGGGTCGAGCCCTCCGACCTCACCCAGATCTACGTGCGCAACCGTAACGGCCAACTGATCCAGCTCTCCAACCTGGTGACGGTCAAGGAAGGGGTGGCGCCGCGGGAGCTCAACCACTTCAACCGCTTCCGTGCCGCCACCCTTTCGGCGCGGCTTGCGCCCGGCTACACCCTGGGCCAAGCCCTCGACTTTCTGGACCAGGCGGCGGCCGAGGAGCTGGGCAATCGCTTCACCACGGATCTGGACGGCCAGTCCCGGGAGTTCCGGGAGTCCGGAAGGCAGCTCTACTTCGTGTTCGTGCTGGCGCTGGCTTTCATCTACCTGGTGCTGGCGGCCCAGTTCGAAAGCTTCAGGAGCCCCTTCGTGATCATGCTCACCGTGCCGCTGGCCATCACCGGGGCGGTGCTCGCCATGTACGTGCAGTCGCTGATCAACCCGCGCTACGGCACGCTCAACGTCTATACCCAGATCGGGCTGGTGATGCTGATCGGCCTGATCACCAAGAACGGCATCCTGATCGTGGAATTCGCCAACCAGTTGCGGGACCGCGGGCGGGAGAAGCTGGAGGCGGTGATCGAGGCCGCGTCCCTGCGCCTGCGCCCCATCCTCATGACCAGCCTGGCCACCACGTTCGGCGCCGTCCCGATCGCGCTCGCCACCGGCGCTGGCGCGGAGTCTCGCCAGGCAATCGGCTGGGTCATCGTGGGAGGCGTGTCGGTGGGCACCTTCTTCACCCTGTACGTGATCCCCACCATGTACACCTTCATCGTCGGCAAGCGCGAGATCCTTACCACCGAGGAGCTGGAAGCCCAGGTGGCCGCCGCTCGCGGCGGAGCCGAAGCACCCCCGGCCCATGCGCCCGCCGGCCGGGCCGAGGGCGGCTAGGCAGTTTCACCACAAGACACAGAGGAAAGAAGAAAAAGAAATTTTCAGCGCGAAGGGCGCAAAGGGCACAAAAAAACTTCATAAAAAGAAAAGAGCTGTCTCTTCTTTTGCGTGCTCTGCGCCTTTGTAGCTGACCGCAGCGTCCTGCGGCGCCCTATGGCCGCTCACCGGCGGCTTCGAGGGCCTGGGTTCCCTCGGCCGCCTCGTCGGCGAAGCCTTCCGCCTCCAGCCACATGACGTTGATGATGCCGAAGGCCAGCGCGCAGCCGATCCCCAGAATCCAGGCGAAATACCACATGATCGCTCCTCAGTAGGACGTGTGCTCCTCGGACTTGATCTTTTCCACCGTGACCTTGCCGCCCAGCACCCGGTATACCCAGCCCGTGTAGGCGACGATGAGGGGCAGGAACAGCACCACGGCCCAGAACATGATTTCCAGCGTCTTGTGGCTGGAGGTCACGTCCCAGGCGGTCAAGCTGCTGTTGGGATCCGACGAGGAAGGCATGACGAAGGGGAACATGGAAAGCCCGGCCGTCAGGATCACCCCGGTGACCGAAGCGCTGGAGGCGACGAAGGCGATTCCGGAGCGGTTCACGGCGGCGAACAGCATCGCCATCGCCGCGCCGGCGAAGCCGAGGGCGGGGGCCAGCATCGTCCACGGATAACGCTGGTAGTTGTCCAGCCACGCGCCGGTCGCCTTTTCCACCACCTTGGCGGTCGGATTGGGTACCGCGTCGAGGGGCGGCATGGACACGATGCGGTAGCCCTCGACACCGTAGGTGATCCAGAATCCGCCCGCCGCGAACAAGGCCATCATGAGGACGGCGGCGATCCAGCCGGCGCGGCGCGCTCGTTCGTAGATCGCACCCGCGGTCTTGATCTGCAGGTAATGGGCCCCGTGCATCACCAGCAGGGCCACGCTCAGGAGGCCGCAGAACAGGCCGAAAGGGTTGAGCTGGGCGAAAAAGCTGCCGGTGTAGAACACCCGCAGATCCCGGTCGAAGTGGAACGGCACCCCCTGGAGCAGGTTGCCGAAGGCTACCCCGAAGATGAAGGCCGGCACCACGGCGCCGGCAAAGAGCGCCCAGTCCCAGGCGTAGCGCCAGCGCAGGTCCTGGATCAGGCTGCGGTACTTGAAGCCCACCGGGCGGAAGAACAGGGCGTAGAGAGCGAGCAGCAGGGCGATGTAGAAGCCAGAGAACGCCGCGGCGTAGGCCAGGGGCCAGGCGGCGAAAAGCGCTCCGCCCGCGGTGATGAACCACACCTGGTTGCCCTCCCAGGTGGGGGCGATGGCGTTGACCACCACGCGCCGCTCGTAGTCGTCCTTGCCGATGAAGGGGAGCAATGTGCCGATCCCCAGGTCGAAGCCGTCGGTCACCGCGAAGCCGACGATCAGCACCGCGACGAACAGCCACCAGATGAGCTTGAGCGTCTCGTAGTCGAAGATCATGCCGACCTCCCGAGAAGGTGTTTCCGCTTTCGCGGACCCGGCGTTTCCTTTACGCCCCTCCTGCCTGGGGCTGGCGTTCCCAGTAGTACCGCCCCGTGTGCAGCGACGATGGCCCGAGCCGCGCATACTTGAACATCAGGTACAGCTCGATCACCAGCAGGAGCGTGTAGAAGAACACGAACCCCGCCAGGCTGAACCAGACCTGCCTCGGCTCCAGCGGCGTGGCGGAAAGAAACGTGGGCAGGACCTCGGCGATGGTCCACGGCTGGCGGCCGTACTCGGCCACGAACCAGCCCGCCTCCGCGGCGATCCAGGGGAGCGGAATCGACCACAAAGCGAGCTTGAGCAGCCAGCGCCTCTGCTGCACGGTGCGCCGAGCGCAATACCAGAAGGCGAAGATAAAGATGAAGAGGAACAGGAATCCCAGGCCCACCATGAGGCGGAAGGTCCAGAACAAGGGCGCGATCCGCGGGATGGCGTCGTCCGCCGCCGCTGCGATCATCTGGGGCGTGGCGTCCACCACGTTGGGCGTGTAGCGCTTCAAGAGCAGCGCGTAGCCCAGGTGCCCGCGGGTCGCTTCGAACAGGGCCCGGGTGGTTTCGCTCGCGTCCCCGGAGCGCAGCTTCTGGAGGGCGCCGTACGCCTGCATGCCGATCTCGATGCGCCTCTTCGCCCGCTCCTTGAGCTCCTTGATGCCGATCACCGGTTCGTCCACGGAACGGGTGGCGATGATCCCCAGCACCCAGGGGATGCGTACGGCGTAGTCGGTGCGCTCGGCCTCCTCGTTGGGCAAGCCGAACAGGGTGAAGGCCGCGGGGGGGTCGTGGGTGTCCCATTCGGCCTCGATGGCGGCGAGCTTCACCTTCTGCACCTCCCCCACGGTGTAGCCCGACTCGTCGCCCAGCACGATGACGGAAAGGGCGGAGGCCAGGCCGAAGCCGGCCGCCACGGCGAAGGAGCGCTGCGCAAAGCCCACGTCGCGGCCTTTGAGCAGGTACCAGGAGGACACGCCCAGCACGAACATGGCCGCCGTGACGTAGCCCGCAGCCACCGTATGGACGAATTTCACCTGGGCGACCGGGTTAAACAGGAGCGCCCCCAGGTCCGTGAGCTCCATGCGCATAGTCTGGTCGTTGAACTCGGCCCCCACCGGGTAATTCATCCAGCCGTTGGCGATCAGGATCCACAGCGCCGAGAGGTTGGAGCCCAGCGCCACCAGGAAGGTCACCATCAGGTGCTGGACCTTGGTGAGCCGGTCCCAGCCGAAAAAGAACAGCCCGACGAAGGTCGCCTCCAGGAAAAAGGCCATGAGCCCTTCGATAGCGAGCGGCACCCCGAAGATGTCGCCCACGTAGTGGGAAAAATACGCCCAGTTGGTGCCGAACTGGAACTCCAGGGTGATGCCGGTGGTGACCCCCATTACGAAGTTGATGCCGAACAGCTTGCCCCAGAACTGGGTCATGTCCTTGTACACCTGCTTGCCGGTCATCACGTACACCGACTCCATGATCACCAGGATCCAGGCGAGCCCCAGGGTGAGGGGCACGAACAGGAAGTGGTACATGGCAGTGATGGCGAACTGAAGCCGGGAGAGGTCGACGACGTCCACTGGAGCGCTCCTTTCGGCCTAACGAGAGAGCCCTGCGGGTTCGGGTGCCATGCCGGCCACCGCCTGGCCCACCTCCTCGGGGGTGAGCCGGGCGTCGATGCGGTCGGAGAACCACAGCCACCAGATCAGGAACAGGAGGACGAACTTGACCGCCAGCGCCACGCCCAGCTCCCATCGAAGCGACGAGGGGCGCGGGAGCCGGAGCCGCTTGGGGCGGGCGGTGCGTAGCGAGAATCGCTTCATTCCAGGGCGTACTTTAACGCAAGAAACGGCCCGTGTGACCGCAGAAGCCGGCCGGCGCGTTGCCTTCCATCGGCGGGTCTGCGCCCGGCGCCGCGTTTCCTCCAGCGGCCCTCGGGAATCCAGCTACAGAACTTTTAACAACTTGTCATGCGCTCGGTTGCTATAGTGTTTCCATCCCCGGGTGGAGAAGCGGCGAGGTGCGGGATGGACGAAGGCAAGGCAGCGCTGGAGCACAGGCTGGAGGCGCTGGAGACAAGGGTGCGGCGCCTGGAGACTCTGGTGGGGGAGCGATGGGCGGAGACCTCCAGGGCGTCCGGTTCGCAGCGGCCGTCCAACGGCGGCGGGCACGGGGTCACGGGGCCCCGGGCGCCGGCTCCGGTTCGGCGAGGCGCGGCGTCCGCGCCGGGCGGCCCGGTGGCGGCGGGCGCGGCCCTCGAGGCGTTCCCCCACGTGATGCAGACCCTGGCGCTGACGTGGGGGCATCCCGAGTGCGAAGCCTATCTCGCCCGCCTGGTGGTGGACGAGCGGGGCTGTCGCCGGGGTTTCTCCGTGGACGCGATGGACGAGCTCTTGTTCCTGTCCGAGCTCCTGCGCTTTCGCAACGCCATGGCCCGGCTTCCGGCTCGGCCCGGCAAGCCCACGGACGTCTGGGAAGAGAGCGCCGGGCGCCGCGGCCGTCCCGTTTTCTAGCCGGAAGCGCGGGCGCCTCAGCGCCTCGCAAGGATCGGCGCGGGGTGCGGCGCCTGTGAACACCAGGTAGTCGCCCTGCCGGGCGTCGCCATAGTCCGACGGCGCCCGCTTGCGAGGGTCCACTTCCACCATGGCCACGCTCGCGATGCGCGCCCCCGGCGCGCGGATGGCCAGATAGCGGGGGATCCCCCAATCGGGCCGGGTATGGCTGCGGCCGGCGATGGCCACCACGGGCCCGCCCGTTTGGGTCCAGCCTTCCAGCAGGCGGTCCGCCATCCAGGCGTCGCGCAACTGCTGGACCGCCACCATGCCGGGAAGCGCTTCCCGGGGAAGCTGCCGGCAGTGGGATTCGTACAATTCCTCTTCCAGCCTTGACCGCTCGGCTTCCGGCAAGGCTTCCAGGGCGAGCCGTCGCAGCCGCTCGTCGTCCAGGGCAGCGAGGCCGCGGCTGCGCACTTCCCGCTCCAGCGCCCGGGGAGCCCCGGCGGCGATGAGGGCCATGCGGGCCTTGATCGCCGCCTCTGCGATGGGCTGATACAGGGACCAGGCCGGCCAGCCCCGTTCCTCCCAGCGTAGCGCCGCCCCTAGCCGCGCCGCATCGACGGGATCGTCCCGGGCGTGGACTTCCAGGGCGGCCGCTTCGTCGGCGGTGATCATCTCGAAGGCTACGGCTCCCTGGCCAGTAGTATGTCCGGCCCTCCCGAGTTGCTCCACGATCCAGGCCTGGATCCGGTGGTGGTCGCTGTTGTCGTGGATCTCGCCGAGGAGGACGAAGTCGGCTTCCCTGAGCCGGGCCAGGAGCTCCACCGAGGAGACGAACCGCTGGGCGCCGGGTGACCAGATCCGGCCGGTGAGGGGGTGGTCTAGCCCCAGGCTCAACGGCGGCATGGCCAAGGCCCACCCGCCCGTCCATTCCATCGCCAAGAGGACAAGGGCCAGGCTATAGCCCAGACTCCTCCAGAGACTCCAGCCCGCCCCCCGCTTTTTGTTATACCTATGAATTTCATAAGAAATCGTCGATTCTAGAGCAGTCATTTATTTTGAATGCTTTTATCAGAAAGTTCCGCTTTGAATCTTAAACATGCGCTCATATCATGAGCGGCGGTAGTGTGTTAATTAGATTCAATTCCATTGATGTTTTTGGAGGAACCGATGCTCGAGGTCCGCAGGAGCGGAGAGCGCGGTCATGCCCATCACGGCTGGCTGGACAGCTATCACAGCTTTTCGTTCGCCGAGTACTACGACCCCCGGCACATGGGGTTCGGGGCGCTGCGGGTCATCAACGAAGACTGGGTGCAGCCGGGCCGGGGCTTCGACCCCCACGGGCACCGGGACATGGAGATCGTCACCTACGTGCTGGAGGGGGCCCTCGCCCACCGGGACAGCATGGGGAACAGCTCCGTCATCCATCCCGGCGACGTGCAGCGCATGAGCGCCGGCACGGGGATCGTCCACAGCGAGTACAACGCCTCGAGGGAGGCGCCGGTGCACCTGCTCCAGATCTGGATCGTGCCCGAGCGCCGGGGGCTCGCGCCCGGCTACGAACAGAAGCACTTCCCGGAGGCCGAAAAGCGGGGGCGGTTGCGCCTGGTCGCCTCCCCCGACGGCCGGGACGGCTCCGTCACGATCCACCAGGACGCCCGTCTTTACGCCGCGCTCCTCGATGGCGCCGAACGGGCCGTGCATCGCCCGGCGCCGGGACGGCGGGCCTACGTGCACGTGGCGCGGGGGCAGGTGACGGTGAACGGTCAGCTCCTAGAGGCGGGCGACGCCCTCAAGGCCAAAGGCGTGGACGAAATCGTTCTCGACCAGGGCGAAGGGGCCGAGGTGCTCGTGTTCGACCTGGCGTAACTTAAGCTCGTCACAGCGTTTTACTTTGTCGAAAGGAGAATCCCATGACGACCAAGATTCAAGTCGTGTTCTACAGCATGTACGGCCACGTCTACAAGATGGCGGAGGCGGTCGCCGCCGGCGCCCGGGAGGTGGACGGGACCGAGGTGACCCTGTACCAGGTGCCCGAACTGGTGCCGGACGACGTTCTGGAGAAAAGCGGCGCCAAGAAGGCCCGGGAGGCTTTCGCCCACGTACCGGTCATCCGGCCCGAGCAGCTCGCGGAGGCCGACGCCATCCTCTTCGGCACGCCCACTCGGTTCGGCAACATGGCGGCCCAGATGCGCAACTTCCTCGACCAGACCGGCGGCTTGTGGATGAAGGGCGCCCTGATCGGCAAGGTGGGCAGCGTCTTCACTTCCACCGCCAGCCAGCACGGGGGCCAGGAGACTACCCTCACCAGCTTCCACTCGACCCTGCTGCACCAGGGCATGGTGATCGTGGGCGTGCCCTATTCCGAGCAGCGGCTGCTCACCATGGAAGAGATCACGGGCGGCACGCCCTATGGAGCGACCACCATCACCGGTGCCGACGGCTCGCGCCAGCCCAGCGGCAACGAGCTGGCCATCGCCCGCTTCCAGGGCCGCCACGTGGCCCAGATCGCCAAGCGGCTCAAGAGCGGCATCGCGTGAGGCGGCCCGTCGATTGCGTAGGGCTTCCCCGGTGCGCTGAACGTGCGCCTTGGCGCACCGTTCACCGGGATCTATGAGCCACGGATGGGCACGGATTTTCACGGATAAAGCAGGGATCGTCTTCTCTTCATGACGGGGGCATTGATCCAAGGCAAATGGACGCCGGGGTGGTACGACACCGGCCGGACCGAAGGCGAGTTCGTCCGCGCCGAAGCCCGGTTTCGCCGCTGGGTGACGGCGGACGGCTCGTCGGGATTCGAGGCCGAGCCCGGGCGGTACCACCTCTACGTCTCCTATGCCTGCCCCTGGGCCCACCGTGCCCTCATCTTCCGCAGCCTCAAGAGGCTGGAAGCGGCGGTGCCGGTATCCGTGGTGGAGCCGATCATGTCGGACGAAGGATGGGCTTTCAGCCCCAGCCTTCCCGATCGCGTCAACGGCTTCGGACACCTGCACCAGGTCTACACCGCCGCGAAGCCCGATTACACCGGCCGGGTGACGGTTCCCGTGCTGTGGGACACGAAGACGCATACCATCGTGAGCAACGAGTCCGCCGACATCATCCGCATGTTGAACTCGGCCTTCGACGCTTTCACCGAGGTCCGGGCCGACTACTACCCGGTGCGGCTGCGTAAGGAGATCGACGCGGTCAACGACTACGTGTATGCCCACGTGAACAACGGGGTCTATCGCTGCGGCTTCGCTACGACGCAAAAGGCCTACGAGGCGGCTTTCGACCGGCTGTTCGACGCCCTGGACACCCTGGAGCGACGGCTCGCGGACGCCCGCTATCTCGTCGGCGGCGTGCCGACCGAGGCGGACTGGCGCCTGTTCACGACCCTCGTGCGCTTCGACGCGGTGTACCATGGTCACTTCAAGTGCAACCTGCGGCGCATCGAGGACTATCCCAACCTTTCCAACTACCTGCGCGATCTGTACCAGGTGCCGGGAATCGCGGAAACCGTGAAGATGGACCATATCAAGCGCCACTATTACATGAGCCATCCTCACATCAACCCGACCCGCATCGTGCCCAAAGGGCCCCTGGTCGATCTCGTCAAGCCCCATGACCGCGGCCGTTTCGGCCCGGCGTGACCGCCGTGGAACAGGTCCTCGCCTTTTTCGAGCAGCACGGCCTCCTCGCCGTGTTCATCGCGGTGTTCCTGGAGCAGGTGGGCGCGCCGCTTCCCGCGCTGCCGGTGCTGTTCCTGGCGGGGGCGATGGCCGCGGGGCACCCCGCCTTCGGCGTGCTGGCGCTGGGCGCCGCCATCGTCGCCTCGACCCTGGGGGATTACGCCTGGTATCGGGCCGGACGGCGCATTCCTGGCGCGCGGCCCGTAGACCTGGACGACCTGGAACGCGCCGTCGACGACATCCCGCCCGGACAGGATATGATTGTCTAGTGCGCCTGCCCGAACGAAGCGACCGCAGTCAAGGTGGCGCGACTACTGGCGGCGCGGGGATTCCGCCGGGTGCGTCCCCTTGCGGGAGGCATCGACGCGTGGGTGGCAGCGGGGTTCGCCCTGGAGACCTTAAGCGGGGATAATTCTGGGGGATGCCGCTTGAAGGGACGGATCGCGGAGATGGGGCCGACGCCTGACGGGAATGGGGAGCGTGCCAACGCCGAAGCTCGGGGCTTGTTCGCGGCCCGGCCGCAGATCAGGCGGCTCGCGCTCACTCTCCAGGGGGGCGGGGCGCTGGGTGCGTACCAGGCGGGCGTCTATCAGGCGCTGGAGGAGCACGGCTTCGCACCCGATTGGGTCGCGGGCACGTCCATCGGCGCCATCAACGGCGCCTTGATCGCCGGCACTCCTCCCGGCGCCCGGACCGAAAGACTGCGGGCGTTCTGGCAGAAGGTGGCCGACCGCGACTGCGTCGAAAGCGATGGCGCGCCGCCGGCCGTGCGGCAATGGTCCGGCTGGCACGCGGCGTGCAACGCCATCCTTGCCGGCCGTCCCGGATTCTTTACCCCGCGCCTGCCATGGATGTTCAATTCCGAGGCGCCCGAATCCCTGGGTTTCTACGATACGGCGCCGCTCAAGGAGACGCTGCTCGAGCTGGTGGACTTCGACCGGCTGAACGACGGACGAACCCGGCTCTCCGTCGGGGCCGTCCACGTGAGGACGGGAAAGCTGCGCTATTTCGACACCCGCTTTCAGCGCATCGGCCCCGAGCATATCATGGCGAGCGGCGCGCTCCCGCCGGGCTTTCCGCCGGTGCGGTTGGACGGGGAACTGTACTGGGACGGGGGCATCTACTCCAACACGCCGCTGGAGATCGTCCTGGACGATTATCCGCGGGTGTCGACCCTTTGTTTCATGGTGGACCTTTTCGATCCCGCGGGAGCGGAGCCGGCGACGATCGCGGAGGTGCTGTCCCGGCGCAAGAGCATCGCCTACGCCAGCCGCTCGCGCCAGCACCTGGAAGACTACGCAAGAGTGCACAACCTGCGCCGGGCGGTCCAGGCGCTGTACACGCGCCTGAGCCCGGAGTTGCAGCAGGACCCGCTGGTGCGCAAGCTGGCGGGGCTCGGTTGCCAGACCACCATGGAGGTGGTGCACCTCGGTTACGCCGACCGACCGTGGGAGCTGGAGACCAAGGACATCGATTTTTCCCGCTGCGCCATCGACGCGCGCTGGACCAAGGGGTACCGGGACGCGTGCCGGGTCCTCGAGCGCAAGCCCTGGCTCGAGCCGGTGCCGCCCGGCACGGGAGCGGTGGTGCACGAGATTACGGAAGGCGAGGGGAAGCCATGAAGCTCAAAGACAAGGTGGCGCTGGTAACCGGCGCGGCGAGCGGCCTGGGCAAGGCCATCGCCACGATCTTCCTGCGCGAGGGCGCCCGGGTGGCCGTGGCCGATCTGAACCTCAAGCAGGCCCAGGCCGTGGCGGCGGAGCTGGGGCCGAACGCCCTCGCCGTGGGCATGGACGTGACCAACGAAGCCCACGTGGAGGAGGGCTTCGCGAAGACGGTGGAGCGCTTCGGCGGGCTGGACATCGCGGTGTCCAACGCCGGCATCCAGCACCTGGACAGGATCGTGGACCTCTCCTACGAGAACTGGCGCAAAGTGGTGGCGGTGCATCTGGACGCGGCTTTTCTCGTGACGCGGGCGGCCATGCGCCGGATGATCCGCCAGGAGCGCGGCGGCGTCCTTCTGTACATGGGCTCGGTGCATTCCAAGGTGGCTTCGCCCCTCAAGGCGCCCTATACCGCCGCCAAGCACGGCATCTTGGGGCTCGCCCGGACGGCGGCCAAGGAAGGGGCCGAGCACGGCATCCGGGTGAACGTGATCTGCCCCGGCTTCGTGCTGACGCCCCTGGTCAGGCAGCAGATCCCCCAGCTCGCGAAGGAGCAGGGCATCAGCGAAGAGGAGGTGGCCAGGAAGATCTTCCTCAAGGACACGGTGGACGGTGAGTTCACCACGGAGGAAGAGGTCGCGGAGGCGGCCCTATTCCTGGCGGCCTTCTCCACTAACGCTCTCACGGGGCAGTCCCTTATCGTGAGCCACGGCTGGCACATGGAATGATCCGCGGGTGAGCGGCGAATGAAGCGGCAGCCGGTCCTGTTCGTCTCCCACGGGGCGCCCACCCTGCCCCTGGAGCCCACCGCGGCGCGGGATTTCCTGCGCACCCTCGGGCGTGAACTGGAGCGGCCGCGGGCGGTGCTGGCGGTCTCCGCCCACTGGGCGACGGTGATACCCCACGTGACCGGGGCGTACAACCCTTCCACGATCCACGATTTCTGGGGCTTCCCCCACGAGCTTTACGCCTTCAAGTACCCTGCTCCCGGAGCTCCCGAGCTGGCACAGCGGGCCGTCGAGGCGCTGGAGGCCGAAGGCTTCGAGGCCGCGATCGACGCCGAGCGCGGCCTCGACCACGGCGCGTGGGTCCCGCTGCTCATCATGTTCCCCCAGGCCGACGTGCCGGTCGTGCAGCTCTCGATCCAGCCCCACTTGGGGCCGCGCCATCATTTGCACCTGGGCGAGGCGCTGGCACCCCTGCGGGAGGAGGGGATCCTGGTGCTGGCGAGCGGCTCCGCCACTCACAACCTGTACGAGTTCGGCCGTTATGCCCTGGACGCTGCGCCGCCCGCCTGGATGGCCGAGTTCAGCGACTGGCTGGCGCGGCACGTGGAGGCGGGAGACACGGAAACCTTGCTCGCCTATCGCCGGCAGGGACCCCAGGCGGCCCACAACCACCCCACCGAGGAGCACTTGCTGCCCCTCTTCGTGGCCTTGGGGGCGGGGGGCCGGGGCGAGCGGGTGCATCGGAGCTTCGCCCACGGTATTCTCGCCATGGACGTGTACCGGTTCCATTAAGGCGATGACGGATGCGGACGCGAGCAGGCTTCTTTGCGGGTTTCCTCCTGTGCCTGGGCGTGCTGGGCTACGCCCTCTACCTCCAACACGGCCAGGGGCTCGAACCCTGCCCCCTTTGCATCTTCCAGCGGGTGGTCTTCATCGTGCTGGGCGCCTTGTTTCTGCTGGCGGCGGCCCATGGGCCGGGGCCCCGCGGCGCGGCGCTCTATGCCGGCGTCCTGACGATAGTCGCGGCGGTGGGCGCGGGCATCGCGGTGCGCCATCTCTGGGTGCAGTTCGGCGCGCCGCCCCAGGTGGCCGACTGCGGCGCGGACCTGTATTTTATGCTGGATACCCTGCCGCTTTCCGAGACGCTGGCGCTGGTGTTCCGGGGCAGCGGCGAGTGCAGCGACACCCAGTGGAGCTTTCTCGGCCTCACGATTCCCGGCTGGTCCCTGGTGTTTTACCTGCTCCTGGCCGGGCTTGCCGTCGCCATCGTGCTCCAGGCCCGTCGCGGCGCTCGGGCATAGCTTGCGGTATCCTTGGCGCGGGCCGTTGCCGGTCTTGCCCGCGTGACCCGTTTGCCACGAGAAACAAGAAAGGACGCCCATGAAGCTCGTGCTCTCCGCGCTCGCCCTGCTGATCGGCGCGCTGATGCCGGTTCAGGTCGGCATCAACGCCTCCCTGCGCGCCCTGCTCGGGGAACCGCTCCTCGCCGGGCTCGCCAACATGGTGGTGGGGCTCCTGTGCGTGTTGCTGGTGCTGGCGGTGCTGCGGGTGCCGTGGCCTTCGGCCGCGGCGATGGCCTCGGTGCCGGCGTGGGCCTGGCTGGGTGGAGCCATCGGCGCCGCCGTCGTGGTGGTGACGCTGGTGGCCGGTCCGGCGCTGGGTGCGGCGACCCTGTTCGTGCTGGTGGTGACCGGCCAGATCGCGGCCTCCATTCTGCTCGACCACTTCGGCGTGCTGGGCTATCCCGTGCGGCCCATGAGCGGGCTGCGGGTCGCCGGCGCCCTGATGCTGATCGCCGGCGTGGTGCTGATCGTGAAAAACTAGACCAGGAGGAGAGACGATGAAGGCGATACGCGTGTTCGAGTTCGGCGGACCGGAGCAGCTTCGGCTGGTAGAAACGGAAGTACCCCGGCCGAAGGAGGGCGAGGCGCTGGTGAAGCTCGCCTACGCCGGCGTGAACTTCATCGACGTGTACATGCGAAACGGAAGCTACGTCCGCTCCCAGACCTACCAGACGCCCCTGCCCATGACGCTGGGCATGGAAGGCGTGGGCGAGGTGGTGGAGGTGGGACCGGGGGTGGACCGGGTCCGCGCGGGTGACCGGGTGGGCTATTGCCTGGTGCGCGGAAGCTACGCCGAGTACGCGGCGGTGCCGGCCTGGCGCCTGGCGAAGATCCCCGAGGGGATACCCGACCCCATCGCGACGACGCTCATGCTCCAGGGCTGCACCGCCCACTACCTGACCCATTCCTGCTACGAGCTCAAGCCCGGCAGCACCTGTCTCGTGCACGCCGGCGCGGGCGGCGTGGGACAGCTTTTGGTCCAGCTCGCCAAGCTGCGCGGGGCGACGGTGCTCGCCACGGTGGGCAGCGCCGACAAGGCCGAGATCGCGAAGGCCCGGGGCGCGGACCACGCGATCCTCTACCGGGAACGCGACTTCCGCGAGGCGGTGATGGAAATCACCGGCGGCAAGGGCGTGGACGTGGTCTACGACGCGGTGGGCAAGGACACCATCGCCCGCAGCATCCGTAGCCTCCGTCGCCGGGGCCTGTGCGTCAACTACGGCGGCGCCTCGGGGCTGGTGAACAGCATCGAGCCGCTGGAGCTGGGGGAGGCGGGCTCGGTGTACTTCACCCGGCCCCACCTCGCCGACTACACCGCCACGGCCGAAGAGATCGAATGGCGCACCGGCGACCTGTTCCGCTGGTACCTGGAAGGGAAACTCACGGTCGCCGTCGACCGGGAATATCCCCTGGCCGAGGCCGCCGAGGCCCACCGCCACCTGGAAGGCCGCGGCACGCGGGGGAAGCTGCTGCTCAGGGTGATGCATTGAGAAAGTGCGCAGCCGCCGATCGGCCTTATCAAGCGCGCAGGAGTAAGTTCGTCAACCAGTTTCCGCAAGCTCGACGATAAGGAGCGTTCATGAGCTGGCACGACTGTCCCGAGGCCCAATGCCGTTTCGCGGCAGCCGAGGTCGATCCCGTCGAAATGGTGATCGTGCCGCGCACGGGGATCTCGGCGGGTTCGAAGTGCGGCGGGCGCTCCCATCCCGCCAGCGGCGGATGGTGGGCCCGTTCGTCTTCCTCGATCAGATGGGTCCGAGCGACTTGCCCCCGGGCGCAGGGCTCGACGTGCGACCCCACCCCCACATCGGGCTCGCCACGGTGACCTACCTCTTCCGCGGCGAGATCCTGCACCGGGACAGCCTGGGTACGGTCCAACCGATCCGCCCGGGGGAGGTGAACTGGATGACCGCGGGGCGCGGCATCGTCCATTCCGAGCGTACCCCGCCCGAGCACCGGGCTAAAGGGACGGAACTCTTCGGCATCCAGGCCTGGGTGGCGCTGCCCGTGGCGGCGGAGGAGACCGAGCCCGCCTTTGCCCATCATGACCTGGCGAGCCTGCCGCTGATCGGGAAGGCGGGATCGACGGTGCGCCTCATAGCCGGATCGTTCCTGGGCGCGCGCTCACCCATCGAGACTTTTTCCGAAACGCTGTACGTCGATGTACAAATGGCTTCGGGCGCCGCCCTCTTCGTCGACGACGCCTACGAGGAGCGCGGGCTTCTATGTGGCCGAGGGCGAGGTCGAGCTGGCCGGCCAGGTCCATGGGGCGGGCCGGCTCCTGGTGCTACGGCCGGACCATGCCGTGATCGCCAGAGCGGTTAAGCCCAGCCGGATCATGCTGCTGGGCGTGGAGCCCACGGACGGGCCGCGCTCCATCTGGTGGAACTTCGTCTCCTCGCGCAGGGAGCGCATCGAGCGGGCGAAGGCCGACTGGCGCGCCGGCCGCTTCGACCCGGTGCCCGGAGAGACCGGGTTCATCCCGCTGCCCGACATGCCGGGACCTGAGGCAGATCTGCAAAGGAATGTGAATGGCCGTGGATAGAACCTATCTCAAAATTGCCTTAGCAGCATGGTGATACACGCTAACTGCACGAAACCCAGGGAGTTTGCGGCGTAGTATTCCCAGCGAACCAAGAGGCGGCGCTTCCATTGCAACCAGGCAATGAACCTCTCCACGATCCAACGCCGCTCGTAGCGCCGCAGCCGTCGCCCGTCCTGGGTCTTGAGCTTGCGGTTGGAGCGATGCGGCGCAATGAGCTCCACGCCCTCCTTCTTCAGCTCCTGGTCCAGGGTGCGACTGTCGTAGGCGCGATCACCAATCAAGATTCTCGGGTTTTGCTTCGATCATGTAGAAGTCGAAGCTCAACTGCACGGCTCTTTTGAATTTTGGGCTCTGTTGAATTTCGAGTGGGTTAACACGCCACATGCGGATTGAGTTTCGAGAAGTCGAGCTTGCCGGCCAGCAGGAAGATCACGGTGCGGATCGTGGAGAGCCGCACATAGCCGCGTGCCTTGCGTTTGGCGGCCTGGAACAATCCGTTCAAGGCCTCCAGGAACCCGTTGGTCGCGTGCGTCTGCGCCCAGGCGATGATCCCCTCGAAGTGACTGCGGATCAGCCTGGCGACCTCCTTCATCGGCTCGACCTTGGAGCGCATAACGTTCGTGCACCATTGGGCGAGCAGGGTGCGCACCACGTTGATCTGCCTGCGTTCGAGGATCTCGCGCAGCTGTTGCCGGTAAGCCCAAGCGCGCGCCGTGCGCTTGGTGCTCACCTGGGCGATGATGGCATCGAGGTCAGCCCGTTGGCTCTCCGGCAACCGATCCCGGTCCTTGAGCAGCGCCCAGCGCAAGCCCTTCAGATCGGGGTCGGTCTTCTGCTCCAGGCGGCGCGTTTTGTCGACGGCGGCAGAGGCATGGGCGATGACGTGGAATTTGTCGAAGGTGATGCGCGCGTTGGGCAAGTGGTCGGTCACGCCCTTGATGAAGGCCGGCGACATGTCGATGCTCACCGAGCTGATTTGGCTGCGCGTGGCCTGGCGTTCGGTGAGGTGCTCGGCCAGCCGCTCGATGGTTTCGGCGTCCTGGCCCTCGGTCACGAATATCACCTTGCGCTCTTTGGCATCGGCGGCAACGGTGAGGTCGTTGTGCCCACGCCGATAGGAGGTCTCGTCGAGGGCCAGCGCCGTCGTTGCGGACAGATCGGCCTCGGCCGCGGCCAGCTCCACATAGCGGGCGCAAATCGCCTGCACCCGGTGCCAGGATTCGCCCACCGTGCGGTCCACCGCCGCAAAGGGCATCTCGCGTGCAAGGGCGAGCACCAGCGCCTCGAAGAGCAGCGTGAAGCCCGAGAGCTTGCCCGCCCAGTCGGGTTCGACCAGCACCACCCGCCCGTCGGGCAGCTTCACCCGGGGCTGCCGCACTTCCAGGTAGCACTCGTGCTGGAAGAAGTTCAGATGCCGGTAACGCTTGACCTGGGTGTCGTGCACCGGGTGCAGCCCGGCGGCCGCCGGATGGGCAAAGCGGCTGCCGGCGGCAAAGTCGATTCGAATCGTCAGGGTCTTCTTGGCGGCATCGAAATCGATGCCCTGGACGAACCAGGGCGAGGTAACACCGAGGGCGGCTTCAAACAATCGGTTGTGCATGATCGCGTTGTTGTCTCCAAGGCTGGATGCCGCATTGTGCCGCATCCAGCCTTGGACGAGCGTATCGGCCTGAAGTCGCCGTCAAGGGTACGCTGCGCCGGACGGCAAAAGGCGCGCCGCCCGCCCTTGACCCCGGCTTCAAGCCGGTTATGCCAGTAGCACCCACTCGAAATTCAAAAGAGGCATAAAAGTAGTGTGGCAAAACGCGCGAAAAGTTCAGGAAAGGACGGCAACCAGCGCGACCGCCAGGGCGATGGCAAGGGCGAGGCCCACGACCAAGGCCTTGCGCGAAAGGGGGGAGTTCCGCGCCGCCTCCGCCCGCTGAACCGGCGCCGCCGGCTTGTCGGCGGCCGTTCCTGTGGGAGGCGTGATTCGCTTGGGCGGCGGCGCGGACCTGGCGGCGGGCGTGCCGGCGCGGGCGATCTTCTGGGTCTTGATGTACTCGCCGAACTGCTCCGCGGCGCCGGTGGCCGTCACCAGGCGCAGCGTGGCATCGAAAGAGTCAAAATGGGTGGAGATGCCCAGCGCCACCGGGGTTTCGGGCGGCACGGCCGGCTCGGGCGCCGCGTCCATCTTGCGGCCCGCCGGGAAGTTGCTGCCCACGATGGCGCCGGTGCCGCCGTCGGCCAGCCGGTTGGCCGAATGCTTGGGGAACGCATCGAGGTCGATGGAAATCTTGGGTTGAACCTGGGATTCCACGTGCTTGCGGCATTCCCGCAGGTCGGTGGCGAACTCCCGGGCGTCCTGGTAGCGGTCTTCGGGCGACTTGGCCAGCGCCTTGGCCACGACGAAGTTCAGGATCTCGGGTACCTCCGGATTGAGCACGCTGGGGGCGCGCGGGCTCAAGTGGACGATCTGGTACATGATGGCGGTGATCTCGGCGCCGGTGAACGGGCGCTCCCCGGTCAGCATCTCGTAGAGCACGATGCCTAAGCTGAAGATGTCGGAGCGGTGGTCGGCCCGCTTGCCCAGCACCTGCTCGGGGGAGAGGTAGCTCGGGGAGCCCAGCAGCACACCGGTCTGGGTGCGGATCTCGGAGGCGCGCATACGGGCGATGCCGAAATCCATGATCTTCACCAGCCCCGACCGGGTGATCATCAGGTTGGCCGGCTTCACGTCCCGGTGCACCACCTCGTGCTCGTGGGCGTAGGCGAGCCCGTCGGCCACCTGGGCGGCGATGTCCAGGGCCTGGGGAATGGGCAGGGGCTTCTTCGGCGCGAGTAGGCTCTTGAGATCCTGGCCCTCCAGCAGCTCCATGGCCATGTAGGTGGTGTCGCCGCTCTTGCCCACGTCGTAGATGGTGACGATGTTGGGGTGGCTCAGCCGTCCGGCCGCCTTGGCCTCGTGGTAAAAGCGGGCCTCGTACTCCGCCTGTTCGGAGGGGTCCAGGTAGACGGGAATGGTTTTGATGGCGACCGTGCGCTGGAGGACGGGGTCGATGGCCCGGTAGACGACCCCCATGGCGCCCTTGCCGAGCTCGCCCAGGAGCTCGTAGCGGCCAAGTTGCCGGAGCTCCATGGGCTTTCCTCAGCGGCCGGCCTTGACGCTGCGAAAAACCGGGCCCCAGACGGGATGTCCCGCCTCGGACGGGGCCAACTCCAGGTCGGGATCGAGGGTCAGGGCGCGCACGAAATTGTCCCGGCAAGCCCGTTCCCGGCCGGAGGCGCAGTCGATAAACGCCAGGTATTTATAGGCCTGCACCTGATCGCTTTTCCAGTGAAGCCCCTTGGCGAGGCTTGCCTGGAACCTGCGGTAGGCTTCGGCGTGGTTTCCGTTCTCGTAGTGCTGGATGCCGGTCGAGAGGTCTGCTTCGCCCGGGCCGCGCCACAGGGCCTGGACCTCCCGCTGGACCTCCTTTACAGGCTGGGTTTCGCAGCCCCCGAGGGCGAGGACGCCCATCGCCGCCAAAACCCACCCAGCTGCGCTCTTCATGGCCCTTCCTGGTCAGCGGAACTTGTGCTTGATTTTAACCCGTTCGCCCGCGTCCACGTGGATCGTCTGGCGATGGACGGGGAGGTCTGAATTGCGCACTTCGATGGTGTGGGTGCCGGGGGCCACGTCCAGCTTGTGCAGGGGCGGGCTCACTCCGGCGAGTTTTCCATCCACGTAGATTTCCCCCCATGGGGAGATGGCGAACTCCAAGTGGGCGCTAGGGATGGCGGCTGGCACCGCGCCAGGTGCCGGGGCCGGCGGCGGGACGGCGGGCGTCGCTGCCGCCTGTTTGCGCACGGCTTCCGGCGTGGACTGCGGCGCTGCCGGTGGAGCCGGCGGCTTCGGCGTCTCCTCAGGGGCCACCGGGACGGGTTCGCCTAGGCGTAGCGCTTCGGCCGGGCGGGAGCTTGCGGGGCGCGGCGGCGGGCTTTGCTCGGCGGGGGGCTCGGGCGCCGGCGCGCCGGCGTAGGGATCCGTTCCCGCCACGGGGGGCGGCGGCGAGGGGGGGACATCCCCAGACCGCGGAGGGGAGCCCTCCCGGAGGGCCAGGGCAACGACGATGAGGGCCGCCGCCCCAAGCGGCGCGCCTAGAAGCGCCCACCGGACCAAAAGGTAGGCCCGCCGGCCCGAGGCGGCGGGGGGGACGGGCTGCTCGGGGGCTTCCAGCGCTGCCAGCTTGACGGTGGGCGCGTCCTCGTTCGCGCCCCCGGGCGAGCGCAGCGCATACACCTCGTGGGCCCGCACGTGGTCGTCGGTGCGGGAGCCCAGGTAGTCGAAGCGCCGGGCGTGGGCGTCGGACAGGCGGCATAGCACCTCGTAGTACGGGCGCGAGGCCAGCACCTGCCCGGCCTCGGCGAAGGCCATGATCCGCTGGGCCACGTTGAGGCCGTCGCCGATGATGTTGGGCTGGCCGTTCACGTCCTTGATCAGCTTGACCGGGCCCAGGTTGATGCCGCAGCGCACGTCCAGGGTCGGGCCGTGGAGGTCGAGCAGCGCCGCGAGCCGCGCCGCCACGGTTAGGGCGTCCTCGGGATTGCCGATGAAGCTCACCGCGGCGCCGCTTCCGGTATCGAGGACGATGCGGTCCTTGGCCGGCACGGTCTTCAGCGCTTCCCCGAGCAGGGCGTTGAACCTTTCCTTGAGGCTCACCTGCTCGGCCACCGGCCTCTGGGCGTAGCCCGGGATCTCCAGGAACAGGACGCTGCAGATGAAGGTGCGGTTCGCTGATGCCTGCACTCGGTGCTCCTGATGGGCGGCTGCCCGCGCGGGGCCTCGGGCCTATTTTATGCGCATGCCGGGTTGCGCTCCGTCGTCCGGGGAGAGGAGAAAGATGCTTTCGCCATCGCCGGCGGCGAGCACCATCCCTTCGGAGACGCCGAACTTCATCTTGCGGGGAGCGAGGTTCGCCACCATCACGGTGAGCCGGCCCTTGAGGACCTCCGGCGCGTAAGCCGACTTGATCCCGGCGAACACGGTGCGCCGTTCCTCCCCCAGGTCCAGGGTGAGCTTGAGGAGCTTGTCCGCCCCCGGCACCGCCTCGGCCGCCAGGATGCGGGCCACCCGCAGGTCCACCCGGTTGAAGTCGTCGATGCTGATCTGGGGCGTCGCCTGGGAGCGCGCCCTGGCTTCAGCGTGAGGGGCGGGGGCCGCGCCTACCATCGATTCCCGGTTGGCCTCGATCAGGGCGTCGATCTGCCGGGGATCGATGCGGGTCATCAGGTGCCGGTAGGGCTTGATGACGTGGTCGTTCAGCAGCCTGCCGGAATCCGCCCACGTGAGCGGCGGCACGTCGAGGAAGGCTTCCACGTCCCCGGCCAGCTTGGGCAGCACCGGCTTTAAGTAGACAGTCAGCAGCCGGAAGAGATTGAGGCCGATGCTGCAGATCTGCTGCAGCTCTTTGGCGCGCTCTGCGTATTTCGCCACCTCCCACGGTTTTTGGTCGTCCACGTACTGGTTAGCCCGGTCCGCCAGGCCCATGATGGTGCGCAGCGCCTTGGCGTACTCCCGGCCTTCGTACAGCATCTCGATGTCGTGCCGGGATTGCTTGAGTTCGTCGAGCAAGGGGTGGGGGGGCAGGCTCTGCGCCAGCCTTCCCTCGAAGCGCCTGGTGATGAAACCGGCGCAGCGGCTCGCGATGTTCACGTACTTGCCCACCAGGTCCGAGTTGACCCGGGCGACAAAGTCGTCCAAGGAGAGATCGATGTCCTCCATGGTGGGGCCCAGCTTGGCCGCGTAGTAGTAGCGCAGCCACTCGGGATTGAGCCCCTGGGCGAGGTAGCTTTCGGCGGTGATGAAGGTACCGCGGGACTTGGACATTTTCTCCCCGTTCACCGTGAGAAAGCCGTGGGCATAGATCTTCGACGGCGTGCGGTAGCCGGAGTATTCGAGCATGGCTGGCCAGAACAGGGCGTGGAAGTACAGGATGTCCTTGCCGATGAAATGGACGAGCTCCGTCTCGTCCTCGGAGCGCAGGAAAGCATCCACGTCGATGGTCTCGCCCTTGCTGCGGCGTTTCTCCGCCAGGTTCTTGAAGCTGGCGAAGTAGCCGACCGGGGCGTCGAGCCACACGTAGAAGAACTTCTGGTTGTCCGTGCCGGGAATAGGGAAGCCGAAGTAGGGGGGGTCGCGGGAGATGTCCCAGTCCTGGAGCCCGGCGGCGAACCACTCCTGGAGCTTGTTCACCGCCTCCGGCTGCAGCGTCCCCGAGCGGGTCCACGCCTCCAGGAACGCCCGGCAGCGGGGATCCGAGAGGCGGAAGAAGTAGTGCTCCGAAGACTTGCGCACCGGAGAAGCGCCGGAAATCACCGAATAGGGGTTCTTGAGTTCCGTGGGGGAGTAGGTGGCGCCGCACGCTTCGCAGGCGTCCCCGTACTGGTCCTTGGCCCCGCAGCGGGGGCACTCGCCCTTGATGTAGCGGTCAGGCAGGAACATCTGCTTGACCGGGTCGTAGAACTGCTCCACCGAGCGACGGGCGATGAAGCCGCCCTCGTCCAGGCGGCGGAAGATCTCTTCGCAAAGCTCCCGGTTCTCGGGAGAATTGGTCTCGTAATAGTTGTCGAACTGGACGTGAAAGCCGGCGAAGTCCCGCTTGTGCTCCTCCAGCATGCGACGGATCAGGGCCTCGGGGGAGATCCCTTCCTTCTCCGCCCGCAGCATGATGGGGGTGCCGTGCTGGTCGTCGGCGCACACGTAATGGCACTCGTGGCCCTGCATCTTCTGGAAACGCACCCAGATGTCGGTCTGGATGTACTCCACCAGGTGGCCCAGGTGAATGGCGCCGTTGGCGTAGGGCAGGGCGGAGGTGACCAGGAGGCGGCGTTTTTGCATGGAGTCGGCAAGGCCCTCGAAAAACCGAATTTTAACAAAGTGCTGGGCTCGACGAGCGGCTGGCGGGTGGATTTCGTTACAATAATACGTTTAGCGGCATCGGCCGTAGGAGGGTTCTGTGGCGATCACCGAGCAGCAGGTTCAAGAGGCGCTCAGAGCGCTGATTGACCCCAATACCCACAAGGATTTCGTGACGGGCAAGTCCGTCAAGGGCGTGAAGGTGGACGGGGACCGGGTGTCCGTGGACATCGTCCTCGGCTACCCCGCCAAGAGCGTTCTCGACTCGATCCGCCGCATGGTGGCGGATAAGCTGAAAAGCCTGCCCGGGGTGGGCGGGGTCCACGTGAGCGTCGCCTACAAGATCGTCGCCCACGCCGTGCAGCGGGGGGTGAAGCTGGTACCGGGCATCCGCAACATCATCGCGGTCGCCTCCGGCAAGGGCGGCGTGGGCAAGTCCACCACCGCCGTCAACCTGGCTCTGGCCCTAGCCGCCGAGGGCGCCAAGGTGGGGGTGCTGGACGCGGATATCTACGGTCCCTCGCAGCCCATGATGCTGGGCATCCGGGGACGTCCCGAGTCCCGGGACGGCAAGAGCCTGGAGCCGATGGAAGGCCACGGGCTGCAGGCTATGTCCATCGGTTTCCTGATCGATCTCGATACCCCCATGGTGTGGCGGGGACCCATGGTCACCCAGGCCCTGGAGCAACTGCTCAACGAGACCCGCTGGCGCGACCTGGATTACCTGGTGGTGGATCTCCCGCCGGGAACCGGCGACATCCAGCTCACCCTGGCCCAGCGGGTGCCCGTGACCGGCGCCGTCATCGTCACCACGCCCCAGGACATCGCCCTGATCGACGCGCGCAAGGGGCTCAAGATGTTCGAGAAGGTGGGCATACCGATCCTGGGCGTGGTGGAGAACATGAGCATCCACATCTGTTCCAAATGCGGGCACGAGGAGCCCATCTTCGGCGAGGGCGGAGCCCAGCGCATGTGCCAGGACTACGGGGTCGAGCTCCTGGGGGCGCTGCCCTTGGACATCCGCATTCGCGAGCAGGCCGATTCCGGCAAGCCATCGGTGGTGGCCGACCCCGAGGGACGCATCGCCGAGATCTACAGGGCGATCGCGCGCCGCGTCGCGGTCAAGATCGCCGAGCTTGCCCAGGACCATTCCGCGGCGTTCCCCAAGATCGTGATCCAGAACACGTAAATTCACCGCAGAGGCACGGGGACACAGAGAGAAACGATTTTTTAAAACGCAAAGGGCGTAGAGAGCGGAAAGGAAAAGCCGGCTTTTTTTCCTTTTATAAAGTTTTGGGAACCTCTAATAATTCACTCATTCTAACGCCCCAACAACAAAACGCGAGAAACGACGATGCTCCAATCCGGTTTC
>NZ_JBQACR010000110.1:0-445 GCF_051905455.1 Pelomicrobium sp. G1
GTGCAGGAGAGGGAAGGGAAGCCTCGTTGAAGTGGCTGGAGCAGGTGAATCGCGAACGAGCATCGCGACAGACCCGGGACACGGCGATCGAGAAGGCGTTGCTTCAGACGATTCGCGAGGCAGGCAGGCTGCCCGAGCCGGTTTCGCAGTACGAGATCAAGGACGAAACGGGTAAACGGATCACGATTCCAGACTTCGCGTATCCGGAACGGCGGATCGCGATCTACTGCGATGGATTTACCCACCACGGAAATCGCGACACGCTGGAGAGCGACGCTCGAAAGCGCAACGCCCTCCAGGCGATGGGTTGGGCTGTATTGAACTTCTGGGGTCGCCAGATTCTGCGTGACGCCGCGGCGTGCGAGCGGCAGATCTGGCAGTGCTACCAGTTTCGTAAAATGGGGCCTTGACGCCTCAAACGCAGCTTGCGGGCAGAGGTTCTGGG
>NZ_JBQACR010000111.1:0-439 GCF_051905455.1 Pelomicrobium sp. G1
GAACAAGAGCATACCGGCATCCCGCTGCAGCCAGCGGCGGGCTTCGCCGCGCCACCCCGCCTCCACTCCGTTGAGGACGAGCCCTAGCGCAAGCAGCAGGGCTCCCCCCGCGAGGGGCACGACGAGCACCGTGAGGGGCTCATCCAACGGGTGCAACCAGAGGGCCGGAATGAGGTCCTCCCGGGCGAAGACGCTCCCGAACAGGGCGCCGAAGGCCATGGCCGCGATTCCCCCGGTGATGAAGAGCCGCGCCACGACAAGACGCCGGCGCAGCGCCAGGCCCGCGACCAGGATGACCAGCCCCTGGCCCACGTCGCCGAACATGTAGCCGAATAGCAGGGGCACTACCAGGGCGAGCAACGGGCTCGGATCCACCTCATCTCGGGAAGGCACCCCGATCGCCCGGGCGAACAGCTCGAAAGGCCGGGCCCACCATGGG
>NZ_JBQACR010000112.1:0-434 GCF_051905455.1 Pelomicrobium sp. G1
GGGTGGCTGCATTAGAGTACCCTGTTGTTGGGTTTGTAGCGGCGTTTTAGGTTGTGCTAAATTGGCACTGATTCTGGTCGTTTCAATGGGTTACCAGCCGTGTCTGTATAAATATACAGAAAAATGTTGCTTTGTAAAGCGGCTTTTAGGTTGTCTACTTCTAGTTAGCGCGCATAGCCATGTACATTCCCAAGCACTTTTCCGAGCCAAGAGTTGACGTCTTGCATCAGCTCATTCGAGCCCGTCCACTATCCACACTGGTCACGCTTTCATCAAGCGGGCTCAACGCCAATCACATTCCGCTACATCTGTCTATGGAACCGGGTCCGTTTGGCACATTGCGTGGCCATGTCGCCCGCGCCAACCCAATCTGGAACGACATCACCCGCGATATCGAGGCCTTGGCTATCTTTCACGGCCCCGATGCTTACATT
>NZ_JBQACR010000113.1:0-432 GCF_051905455.1 Pelomicrobium sp. G1
TGTCAGCACCCATGTTTGATCTGCCGACGTTTTGCGCCTTCAGCCCGCCTGCCCACCCATCACCTCCGCCAGCATCCGCACGATCTCGCCCTCGATCACCCGGATGTCGGCCTCGATCTCCTCGAGCGGCCGGGGCGGGGTGTAGCGGTAGAAGCAGCGTGTCCGCAGATCGCGGAGAAGCTTGCGGATGGCGTCCTGCAGCCTGCAGCACACGGCATTCGGCATGCTCCCGGGCGCTCAGCGGCGCCCTTCCTCGAATTCCTGGCGCGTGCTTGGCTGACTAACGCCCAAGCATCCGCTGCGGCGCGCGACGCCGTCCGCTGCATGCGGCCTTCAGGCCTCGCTCCGAGACCTCGTCGGGTCAGCGCGAACACCGCATCTGTCAGTGCGCGGCGGGAACCAACACTCAATTCCCCGCGCTCGGCACTCCAG
>NZ_JBQACR010000114.1:0-431 GCF_051905455.1 Pelomicrobium sp. G1
TTGATGACCTCTACGCACGATACGCATATCCCGCAAGGCGTATCGCCTCCGGCATGACATGAATACGTGTCATGTAGGCCACGCGCATGCGCCATGGCCAAGACATCGCTTTTCGACATCTCGATCAGTGGCGTGACAATTCTTATCCGCGTCCCCATTGCCGTTTCGATCATGGCCTCTGCCGCTTGAATGAACTCTTTCGTCTGGTCTGGGAAGAGATGATGTATCGGGTTAAGCAAGGCGAGAGCGACACTCTTCGCCTGCACCTTGAAGGCGTGTGCCGCCCCCGCAAGCACGAGAAGTAGGTTTCGCCCCGGGAGGAAGGCGTCCTCGTTGAGCCGCAACCGCCGGTCGGTGATGCCACTCGGAATTACTCGCCCGAAACCGGATAGGTCCATTCGAGTGACGCTCGGAAGACCGTACTTCTCATG
>NZ_JBQACR010000115.1:0-422 GCF_051905455.1 Pelomicrobium sp. G1
TCGAAGGGGTGCGGCTGCGCAGCGGCGAGACCCTGGCGTGCGACACCGTTGTGATCGCCACGGGCATCGTCCCGAATACGAGGCTCGCCCGCCAGGCGGGGCTCGCCGTGGGCCGCGGCATCCGCGTCGATGACCAACTGCGCACCTCGGATCCGCACATCTATGCCATTGGCGAATGCGCCGAGCATCGCGGTCAGGTCTATGGGCTCGTGGCCCCGGGGCTGGAGCAGGCGGCGGTGGCCGCCCACGTCATCACGGGCGGGGATGCCCGCTACGTGGGCTCGGTGACGGCGACGCGCCTCAAGGTGCTGCGGATTCCCGTGTTCAGCGTGGGCGAAGCCGTCGGCGAACCGGGCTTCGATGCCGCCCGCCATCGCGTTTATGCCGAGCCGGCGCAGGGGGTGTACCGCAAGGTGGTGGTG
>NZ_JBQACR010000116.1:0-420 GCF_051905455.1 Pelomicrobium sp. G1
TAGCATGAGCCCGGTACCGGCCCGCAACCCGAAGAACGCCCGCAACCGCGCCTTGAGGGCCGGCGCCTGGGGGTCTGGGTAGCGGTTGAGGGCGGTCTCCGCGGCGAGCCGTCCCACTTCCGCCCGCACCTCGGGGGGCAGACGGTACGGATTCTCCATGGCGTCCAGCTTCACCATGCCCCGGCTCGGGGGCACGGGATAGGCCGAAAGGGCCAGGATCTCGGGGCGGACGAGCTGTTCGGGCTTCAACGGCATAAAGCCATTTTTTACTTAAGCTCTATGCGTAGCTCCGCCGAGCGGGCGTGGGCCTCCAGCCCTTCGCCCCGGGCCAGGGTGGCGGCGACACGGCCTAAGCGCGCGGCGGCTACGGCGGAGACGCGGATGACACTGGAGCGCTTCTGGAAATCATAGACCCCCAGG
>NZ_JBQACR010000117.1:0-417 GCF_051905455.1 Pelomicrobium sp. G1
ATGTTGGCGTTCGCCTCGGCCAGGATGGTGGCGACGGCGGCGATGATCCCGACCCGGTCCTCACCCGTCACGGTGACGATGATGCGGTTGCTCTTCGACATGGAGGCTAGATCCATTCCCTGGGCTTGAGGAATTCCTCATAGAGCCGGGCCTCCGGCGTGCCCGGCAAAGGCTGCCAGGCGTAGCGCCAACGCACCACGGGCGGCAGGGACATGAGGATGGACTCGGTGCGGCCGCCGGATTGGAGCCCGAACAAGGTGCCCCGGTCGTAGACCAGGTTGAACTCGACGTAGCGCCCGCGCCGGTACGCCTGGAAGTCCCGCTCCCGTTCCCCGTAGGGAAGCCCCCGGCGGCGCTCCACGATAGGCAGATAGGCTTCGAGAAAATGGCCGCCCACGCTTTTCACGAGGGCGAAGC
>NZ_JBQACR010000118.1:0-416 GCF_051905455.1 Pelomicrobium sp. G1
GTGCGGGAGGACGCCCATCAGCTCTTCGGCTTCTGGACCGAAGGGGAGCGCCGCACCTTCCGGCAGTTGCTGAAGATCGCCGGCATCGGCGCGCGCACGGCCCTGGCGGTTCTCTCCGGTCTTTCGGTGCAGGAGCTGAACCAAGCGGTGGCGAGCCAGGACGCCGGACGCCTCACCAAGATCCCTGGCATCGGCAAGAAAACCGCGGAGCGGCTGCTGCTGGAGCTAAGAGAACGGCTCAAGGCCGAGGCAGGCACGGCGGCCGCGCCAGCGGGTGTGTCGCCGGGCGGCGACATCCTCAATGCGCTCCTGGCCCTGGGCTATAATGACCGCGAAGCTCAGTGGGCCGTGGGGCGGCTCGACGCCGGCCTCTCCGTGGCCGACGGCATCCGGCAGGCGCTCAAGCTGCTTTCGAA
>NZ_JBQACR010000119.1:0-415 GCF_051905455.1 Pelomicrobium sp. G1
GCACTCGCCCCCGGCGTCCAGCACGAAGGATTCCGCCGGCGCGTGGGGGTGAGCGTGCGCGTCATCGTGGTCGTGGTCATGATCCTGGGCGTGGCCGTGCGCGTCCGCCCAGACGCCAGGGCGCTCGACGGCCTGCCGGACGAGGCTGGAAAAGTCGCCTTCTAGGAGCAAGCGCGAATCCACGTCGCATTGCTCGGCCAGCAGCACCGTCGCATTCGGGTTCAGTGCCACCACCTCTTCGCGCACTTTCTCGAGCTGTCCGGCATCCGCTAGGTCCACCTTGTTGAGGATCAGAATGTCCGCGTTTTCGATCTGGGCCTCGTAGAAATCACCCAGCGCGCTTTGCAGCCGGGGAAACTTGGCGGTATCCACCACTGTCACCAGCGGCCCGATGTCGACGCGGGCACGGAAAGAC
>NZ_JBQACR010000011.1:0-141561 GCF_051905455.1 Pelomicrobium sp. G1
TCGCCTCGGCCAGCGCACTCCTCTATCATTCCTCCTCCAACACCAACCCGAGTGCCAAAGGTGGTGGACTCATACACGGCGTTGACACCCTGCGCCGTTGCCGCAAAGATAGCGGGGCGTTTTTTCACCGTGACAGCCCGCCTTCCCGTGATGGAGTTTCGAGGAGCCGCCTCCCACCCCGAGCTGCGCAGCGCGGTCCGCGCCCTGTGCCGGACGTTTCCTCCCGAGTACTGGCGCGGGCTGGACGAAGAGCGGGCCTATCCCGAGGAATTCGTCCGGGCGCTGACCGAGGCGGGCTGGCTTTCGGCCCTGATTCCGGAAGAATACGGCGGCGCGGGGCTGGGCGTGACGGAAGCCTCCGTCATCCTGGAGGAGATCAACCGCTCCGGCGCCAACTCGGGGGCGTGCCACGCCCAGATGTACATCATGGGGACGCTCTTGCGGCACGGCTCCGAAGCCCAGAAGCGGAAATATCTTCCGGAGATCGCCGCCGGGCGCTTGAGGCTCCAGTCCTTCGCCGTCACCGAGCCCACCACCGGCTCCGATACCACCCGGCTCAAGACCACGGCGGTGAAAAAAGGCGACCGCTACGTGGTGAACGGCCAGAAGGTGTGGACCTCCCGAGTGCTGCACTCGGACCTGATGCTGCTGCTCGCCCGCACCACGCCCCTCTCCGAGGTCAAGCGAAAAGGGGAAGGCCTGTCGGTGTTCCTGGTGGACCTGCGGGGAGTCTTGGGGAAGCAGGCGAGCGTGCGCCCGATCCGCAACATGGTGAACCACGAAACCTTCGAAGTGTTTTTCGACGACCTGGAAATCCCGGCGGAGAACCTGATCGGGGAGGAGGGCCAGGGCTTCCGCTACATCCTGGACGGCATGAACGCGGAGCGCATCCTGGTCGCGGCGGAATGCGTCGGCGACGGCTACTGGTTCATCGAGAAGGCGGCCGGCTACGCCCGGGAGCGGGTGGTGTTCGACCGGCCCATCGGCCAGAACCAGGGGGTCCAGTTTCCCATCGCCCGCGCCTACGTGAACGTGGAGGCGGCGAACCTCATGCGCTTTCGCGCCGCCGAGCTGTTCGACCGGGGCGAGCCGTGCGGGGCGGAGGCCAACATGGCCAAGCTCCTGGCGGCCGACGCGTCGTGGGAGGCGGCCAACGTGGCGCTCCAGACCCACGGCGGGTTCGGCTTCGCCGCCGAGTACGACGTGGAGCGCAAGTTCCGGGAGACGCGCCTGTACCAGGTGGCGCCGATTTCCACCAACTTGATCCTGGCCTACGTGGCCGAGCACGTGCTGGGGCTCCCCAGGTCCTATTGAACGGGGGAAGACAGCGATGGCGCTGAAGGAAGGCTGGCGCGGGCGGTTCTACGAGGACTTCGAGGTGGGCGACGTGTACCCCCATCCCCTCGGGCGCACCATCACCCGCACCGACAACATCTGGTTTACGCTCCTCACCCAGAACACGGCTCCGATTCACTTCGACGCCCACTACTCGGCCCAGACAGAGTTCGGGCGGCCGCTGGTGGATTCCACCTTCACGGTGGCGCTGGTCACCGGCCAGAGCGTGATCGACGTGTCCCAGAACGTGTTCGCCAACCTGGGCTGGGACGAGATCCGGCTGCCGCACCCCGTGTTCGAGGGCGACACCCTCTACTCCCAGTCGGAGGTGCTGGAGAAGAGGGAATCCAGGTCGCGCCCCAACGTGGGCATCGTGACCATCAGGACCACGGGCTACAACCAGGACGGGGTGGTGGTGATCACGTTCAAGCGCACCCTCATGGTCTACAAGCGCGGGCAGGCGCCCGCCATCCCGCGGCCCAAGCTCGAAAGCGCGCCCTGAGCGCCCTTACGTTGGTCGTTACGGGCCGCCCGCTCGGGTCGGCCTCAGAACGGGACCACCTTGTCCGCCCACCGGGTCCAGGCGGTCAGCTCGGCCATGGTGCTGCGCTGGGCGCCCTCCACCAGCTCGGCGTCGGCGATGCCCCGGGCGTCCAGGCAGGTGCCGCATACGCCGATCTGCCCGCCGCGGCGGGCGACCATGCCCAGCATGTCGGCGATGTTGTAGTAGCCCTGGGGCACCTTCTGGCCGTTCTTGGCGCAGGCGGCCCCGTCGCCGATCAGGAAAACGCGGACCGCTTCGCCCTCGGTCTTGAGGAGAGAAATGGCCAGGCGCAGGCCGTTGTAGCTGCGCTCCGTGCCGTAGGGTGGATCGTTAAGGATGATGAGGGTTCTGCCCATGAAGGTTTCCTTTCGGGTTGGAAGGAGTCGAGCGGGTGACCGGAAAACCTTCCCGGTTCCACTGCTCCATGCCGCCCCGGAGCACCAGGACGCGGCGGAACCCTTTCCCCCGCAGCAGCTCCGCTGCCTTGGCCGAGCGCTTGTCGGTCCGGCACACGACGACGAGGGACTTGTCTTTGAACGGCCCCAGCTGGGGCAGCGAGTCCGGCAGGGCGGCCACCGGAATATTGAGCGCGCCGCGAATGTGGCCTAGCTCGCCGTGATACTCGTCGGGATTTCGCACGTCCAGGATCGCCTGCGGCTCGCCACCTTCAAGCCGCCGCTTGAGCGTCGGCGCGTCGATGATCTCCGCCATGGTATCCATCCCGCGACGGCGCAAGCGCTGCACCAGGCGCGGAAGGAACGCCACCGCCGCCAGGAGCGCCAGGGCGATGAGCCCGTTCTGAATCAGGGTTTCGCTTCCCGTCAACGCCTCCCGACCGGCATAACCCAGATAAGCATATGCCGCCGCCCCCGGCAGCATGGCGACATAGGAGGCCGCGACGTATTGCGCCAGCGGGATGCGGGTGAGGCCCAGCGCGTAGTTCAGTCCATTGAACGGAAAGAGCGGCACCAGCCGGACGAACGCGACGAACCGCCAGCCCTCCGCTTCGACCCCCTGGAGCAACGCCTGCAGGCGGCCGGCCGCGCGCCGCCGCACCCACTCGCCGGCCACGTAACGGGCGCAGAGGAAGGCCAGCGTCGCGCCGAGGGTTGCGCCCGCGAGACTATAGAACGCGCCCGCCACCGGCCCGAACAGGGCGCCTGCGGCGATGGTGAAGACCGAGCCGGGCAGAAAGAGCACCGCCCCCGCCGCATAGATGGCAATGAAGACAAGGGGGGCGGCCACACCCGCCCGCTCGAGCAGCGCCTGCAGCTCGAGGGAATCCGCGCCACCGGAGTGAACGGCGGCGGCCACGATGCCGCCGGCGAGCAGGAGCGCAAGGGCGCCGCGCAGCAGGCTAGCGGCCTTCATGGCCGCGCTCGAGACGGGGCGCGCGCCCGGCGCGGCCGCGGAAGGGGATGGCCAGCATGCCCGGCAACGTCGCGCAGTCGCGGGGGTCGCGAAAATCGGGGATTCCGAGGGTCATCCCCTCGTGCCCGCCCTCCGGCTGGGCCCGGTAGGTGCCGAACAGCCGGTCCCACAGGGATAGATTGAAGCCGAAGTTGCTGTCGGTCTCGCGGCGCTTGATCGAATGATGGACGCGGTGCATGTCCGGCGTCACGATCAAAAATCGCAGCACCCGGTCCACCGCCGCGGGAAGGCGCACGTTGCCGTGGTTGAACATGGACGTGGCGTTGAGCAGGATCTCGAACAACACCACCGCCATAGCGGGTGCCCCCAGGGCGACGATCACGCCCAGCTTGATCAGCATGGAGAGCGCGATCTCGATGGGATGAAAGCGGGCGCCCGTGGTCACGTCGAAATCCAGGTCCGCGTGGTGCATGCGGTGCACGCGCCACAACGCGGGTACCGCGTGGAAGACCACGTGCTGCACGTAGATGGCCAGGTCGAGGAGAACCACCGAGAGGAAGGCGGCGAGCCAGAACGGAACCGGCACCTGGTTGAACAGCCCCCAGCCCTGGGCGGCGGCGAGCATCGCCATTCCCGCGCCCGCCACGGGAACCAGAAGCCGGACAAGGAGGGCGTCGAGGGCCACGATCCCCAGGTTACCGGGCCAGCGCTGCCATCGGGGCAGAGCCAGAACCCGGCGCGGCGCCTTGAGCTCCCAGAAGGCCATGGCGCCCAGCACGCCGAAGAATGCGGCAAGGCGCAAGGGCACTTCCCATGCGGCGAAAAACTCGTTACCGTTCAAAAGCCTTCCTCCTGCTCCCGGCGCTTCTCTTTCGGAGCGTGGGGAAAATGGGTTAGTATTCAAGTATTCAATTGAATTGTAGAGAAGACTCTCCGGTCATGTCAAGACCAGGTGCCAAGCACGAGCTGTTCGCCCAATTCGCCCGGGTGGCTCGGGCCCTGGCTAGTGCCAACCGGCTGGAGCTCTTGGAGTTTCTCGCCCAGGGGCCCCGCAGCGTGGAGGAGCTGGCCAAGGTCTCCGGCCTGTCGGTGGCCAACACGTCCCAGCACCTGCAGGCTTTGCGGCAGGTCGGGCTGGTGGTGGCGCGCAAGGAGGGCTTACGCGTCTACTACGAGATCGCCGGGGACGACGTGGTGGGACTCCTGCACACCCTTCGCCAGGTGGCGGAGCGGCGTATCGCCGAGGTGGAGAAACTGGTGGGCAGCTACCTCACCAGCCGGGACGACCTGGAGCCCATTCCGGCCCGGGAGCTGCTGGAGCGGGCGCGCAAGGGCCTGGTCACGGTGCTGGACGTGCGCCCGCCCGAGGAGTACGCCGCCGGCCACCTGCCGGGAGCCATCAACATTCCGCTGGCCGAGCTGGAGGGCCGGCTGTCCAAGCTCCCCCGGGACCGGGAGATCGTGGCCTACTGCCGGGGGCCCTATTGCGTGCTGGCTTTCGAGGCGGTGGCGCGGCTGCGCCAGAAAGGCTTGAAGGCCCGGCGCCTTCAGAATGGCTTCCCGGAGTGGAAGGCGGCCGGCTTCCCGGTCGAATAGGGGATGGGCTGGAGCGGGGCATGGAACACGGCGACTCGAAAGGGCTCGCCCGTTTCGGAAAAGGATCCCGCCGTGGCCTGATCGCCGAGATTTGAGAGCGCGTCCCGACCCCAGGAGGCGGCTGGGAGCTCAACGCTCCACCGGCAGCCTGCGGTCGTTCCAGGCCAGCATGCCGCCCTTGAGGTTGTATACCTGCTCGAACCCCAGGCTCGTGAGGATCGCCGCCGCCGTGGTGCTGCGCACGCCGGCGCGGCAGATGGCCACCACGGGTCGGCTCTTGAGAGCCTCCAGCTCCCCGGCGCGGTTGGCCAGCTCCTTGAGGGGGATCGACCGGCTGCCGGACACGTGGCCCAGCTCGCCCCGGTACTCCTCGGGCTCGCGCACGTCCAGCAGCAGGACGTCCTGGCCGCCTTGAACGAGCTGGTAAACCTCTTCGGGCGAAAGCTGGCGCACCTGGGAAAGCTGGGCCATGGTGGGGAAGTGGACCACGTCGTCGTCCAGGGCGGTCTGGTTGGGTTGGAGCACCTCCTGGATCTTCTCCGGCAGGGGCAGCCCCAGGTTGTTCATGAGCTCCACGTACTGCTCTCGGGTGCGGCCGGCGAGCCGCGGATTCAGGCGCTTCTCCTCGCCGACGGTGGAGCGGGTGTTGCCGCGGTAGTCGTGGGCCGGGTAGACCAGGGTCTCGTCGGGAAGGGAGCAGAGCTTGCCCACGATGCTGTCATACTGCAGGCCCGGGTCGCCGCCGGCGAAGTCCGCTCGGCCGGTGCCGCGGATGAGGAGGGTGTCCCCCGTGAACACCCGGTCTTCCGCGTACAGGCTCATGCTGTCGGGGGTATGGCCCGGAGTGTGCAACACCTTGAGCGTCAGATTTCCCACTCGCAGCGCGTCGCCCTCGTCCACGTGCAGGTCCACGTGGGGGGCGGGGGCTTGGCGGTGCATCACCCGCTTCGCGCCGGTGAGCTCCCCCAGCTCGAAGAGGCCGGTGCGGTGGTCGGCGTGGGTGTGGGTGTCGATTACGTACTCGAGCCGGTAGCCGTGATAGGCCAGCACCCCCAGGTAGCGCTCGATCCGCTCGCGCAACGGATCGATAAGGGCGGCCCGGCGGGTCTCGTCGCAGCCTAACAGATAGGTCTTGCACTTGCCGTGATTGAGCTCGAGAAACAGCATGCTCGGAAAAGGGTGCGATGCGATGAAATTTTATTATATCGAGATGCTCTGACGCTTTTACCGCGCCGACACCTCGCGGACCGCGACGCCCCATCACTTCCCGTGATGGCCCGCCAGGCGATGGATGACCTTCTCGTAGTATTGGGAGTCGATGCGCAAGCTTCCCCCCAGGCCCCGGGACAGGGAGAGGCGAAGGGACAGCAGGTTGAGCTTGGCGATCGCCCGGCGCCGCTCCTCTCCCTCTGGCGCGGCTTCGATGTAGCGCGTGAGCTCCCGCAGCTCCTTGAGCTGCTCCACTTCCGGCGGCACGTAGCCCGCGTTCTTGAGCACCCGCAACGCGACGCGCAGCGCCTCGGGCACCATGCAGTCGTCGTCCAGGGCGAGGGGCTTGCCGGCCCCCGGCAGGTTGTCGAATTCTCCGGCCTCGATCGCTTCCTGGATGCGCTGCTCGGCGATCAGCTCGAAGATGAGCATGGGATGAGAGGAAAGAAAGCGGTGAAAGGGCGGCGCGATTCGTACCATCTTCCGCCCGGCCCGGGGTCGCGTCAAGGCCGGGACTGGGGGCGCAGGCGGGCGTACAGGCGCTTGAGGGGGTCCAGGGGCCCCGCCGCACTGGGAGCCTTGGACCAGGTGCCGCTTGCTGTGTCGCTCACCGTGGACTCGGTGGGACGATACAGGCGCAGGGTATTGCCGCCCGCGTCCCGGGCGGCGTTCATGGCTTCCTCGGCCCGGATGAAGAGCTTCTCGGGGCTGCCCCCGTGCTCGGGGAACAGGCTCAAGCCCACGCTCAAGGTGAGGCACAGCTCCTCGCCCCCGAGGAGGAGGGGCTGGGAGACCACCTGCACCACTCGGTTCACCTGATCGATGATGGCGCCCCCGTCGGGCTCGCCGGGCAGGAGCAAGGCGAACTGTCCGCCGCCGATGCGTACCACGGCGTCCTTTTCCCGCACCGAGACGCCCAGGCGCTGAGCCACGGCCCGCAGCACCTGATCCCCCATCAAGTAGCCGAGGCGCCGGTTGATCTCCTGGAACCCGTCCAGATGCAGCAGGGCGAGCCCCAGGGGCGAGCCGCTGCGGGCGCCTTCCGACATGGCCTGCTGCAGGCGCCGGTAGAGGTCGTTGCGGTTCGGTAGCCCGGTGAGGGGATCGTGGGTGGCCTGGTGCTGGATCGCTTCCAGGTGCTGCTTGCGCTCGGTTACATCCCGAACGAAGACGTCGAAATAGGCGATTTCGCCCCGTTTTCCGTACACCGCGCGCCCGCTCTGGAGCACCCACAGGCTTTCCCCGTCGCTGCGGTTGATCTCCACCTCGAAGTCGATGACCGTTCCTTCCTCCCGCAGCCGCCGCTGGAACTCGGCGAAGCGGGCGGGCTCTGCGTACAGTTGCAGCGCGATGTTGGAGACGGAGGCCATGAGCTCCCGGGGGGATCCGTAGCCGAAGAGGGAGGCCGCGGCAGGATTGGCGTAGAGCCAGGCGCCCTCGGGCGTGCATTGAAAAATCCCTTCGGCCGCGTGTTCCACCGTGCCGCGGAAGCGCTCTTCGGACTTCCTGAGGGAGCGCTCCCAATGCTTGCGGGCGGTGATGTCGGTCACCGTGCCCTCGACGGCGACGCAGCGCTCGTTGGCATCGATGATGCCGATGCCCCGCTCCAGCACCCAGCGCGCCTGGCCGAAGGCGTCGATCAGGCGGTATTCCACTTCGAAGCGCTGGCAGGCCGCCAGGGCCTCCTCGATCGCCCGGCGCACGCGCCGCCGGTGCTGGGGCAGGATCAATTCCTCGAAGGCCGCGCGGGAGCGAAACACCGGGTCGTCGGCGGGGAATCCCGTGACCACGAGGCAGCCGCCGCCCACGAACTCCATGGCCCCTTCCCCATCGGTGCGGTAGCGGTACACCATCTGGTCCAGGCGATCGAGCAAGCCCTGGAGGTCCATGCCCGCTGCCGGGCCTTTCCCTGAAGGTCCGGCGGACTGCTCGGCGGTGTGGATGAGCTTCAACATTGGTCGTCCCGTTCTCGGTGTCGTGCCCAGAGCCGTCGCGAACGGCCCCCGCGTTCGGAGCGCTGCAAGCACTGTGCCAGGTGTTGCGCGTCGCGGCATCGCGATGAAAGCGCTTACTGAACAAACGATTGGCGGCAAGTCGGGAGTGCCCGAACCAGGCCGCGATGACGTCCCGGAGTCGAATTTCCCACAGATAGTGTCGTAGACCCGGATCGTCGATACGGCGCCTCAAGGCGCTTTTGCCCGCAAGAAGTCCCGGATGGGCCGGATCTGGTCTTCGCTCATGAGGGCCGGGGCATGGCCGACCCCCGGAAATTCCACGTAACGGGCGCCGGGGCCCCGCTCCTGCATCCGCCGCACCGTATCCAGGGTCAGGAGATCCGAATCCGCGCCCCGCAAGACCAGCACGGGGCAGCGGACCGCGTCCCACACGTCCCAGAACTCCAGGTCCTGGAGAAAGGGCCGGCGGAAAGCCTCGCCGATGGCCGGGTCGTAGTTGGGCGCGTAGCGCCCGTCTTCCGTACGCCGGTGGCTGTGAAGGGCGAGATGGCGCCACTGGGCGTCCGAAAGGGGCCCGAAGGGGGCGTGGATTTCCCGCAAATAGGCCTCGAAGGCCTCCAGGCTATCGAACCGGGGGTCCTTGCCCACATAGCGGCCGATCCGGTTCAGGGCCTCCCGGGGAATGACCGGCCCCACGTCGTTCAACACCAGCCGGCGAATGGGGGAATTTTTCCGAGCGGCCAGCATCATGCCGATGAGACCGCCCATGGAGGTGCCCACCCAGTCCACCTTGGGTTGGGGGTCCCGCCCGGTCAGGAAGGCGAAAAAGCGCCACCAGAGGGAGGGACGGGGTCCGGTCACCCGGGCCACCAGCGCCGCCGCGTCCGAGACATAAAGGGGGTAGCCGTAATGGGCCGGCTCGGCCAGCCACTCGCTCTTGCCTCGGCCGGCCACGTCCAGGCAGATCACCCGGTAGTCCCCGGCCAAGGCCCGGGCCAGGGTATCGAAGTCCCGGCTGTTGCGGGTGAGACCATGGGTGCAGATCACCACGTGAAGGTTGCGGGGATCGCCCCATTCCGTGTAGGCGAGACGGTGGAAGCCCTGGGGCCCCAGGGCCAGAAAGCTTCTTTGTTTCACGGCGTTAGAATCGCTCTCGGACGGTTTCGCCGGCCGTTGGTTATATCCATGATTTCTAAAGGGATTATAAGCTTGCTGCGAAGCAATATGAGAAATTTTTGTTGAACCGGGAAACGATACAGGACTAAAATAGTCCTAAATCCCAGGGGAGCGGGAATCTCCATGATCCGCATGAGCAAACTGGCCGATTACGGCACGTTGGTGATGACCTACCTGGCGCGCCACCCGGCGGGCGTGCACAACGCCGCCGAAATCGCCGCTGCCACCCAGATCTCGCTCCCCACGGTGAGCAAGATCCTGAAGATCCTGGCCCGGGAGGCCATCTTGGTATCCCACCGGGGCATGCGGGGAGGCTACAGCCTGGCCCGGGCGCCGGAGGCCATTACCCTCATGGAGATCATCGACGCCATCGAGGGGCCCATCGGACTCACGGAGTGCTCGAGCGCCCCGGGGTCGTGCGAGCAGGAGACCTCCTGCTCGGTGCGGGTGAACTGGATGAAAATCAACGCCGCAGTGCGTCAGGCGCTCACGGGGGTGACCCTGGCGGACATGGCCCAGCCCACCCTGGCGGTGATCAACGCCGACCAGTTGCTCGCCCACCGCCGGGTCCGGGTCAACGCTTGAACGGATTGCCAGAGGAGACTCTTCCATGTCGACGGCCGCACAGCAACTGGACGAGCTGATTCGCCGGGAATACCAGCACGGCTTCGAGACCCCCATCGAGACGGATTTCGTCCCGAAGGGGCTGAACGAGGACATCGTCCGCCTGATCTCGGCGAAGAAGGAGGAGCCCGAGTTCATGCTGGAGTGGCGCCTCAAGGCCTACCGCCACTGGCTCACCATGCGGGAGCCCGGGTGGGCGAGCGTGCGCTACCCCAAGATCGACTACCAGGACATCTACTACTACGCCGCGCCCAAGACCAAGAAGGAGCGGCCGAAGAGCCTGGACGAGGTGGATCCGGAGTTGCTGCGCACCTACGAAAAGCTGGGCATTCCCCTGAAGGAGCAGGAGATCCTGGCGGGCGTGGCGGTGGACGCGGTGTTCGACAGCGTCTCCGTCGCCACCACCTTCAAGGACAAGCTGGCGGCCATGGGGATCATTTTCTGTTCGTTCTCCGAGGCGGTTCGGGAACACCCCGAACTGGTGAGGAAGTACCTCGGCAGCGTGGTGCCCTACACCGACAACTTCTTCGCCGCCCTCAACTCGGCGGTGTTCTCCGACGGCTCCTTCGTCTACGTGCCCAAGGGGGTCAAGTGCCCAATGGAGCTGTCCACCTATTTCCGCATCAACGCCAAGTCCACCGGCCAGTTCGAGCGCACCCTGATCATCGCCGACGAGGGTTCCTACGTCTCCTACCTGGAGGGCTGTACGGCGCCCATGCGGGACGAGAACCAGCTCCACGCCGCGGTGGTGGAGCTGATCGCGCTGGACAACGCCAAGATCAAGTATTCCACGGTGCAGAACTGGTACCCGGGGGACAAGGAAGGCAAGGGGGGCATCTACAACTTCGTGACCAAGCGGGGCGAGTGCCGCGGGGCGAACAGCCACATCTCCTGGACCCAGGTGGAGACCGGTTCGGCCATCACCTGGAAGTACCCGAGCTGCATCCTGAAGGGGGACAACTCGGTGGGCGAGTTCTACTCGGTGGCGCTCACCAACAATTACCAGCAGGCCGACACCGGCACCAAGATGATCCACGTCGGCAGGAACACCCGCTCCACCATCGTCTCCAAGGGGATCTCGGCCGGCCACGGCCGCAACGCCTACCGGGGCCTGGTGAAGGTGCTCAAGGGCGCCGACAACGCCCGCAACTACACCCAGTGCGATTCCTTGCTGATGGGGGACAAGTGCGCGGCCCACACCTTCCCCTACATCGAGGTCAAGAATCCGACGGCGCGGGTGGAGCACGAGGCCACTACATCCCGCATCGGCGAGGACCAGCTCTTCTACTGCATGCAGCGGGGCATTTCCGCCGAGGACGCGGTCTCCATGATCGTCAACGGTTTCTGCAAGGAAGTGTTCAAGGAGCTGCCCATGGAGTTCGCGGTGGAGGCGCAGAAGCTCCTGGGGGTGAGCCTGGAAGGAAGCGTGGGCTGAGGATCGAGGATCTCGAAAGGACATGACGATGCTGGAAATCAGGAATCTGCACGTAACGGTGGAGGGCAAGCCGATCCTCAAGGGGCTCTCCCTCAAGGTGAACGCGGGGGAGGTGCACGCCATCATGGGGCCCAACGGCTCGGGCAAGAGCACCCTCGCCAACGTGATCGCCGGCCGGGAAGGCTACCAGGTGACCGAGGGCGAAGTGCTCTACATGGGCCGGAACCTGCTCGAATTGCCGCCCGAGGAGCGGGCCCGGGCGGGCATTTTCCTGGCGTTCCAGTACCCGGTGGAAATCCCCGGCGTCTCCAACGTCTACCTGCTCAAGGCGGCGGTCAACGCGGTGCGCAAGGCCCGGGGCGAGCCCGAGCTGGACGCCATGGACTTCCTGAAGCTGGTGAAGGACCGGATGAAGCTGGTGCAGATTCCGGAGGAGTTCCTCTACCGCTCGGTGAACGAGGGCTTCTCCGGCGGCGAGAAGAAGCGCAACGAGATCCTGCAGATGGCGGTGCTGGAGCCCAAGCTCGCGATCCTGGACGAGACCGACTCGGGCCTGGACATCGACGCTCTCAAGGTGGTGGCGGAAGGGGTCAATTCGCTTCGCGGCCCCGAGCGCGCCATGGTGCTGGTGACCCATTACCAGCGGCTGCTCAACTACATCGTGCCGGATTTCGTGCACGTGCTGGCCCAGGGCCGCATCATCCGCTCGGGCGGGCGGGAGCTGGCGCTGGAGCTGGAGAGACACGGCTACGCCTGGATGGCGGCCCACGGGGGCAAAGGCAAGGAGGCGCGGACGTGAAGGTGGACGATCTCAAGGCGAACGCCGCGGCCCGCTACGCCGACGACTACGCGGCCGTGGCCGACCTGCTTCCGGGGCACGGGGTGCCCTGGGTGCGCAAGGCGCGGGAGCGGGCCCTGGAGCGTTTCCGGGCCCTGGGCTTTCCGACGCTCCGGGACGAGGACTGGAAGTACACCAGCGTCGCGCCCCTGGAGCGGCGGCATTTCCCGCCGGCCGCGGGGAGCGCACCGTCCAGCGGGCTCGAGAGTACCCTGGCGATCCACCGCTTCGCCCACCTGGACGCGGACCTGCTCGTGTTCGTGGACGGCTGTTTCGTGCCGCAGCTTTCCCGGCTGGGGAAGTTGCCGGAGGGCGCCACGGTGGCGGGGCTGGGCGGGCTTCTGGAGCAGGGGTCGGCGCTACTCGCGCCGTATTTCGGGGCCGAGGCGCCGGGCGGCGCCTTCGCCGCGATGAACACCGCCTTCGCCCGGGACGGGGCGGTCGTTCATTTGCAGCCCGGGGTGAAGCTTCCCCGGCCCCTGCACCTGCTGATCCTCGCGAGCGGCGGCGGGCGGGCGGCCCACCTGCGCCACCTGGTCCTGGCCGAGGAGGGAGCCCAGGCCCTGGTGATCGAGCACTACGCGGGCGTGCCCGGGGCGGTGGCGTTCACCAACACCCTCACCCAGATCTCGGTGGGCCCCGGCGCGGCGGTGGAGCACGTGAAGCTGCAGCAGGAGGACGTGAAGACCGTCCACCTGGCGGGCATTCATGCCGAGCAGCGCCGGGACAGCCGTTTCGTCTCCCATTCCATGGCGCTGGGGGCCCAGCTCGCCCGCACCGACATCGCCGTGGCGCTCGACGACGAGGGGTGCGAAACGACCCTGAACGGACTCTACCTGGTGGGCGGGCGCCAGCACGTGGATCATCACACCCGCATCGATCACGCCAAACCCCGCGGCACCAGCCGGGAGTACTACCGGGGCGTGCTGGACGGGGCCGGCCGGGGCGTGTTCAGCGGACGGGTGGTGGTGCATCCGGGCGCCCAGAAGACCGACGCGGAGCAGACCAACAACAACCTGCTCCTTTCCCAGGACGCCGAAGTGGACACCAAGCCCCAATTGGAGATCTACGCCGACGACGTGAAGTGCGCCCACGGCGCCACCGTGGGGCAGCTCGACGAGGATATGCTGTTTTATCTGCGTTCCCGCGGCATTGGGGATGTGGCGGCAAGGAATCTTCTTACCTACGCGTTTGCCAACGACGTCATCAACCGCATCGGCCTGAAACCTCTGCGGGTGCGGCTGGAGGAATTCGTGATCGGGCGCCTGCCCGAGGGTGAAGCCATCAGGGAACTGGTATGAGCGCGACGAAGGAAGCTCTGGTCCGGCACGTGGCCCCGGCATATCGCTGGCGGGAGGATTTTCCCGTCCTCAAGCAGCAGGTCTACGGCAAGCCCCTGGTCTATCTGGACAACGCCGCCACCAGCCAGAAGCCGGCGGCGGTGATCGAGGCCGAGCGGCGCTACTACGAGGAGTACAACGCCAATGTGCACCGCGGCGTGCACGCCCTGTCCCAGAAGGCCACCGATGCCTACGAGGGGGCCCGGGAGAAGGTCGCCCGGTTCCTCAACGCCCGCTCGGCACGGGAGATCGTGTTCGTGCGCGGCTGCACCGAGGGCGTGAACCTGGTGGCCCAGAGCTACGGGCGCGCCGTTCTCAAGCCCGGCGACGAAGTGCTCATCACCGCCATGGAGCACCACTCCAACATCGTGCCGTGGCAGATGGCGTGCCAGCAGACCGGCGCCGTGCTCAAGGTGGCGCCCATCAACGACGCCGGCGAGATGGTGTTCGAGGAGTTCGAGCGGCTCCTTTCCGAGCGCACCAAGATCGTGGCGGCGGTGCACGTGTCCAACGCCCTGGGCACCATCAACCCGGTCGGGCGCATCGTGGAGCGGGCCCACGCCGTGGGGGCCAAGGTGCTGCTGGACGGGGCCCAGGCGGCTCCCCACGTCCCGGTGGACGTGCAGGCCCTGGACTGCGACTTCTACGCCCTCTCCGGCCACAAGATCTACGGCCCTACCGGGATCGGCGCCCTCTACGGCAAGGAAGCGCTGCTCGCGGCCATGCCGCCGTACCAGGGCGGGGGCGACATGATCAAGGTGGTCACCTTCGAGAAGACCCTCTACAACGACCTGCCCTACAAGTTCGAGGCGGGCACGCCCCACATCGCCGGCGCCATCGGCCTGGGGGCGGCCTTGGATTACGTGGCGGGCATCGGCATGGAGGCGATCGCCGCCCACGAGCACGCCCTGCTCGAGTACGCGACCGAAGCGGTCGCCGGGATCAAGGGCCTGCGCCTGGTGGGCACCGCCCGGCAAAAGGCCGGGATCCTGTCCTTCGTGATGGACGGGGTGCATCCCCACGACATCGGCACCATCCTGGACCACCAGGGGGTGGCGATCCGCGCCGGGCACCACTGCGCCATGCCGGTGATGGACCGTTATGGGGTGCCGGCCACCGCCCGCGCGTCCTTCGCCCTGTACAACACCCGGGAGGACGTGGATGCCCTGGTGGCGGGCTTGCGCAAGGTGCAGGAAGTCTTCGGCTGAGGCCTGTTTCGGACCCTTAGCGACGACGAGGCTGAATCGTGGCGGACCTGCGGGAGCTGTACCAGGAAGTCATCTTCGACCACAACCGGAACCCGCGCAATTTCCGGAAGATGGAGGACGCCCATCGCCATGCCGACGGCTACAACCCCATGTGCGGGGACAAAGTGACCGTGTACCTGAAGCTGGAGGGCGACACGATCGGCGACGTGAGCTTCCAGGGGTCGGGCTGCGCCATCTCCACCGCCTCCGCGTCCCTCATGACCGAGGCGCTCAAGGGAAAGACCCTGGAGGAGGCGGAGCGGCTGTTCCACGCGTTCCATGCCATGGTGACCGACTCGGACGAAGGCAGCCACGCCGACCTGGGCAAGCTAGAAGTGCTCGCGGGCGTGCGGGAATTCCCGGCCCGGGTGAAGTGCGCGACTTTGGCCTGGCATACCCTCCACGCCGCCTTGAGCGACCAGAAGACGCCGGTATCCACGGAGTGAAAAGACGCCCATGAGCACCCATTGGGAAGACGTGGCGCAAAGGCAGGACGAGGCGATCCCCCAGGAAGGGCTGGAGGGCCAGGTGATCGCGGCGCTGCGGGAGATCTACGATCCCGAGATCCCGGTCAACATCTACGACTTGGGACTGGTGTACGGCTTGGAGGTGACGCCCGAGGGAGAGGTGGCGATCACCATGACCCTCACGGCCCCCGGCTGCCCCGTGGCCCAGACCTTTCCGGACGTGGTCCGGGACCGGGTGAGCGCCGTCGAAGGGGTGAAGGACGTGAAGGTGGAACTCACCTGGGAGCCGCCCTGGACCATGGAGCGCATGTCCGAGGCGGCGAAGCTGCAACTGGGGATGTTGTGAGAACCGGAGAGCCGAAGGCCCGGTGCCTCGCTTTCGACGACTGATTCATTCATCCGACATGGCCGAGTGGTACGACGTCGCTCCCGTGGAGGAGATCCCTCCGGGCGCCTGCCGCACCGTGGATCTGGACGGGCGGCCGGTGGCGGTGATCAACCTGGACGGGGAGTTCTACGCCATCGAGGATCTCTGTACCCACGACGGCGGGGATCTCGCGAGCGGCGACATCGAGGGCGACGTGATCGTGTGCCCGCGCCACGGAGCCCGCTTTTCCATCAAGACCGGAGAGGTGCTGGCCCCCCCGGCGTACGAGGGCGTCGCCACCTTCCCGGTGCGGGTGGAGAACGGGATAGTGCAGGTCTGCGATCAGCCCGCTGGATAGGCGCTTCTGCACCCGCCCGCCGGCGGGCCGATCGGCCAACGGAGGAAGCTCGATGGCAACGCTCCATTTGCCCGCAGCCGAGCAAGAGCGCTTGCGAGCCTGGGTGGAAAAGGGCTATCCCCAGGAAACCTGCGGCGTCCTCATCGGCCGCAGCCGCGATGGCGTCACCGAAGTGGTGGAAGTCTTCCCGGCCTGTAACCTGAACCAGGAGCGGGCCCGGGACCGCTACCTGCTGGATCCCCAGGATTACCTAAGGGCCGACGAGTCCGCCCGGGAGCGGGGGCTTTCCATCGTGGGCATCTGGCATTCCCATCCGGACCATCCGGCCCGGCCCTCCGCCACCGACCGGGCCCACGCCTGGGAGGGGTGGTCGTACCTGATCGCCTCCGTGGGTCCGAATGGCGTCACGGATTTGCGCTCCTGGCGGCTCGAGGACGGCGCGTTCGAAGAGGAGACGGTGACCCCATGACCACGGTCAAAATCCGCATTCCCATGCCGCTTCGCCCTCACACCGGCGGCGCCGAGGAGGTGGAGGTTTCCGCAGCCACGGTGGGGGAGGCGCTCCAGGCCCTCGGCCGCCGCCACGAGGGATTGTTGCCGCGGGTGCTGGGGCCCGACGGGGAACTGCGGCAGTTCGTGAACGTTTTCGTCGCCGGGCGCAACGTGCGCAGCCTGAGCGGCCTGGCGACTCCTGTGGCCGACGGAGACGTGATCTCCATCGTTCCGGCGGTGGCGGGGGGTGGACGTACGTCGCGGCGCGGCGAGTGGGATTTGCTCTTCAAGAGATCGTCATGAAAGCGCGGGACCTGAGACTGGCGGAGCTCAAGCGCACCATTCCCGAGGTGACGCCCACCGAGGCCCTGGCCCTGCAGGCCAAGGGCGCGGCCCTGGTGGACGTGCGGGAAGCAGAGGAGATCGCCCAAGGCAGCCCCCCGGGGGCGCACCGGCTCGGGCGGGGCTACCTGGAGCTCAAGATCGAGGATGCGGTGCCGGACTACGAGCGTCCCATCGTCACCCTGTGCGCGGGCGGGGTGCGCTCCCTCTTCGCCGCGGAAGAGCTGAAGCGGCTCGGGTACAAGCACGTCTATTCCATGGCGGGGGGCTTCACCCGCTGGAAGAACGAAGGACTGCCCGTGGAAGTGCCGCCCCGCTTCGAGCCCGCCGATCGCGAGCGCTACTCGCGCCATCTCCTCATGCCGGAGGTGGGGGAGGCGGGCCAGTTCAAGCTCACGCAGTCGAAGGTCCTGCTGATCGGCGCCGGCGGCTTGGGCAGTCCCGCGGCCCTGTACCTGGCGGCCGCCGGCGTGGGCACCCTGGGGATCGTGGACCACGACGTGGTGGATCGGAGCAACCTGCAGCGCCAGGTGCTCCATACCGACGACCGGGTGGGCACCTCCAAGGTCGCTTCCGCCAAGAAGACCCTTAACGCCTTGAACCCGGCGGTGAAGGTGGTGGGTTACGAGACCCACCTCTCCAGCCGCAACGTGGAGGAGATCTTCTCCGGCTACGACCTGGTGGTGGACGGCTCGGACAACTTTCCCACCCGCTACCTAGTGAACGACGCCTGCGTGAAACTCGGGATTCCTAACGTGCACGGATCGGTATTCCGCTTCGAAGGCCAGGCTACGGTGTTCTGGCCCCAGTATCCGAAGCGCCGCGGGCCCTGCTACCGCTGCCTCTATCCCGAGCCCCCACCGGCGGAGCTCGCCCCCTCCTGCGCCGAGGCTGGCGTGCTGGGGGTGTTGCCCGGGATCATCGGGCTGCTCCAGGCCACCGAAGCCATCAAGCTGATCCTGGGCATCGGCGATCCCCTGGTGGGGCGGCTCCTCTACTACGATGCCCTGTGCGGGCGCTTCGACGAGCTGGCCCTGGAGCGGGACCCCAGTTGCCGCTACTGCGGCGACGGGGCCCAGTTCCCCGGCTACATCGACTACGAGCGTTTCTGTGCCAGCGCCACGCCATGAAGCCGGCACGGCCGGAAGCCCTCGCCTCCCATCCCCTCATCGCTCGCATTGGGGGGACTCCCCTGGTGGAGATCCAGCTCGCCCGGGAGGCGGGGGTGCGGCTGTTCGCCAAGCTGGAGAGCGTGAACCCGGGCGGTTCCATCAAGGACCGGCCGGTAGCCCGCATGCTGATGCAAGCCGCGGCCGACGGGCGCTTCGCCGGAGGGCGTCGGCTGCTGGACTCCTCCTCGGGCAACGCCGGCATCTCCTACGCCATGCTGGGGGCGGCCCTGGGCATCCCGATCACCCTAGTGGTGCCGGGCAACGCCAGCGAAGAGCGCCTCGCCCGCATCGCCGCCCACGGCGCCGAACTGATCCTTACCGATCCCCTGGAGGGCTACGACTTCGCCTTACGGGAGGCGAAACGGCTGGCCGAGACCTATCCCGACCGCTACTGGTACTGCGACCAGTATTCCAACCCGGAGAACTGGCGCGCCCATTACGAGACCACCGGCCGGGAGATCCTGGACCAGTTGGCCCAGCAAGGGCTGGGCCCTCCGGACGCCTTCGTCGCCGGGGTGGGCACCGGGGGCACCGTTACTGGCGTCGGGCGTCGGCTCAAGGAAGCGCGCCCCGACGCCCACGTGGCGGCGGTCATTCCCGAGACCTTCCCGGGAGTCGAGGGGTTGAAGCCCCTCGGCCACCCGGGCGACATTGTGCCCGCCATCCTGGACGAAGCCTTGATTGACCAGCGCATCCCCGTCACTCTGGACGAGGCGGTGGCGCTGTGCCGCCGGCTCGCCCGGGAAGGCCTGTTCGTCGGCCCCTCCTCGGGCGCCTACGTGCACGGGGCGCTGCAGCTCGCCGCCACCGGCCGTTTCCGCACCCTGGTCACCCTGCTCAACGACACCGGGGAGCGCTACGTTTCCACCGGCATGTGGAAACGGGCCGCATAGCCCGGAACGCCCCGGAAAAGCGCGCCGAAATCCGCGCCGTCGTTCTCAGGGGCGGGGATTTCCGCTAATCTCGCTCTGCAGGGCCGCCCTCCGGCGGCCCTGCAAGACCCGCTCCCGGAGCGCCCGTGAACCTGCGTGACGAAGACAACGCCGAGCTGGTCGAGGATGTCCTCGCCCTGATCCGCGCCCGCGTTCCCCTGCGGGAGCAGGCCCAGGTGGCCGAGTTCACCCGGCAGTTCTACCGGCAGGTGGACCTGGAGGACCTGCGGGAGCGGGAGACGGCCGACCTGTACGGCGCCGCCCTATCCCAATGGCATTTCGCGCGCCGCCGTTCCGGAGACGGGCCCAAGGTGCGGATCTACAACCCCCGGATTAAGGAGCACGGCTGGCAGAGCCCCCATACGGTCATCGAGCTGGTGAACAGCGACCGGCCGTTCCTGGTGGATTCCGTGCGCATGGAGGTCAACCGCCAGGGCTACACCATCCATCTCATCATCCATCCGGTGATGCGGGTGCGGCGGGACAGAGAGGGGAACCTGCTGGAGATCCTGCCGCTGGAGCCCACCGCGGCGGAGGAGGCGGAGGACGCCCGTTATGAATCCTTCATGCACGTAGAGGTGAGCCGGGAGACGGATCCGGAGGACCTGGCCCGGCTGGAGCAGGGGCTCCTCCGGGTGCTGGAGGACGTGCGCGCCGCGGTGGACGACTGGAAGCCCATGGTCCAGCGCATGCGCGAGACCGTGGAGGCGATCCGCGAGTCGCCGCCGCCCCTCGCGCGGGAGGAGATGGTCGAGGGCATCGCCTTCCTCGAGTGGCTCATGAACGATCATTTCACCTTCCTCGGCTGCAGGGACTACGATCTGGCCACCGAGGGGGGCGAGGACGTGCTCAAGGTGGTGCCGGGCTCCGGGCTCGGCATCCTGCGGGAAAAGGGGGGCGAGGCCCGGTCGGTGAGCTTCGCCATCCTGCCGCCGGAAGTGCGGGAGCAGGCGCGGGTGCCCGAACTCTTGATCCTCACCAAGTCCAACTCTCGCGCCACCGTGCACCGGCCCGGGTACATGGACTACGTGGGGATCAAGCGCTTCGACGCCGAAGGGCGCGTGGTGGGCGAGCGCCGCTTCCTCGGGCTCTACACCTCCACCGCCTACAGCGCCAGCGCCCAGGAGATCCCGGTGTTGCGCCGGAAAGTGCAGGCGGTGGTGCAGCGGGCGGGGCTGCTGCCCGGCAGCCACATGGGCAAAAACCTGCTCACCATTCTGGAGACCTATCCCCGGGACGAGCTGTTCCAGATCTCCGCCGACGAGCTCCTGCGGATCGCCATGGGGATCCTGCGTCTGCAGGAGCGCCAGCGCACGCGGCTGTTCGTGCGCCGCGACCGTTTCGGCCGCTTTCTCTCCTGCCTCATCTTCGTCCCGCGGGACAGCTACAACACCGAGGTACGCCAGCGCATGCAGCAGGTGCTGATGGAGGCGTTCAACGGCGTCTCCAGCGAATTCAGCGTGAGCCTGACCGAATCGGTGTTGGCCCGGGTGCTGATCGTGGTCCACACCCGGCCCGGGACGGTGCCGGACTACGACGTGCGGGAGCTGGAAGCGCGGCTCACGCGGGTGGCGCGCCGCTGGGAGGACGACCTGGCGGAAGCCCTCATCGCCCGGCTGGGGGAGGAGCGGGGCACGCGGCTCGCCCGCGCCTACCAGGGCGCCTTTCCGGCGGGCTACCGGGAGGAGTGCAGCCCCCGCGCCGCGGTCCACGACATCGAGATCATAGAGGGGCTCGGGGAGGAGGGCCTGGGCATGAGCCTCTACCTGCCCCTGGAAGCCCCCGAAGGTGAGTTGCGCTTCAAGCTGTTCCGGCGCGGTTCTCCGGTGCCCCTGTCCCAGAGCCTGCCTATGCTGGAGCACATGGGCGTGCAGGTGCTGGACGAGCGCCCCTACGAGATCAAGCCGGAAGGCGCCGCGCCGGTGTGGATCCATGACATGGGGCTTGCCACCGGCAAGGGCGCCGAAGTGGACATCGACGCAGTGCGGGAGCTGTTCCAGGAGGCGTTCCTGCACGTGTGGCGCGGCGAGGCGGAGAGCGACGACTTCAACCGGCTGGTGCTGGGCGCCCGCCTCCATTGGCGGGAGATCGCGGTGCTGCGGGCCTATGCCAAGTATTCCCGCCAGTGCGGAGCCGCCTTCAGTCAGGCGTACATGGAGCACACGCTGGCGGCCCATCCCGGCATCGCCGCCAAACTGATCGCCCTGTTCCACGAACGCCACGATCCCTGGCGCCCCGCGGGGGCGCAGGAACGGGCCCAGGCCTTGGCGCGGGAGATCGAGGAGGCCCTGGAAGAGGTGGCGAGCCTGGACGAGGACCGTATCTTGCGCCGCTTCCTGGCGCTCGTCCTGGCGACCTTGCGCACCAACTTCTACCAGCGAACGAGCGACGACCGGGCCAAGCCCTACCTTTCGTTCAAGCTCGATCCGTCCAAGGTGCCCGGGATGCCCGAACCCCGGCCCATGTTCGAGATCTACGTCTACTCGCCTAGGGTGGAGGGAGTGCATCTGCGGGGCGGGAAAGTGGCGCGGGGCGGCATCCGCTGGTCCGACCGGATGGAGGACTTCCGCACCGAGATCCTGGGTCTCATGAAGGCCCAGATGGTGAAGAACGCCGTCATCGTGCCGGTGGGGGCCAAGGGCGGTTTCGTGGTGAAGCAGCCGCCTCCGGGGGATGACCGGGAGGCCCTGCTCAAGGAAGGAATGGCGTGCTATTCCGTCTTCATCCGGGGACTGCTGGATCTCACCGACAACCGGATCGGAAGCCGGGTGGTGCCGCCGCAGGACGTGGTGCGCCACGACGACGACGATCCCTATTTGGTGGTGGCGGCGGACAAGGGCACCGCCACCTTCTCCGACATCGCCAACGGCATCGCCCGGGAATACGGGTTCTGGCTGGGCGACGCCTTCGCCTCCGGGGGCTCCACCGGCTACGACCACAAGAAGATGGGCATCACCGCCCGGGGGGTGTGGGAGTCCGTGAAGAAACACTTCCGTACCTTGGGCGTGGACATCCAGGCGACCGATTTCACGGTGGCGGGCATCGGCGACATGTCGGGGGACGTGTTCGGAAACGGGATGCTGCTCTCCCGCCACATCAAGCTGATCGCCGCCTTTGACCACCGGCACGTCTTCATCGACCCGGATCCGGATCCCGAGACGAGCTACCGGGAACGGGAGCGGCTGTTTCGGCTGCCCCGCTCCTCCTGGGCCGACTACGATCCGAAGCTCCTCTCCCAGGGTGGCGGCGTGTATCCCCGCAGCGCCAAGTCCATTACCCTCTCTCCGCAGGCGCGCCGGGCCCTGGGGATCGACGCAGAGGCGCTCACGCCCGCGGACCTCGTTCGCGCCATCCTCAAGGCCCCGGTGGACCTGCTCTACAACGGCGGCATCGGCACTTACGTGAAAGCCAGCGCCGAGTCCCACGCCGACGTGGGCGACCGGGCCAACGACGCCGTGCGGGTGGACGCCCGGGAGCTGCGCTGCCGGGTGGTGGGGGAAGGGGGCAACCTGGGTTTCACCCAGCGGGGCCGCATCGAGTACGCCTTGAAGGGGGGGCTGATCAACAGCGACGCTATCGACAACTCGGCCGGCGTCGACTGCTCCGACCACGAGGTGAACATCAAGATTCTGCTGGACGCCGTGGTGGCGGAGGGCGAGCTCACCGAGAAACAGCGTAACCGACTGCTGGAGGAGATGACCGACGAAGTGGCGCGGCTGGTGCTGCGGGACAACTACGACCAGGCCCAGTCCCTGGCCGTGAGCGGCGCCATGGGGGTCGCCGTGCTGGACGCCCAGGCGCGCTTCATGCGCTATCTCGAGCGGCAAGGCAAGCTCAACAGGGCGCTGGAATTCCTGCCCTCCGATGAGGAGATCGCCGCCCGCAGGAACGCCCGCATCGGGCTGACCTCCCCGGAGCGGGCGGTGCTGCTCGCTTACGGCAAGATCTGGCTGTTCAACGAGCTGATGCGGTCCAGCGTTCCCGAGGATCCCTTCATCGGCCGGGCCCTGGCGGACTATTTCCCCACGCCGCTGCGGGGCCGCTACGGGGCCCACATGGCGCGCCATCCCCTGAAACGGGAAATCATCGCCACCCACGTGGGCAACGCCCTGGTCAACCGGATGGGCAGCGCCTTCGTCCACCGGATGACGGAGGAGACCGGGGCGGCGCCCGCCGACGTGGTGCGCGCCTACGTGGCCGCCCGGGAGGTGTTCCACATGCCCGAGCTATGGCGGGAGATCGAGGCCCTGGACAACCGGGTGGCGGACCGTCTGCAGACCGCCATGCTGGTGCGCTCCAGCCGGGTGCTGGTGCGCGCCACCCTGTGGTTCCTGCGCCACCGGCTGCACGCCGCCGATCTGGAACAGACCATCGCCCGGTTCCGCGCGCCGGTGGAAGCGCTGGCCGGGGAGCTGGGGGAGCTGCTGCAGGAAGAAGACCGCGAGCGGCTCGAGGAGGAAACGAGGGAATACGCCGAGGGCGGCGTGCCGGCCGCCCTGGCGCTGCGGGTGGCCCGGCTCGAGCCCCTGTACGCGGCCCTGGACATCGCAGAAGTTTCCAGGGCCACCGGCCGTCCGGCGTCCAGCGTCGCCCAGGTGTATTTCCGGCTGGCGGCCCGGCTGCGCTTTTCCTGGCTGAGGGAGCAGGTGGGGCTGCTGCCCACGGACAGCCACTGGCAGGCGCTGGCGCGCACCACCCTGCGGGACGAGCTAGGGGAGAAACTGCGGGCCCTGGTCGCGGTGATCCTGAAGACGAGGCCGGAACTGGCGGAAGCGGACGCCCTGATCCAAGCCTGGGCGTCGGACCATCAAGGGGCCTTGGCGCGCCTGCAGCAAATGCTCACCGAGCTCCAGGCGGCCAGCCAGCCGGATCTGGCCATGCTGCTGGTGGCGCTGCGGGAGCTGCGCAACCTGGCTTGAGGCAGAGCCCGCGGGATGGCTCAATCCTTGAAGCCTTCCATCTCGATGTTGAGGGTCACCTCATCGCCCACCAGGGGCAGGGCGTAGGTCATGCCGAAGTCTGAGCGCTTGATGGTAGTGGTGGCCTCCGCCCCGCACACCTCCTTTTTCAAGCGAAAGTGCTCGGTGCAGCGGAAGGACTGCACTTTCAGCGTCACCGGCCGAGTCACCCCCAGCATGGTTAAGTTGCCGTCCACTCCGGTCAACACGCCGCTGGTGAAGCGCAGCGCCGTGGATTCGAAGCGGATCTCGGGATACCTCTCCACGTGGAAGAAATCCTCCGTCTTGAGGTGCTGATCCAGCTTTTCGTGGCCACTCGCCACCGAGGCCGGATCGATGGTGACCAGGATGTGGCCGGTGTTGTTGGCCGGGTCCAGGGTCACCTTGCCCTCGCTCCTGGTGAACTTGCCGCGGAACTTGGAGATGCCCAGGTGCCACACCTCCCAGCTCGGATAGGTGTGGCTCGGGTCCAGGGTGTAGGAGTCGGCGGCCGCCGCCCCGGTCGCCAGCGCAAGTCCCGCGAGCAAACCAAGAATGCGTCTTTCCATGGTCACCTCCAGAGCGAAGGAACAAAAAACTCAAAGCAAAGGACGCGAAGAGCGCGAAAGGAAATCTTTAGAAGCCACGCTATCGCGGCGGTCCCAACATGAGGCGGAAACGAATCTCCACTTCGTTTGCCACGGTATCGGTATCGGCCCAGATGCCTTCACCGACGCCGAAATCGAGCCGTTTGATGGGCAGGGTCCCGGTGAGTTCCAGGCCCGGGGACGCGGGCTTGGCGGTGAAGCTCACCACCACGTCCCGGGTGCGGCCCTTGAGGGTGAGCTGGCCGGTGGCCTCGTAGCGATTTTCTCCCACCTTGCGGAAAGCCGTGGAGACGAACCTGGCCGTCGGATATTGCCCTACGTCGAACCAGGCCTTGCGCTTGAGCTCCGCGTCCCCCTCCGGGTCGCCCACGGCAGCGCTTGCCACGTCGATCTCCACCTCCGCCCGCGCCTGATCGAGCCGGGCGGGGTCGAAGCGCACCCGGGCGGTGAAGCGTCGAAACTCGCCTTCCGCCGGCACCCCCATCTGCTTGCCCGCGAAACGCACCCAGCTCTTGGCGTAATCTACCTCCTGGAACGCCTGGGCCAGGGCGGTGGCCGCCAGCAGCCCAGCTATGACGATGCCCGATCGAATCATGGGAGGAATCCTCATTTCAAGCGCGTTTTCGTATCAGGCTCGCCGGCAGCATGCGCACGAGCACCTCGTCCCGGTCCACCAGATGGTGCTTGAGCGCCGCCGCCACGTGCACGCCCACCGCCACGAGCAGGGCCTTGTTGAGGACCCAGTGGACCAGAAACAGCCGCTCGGCCAGCTCTGGGTCCTTGGCCAACAGGTCGGGCAGCCGGACCAACCCCAGGTAGACCGTGGGGATGCCTTTGGCGGAGCTGCCCAGCCAGCCGATCAGCGGGATGGCGATGAGCAGCACGTAGATCAGCCCGTGGACCGCTTTCGCCGCCCGCCGCTGCCAGAGGGGAACCGAGGCGGGCAGGGGAGGAGGGGGGCTGTAGAGCCGCCAGGCGAGCCGCATCAGAACCAGCAGGAAGACGGTCACCCCGATCCATTTGTGATACGAAATCAGCCTGAGCTTGAGGGGCGACAGGGGTAGCTCCACCATCCACAATCCCAGGGAGAAAGAGCCGACGAGCAGCAGGAAGGTGGCCCAGTGCAGCGCCTGGGCCACCGGTCCATAGCGGTCGGCCGTGTTAGCCAAGGCCATCGAGCGCTTTCTCCATCACAATACAGTGGATTCGGTGCAGCGAATCCGTGCCGTCGGACCGGGATCGGTTCTCACCGGCGGGTTAGACCGCGACACGCCGAAAATATCCTCATGGCGGCATGAGCGGTTTTGAGCCTGTATTTCAAAATATTTGGACGCCCCGGGCTAGAGGAGCCCGAGCCAGAACAGGATCGCCGCCGGAGCGGCAGCCAGCAGCACCGCCAGGTGGAACCAAGCCCAGCGGCGGAAGCGCCCGGCAAGGCCCTCGGGAGGCAGATTGGAGAGCAGATAGAGCCGCCCATCCGGAGGCTTGCGCAAGACGTGGATCGAGCCCGCCGCGGACTGGAGGGCCTTGTGCCGCTCGGCCACTTCCGCCTTCGCGGCCTTGCGGGCGGCTTCCCATTCCACCAGGTCGATCTCCCCGTCCCGGTTGGCGTCGAAGCGCGCGAGCAACGCCGCCCGGTCCCGCTTCCATTCGGCGAGCAGCGCGCCCACTTCCTCCCGCGCCGCGGGCGGCCCGCCGAGGGGATCCAGGGTGACGAAATAGCCCAGGGCATAGAGGGGATCCTGCTCCAGGATCAACCATTCCCGATAGCGGTATTCCCCCCGCCGCCATTCCTGCTTGCGCGGGGTGACGATCTCGGCCTCTTCCGGGTCCACGACGCATTCGCCGCTTCCGTCGTCCAGCAGGAAGGTGTCCGGGCTCTCCCCATGGTCGAGCCGCTCCCATTTGCCGTCCGCCTGCCGGCGGTGGATCTCGTAACGAAACCACACGCACGGGAGCAGGGTCAGCTTGCTCAGGATCCGGTTGCCCGGATGGGAGCGGGCGCGCCCCAGGAGCTCCACGTACCCTTGCGCCGCCGAGGCGATCCGGGACGTGGGGGTGTCGGCGATGAACCGGTAGCGATGGAACGCGGCGAGCCAGGCCCACAGCGCCAGGACGGCGATGAGGCCCGCGGCCATGAGCCGGGATTGGGGCGCGGGACTCTCCAGCCCGAAGAGGACGATGGCCAAGTAGGCGCCCGAAGCGAGGTAATCCCCGTAGCGGCGCCGCAGCTCGCGCATCATGGCGGGCAGCGCTCGAGAAGGGGCCGCCCGGGAACCTCCCTAGGCGAACAGCTTCTTCATGTCCACGTCGCTCCTTTCCCCGTCCGAGAACTCGAGAAGCTGGAACGGCTTGAAGTTGAACAGCCCCGCGATGATGGCGTCCGGAAACTGCTCGATGCGGACGTTGTTGATGTTCACGCTCTCGTTGTAGAGCTCGCGGCGGTCGGCGATGCTGTTCTCCAACTGGGTGATGCGGCCCTGCAGGTGCTGAAAGGTCTCGTTGGTCTTGAGATCGGGATAGGCCTCGGCGACGGCGAACAGGCGCCCGAGCTCCGCCCGCAGCGCCCCTTCCGCCTGGCCGAGGGCGGCCATGTTGCCGGCCGCGTGGGCCATCTGGGACTGGGCGCGGGCCTCCATCACCCGCTGTAGAGTCTCCTGCTCGAACCGCATGTACTGTTTGCAGGTCTCCACCAGCTTGGGCAACTCGTCGTTGCGCTGCTTCAGCAAGACTTCGATGTTGGCCCAGGCTTTGGCCACGTTGTGTTTGAGGGTGACCAGGTTGTTATAGGTCACCACGGCGTAGAGCGCGATCACCCCCAGCAGCACAAGCAACGCAATCCCCAATACGCCCATAGAGACTCCTTTCCAAGAACACCCGGTCGCCGGTGCGGACAGGGCGCCCATCCGACCCCCCGAGCATTCCGAAATCAAGCTTGGCGGTGTTCGGCACCTCTTCCTTTCTCCCACTTCCATCCGGAGAGGGGAGACGATGGCCGACGGTTCCAAATTATGGGCCGGAGGCTCGCCGGGCAGTCGCACCGGGGATAAAATTGCAGTATATCCGAGCCACTCTCGCGCGAGCGAGCTCCGTGCCCGCCATTGCCTTGCGCAGGAAAAGACGGTAGGTTAACTCTATTGCATTTTCCACAAGCTCACTTAAAAGGAATTTTCATTATGAATGACACGACCTCCACGACTTCCCAAAGGGACAAGCTGATGGCCGACTTGAAGGTCGTGCTGGCCGACGCTGAGGAGCTGCTGAAGCTGACCGCCAGCCAGGCGGGCGAGCGGGTCAGCGCCGCCCGCGAGCGGGTGCAGGCCAGCCTAGAAAAAGCCAAGGTCAGGTTGGCGGAGCTGGAAGGTCTCGCCGCCGAGCGCACCCGGATCGCCGCCAAGGCGACGGACGAGTTCGTCCACGAGCATCCCTGGAAGGCGGTGGGCATCGCCGCCGGCGTGGGCTTGATCGTCGGGCTGCTGATCGGGCGCCGCTGACCCTGCCCGCATGAACGGGGATTCCGGCAGGCAGCCTGCCCAGCCGCGGCTGCTGGAATCACTCAAGGCGCTGGGGACGACCGCAGTCGCCGCGGTGGAGACCCGGCTGCGCATCCTGTCCACCGATCTGGAGGAGGAGCGCGACGCCCTGGTGCGACTGATTTTCTGGGGCACCGTTTTCTTGTTTTCCCTGTTCCTCGGCGTGGTACTGGCCGCCATGCTCATTGTCGTCGCCTTCTGGGAAAGCCAGCGGCTCGCCGTCCTGGGCGTGCTCACGGGACTCTCCCTTGGGGCCGCGGCCGCGGTAGGACTGGGGCTGCGGGCTTGGTGGCGGCGCCGGCCATCGGTTTTCGGTACCACGCTGGAGGAGCTCGCCAAGGATCGGGAGCGCCTGAGCCGGCGTACATGAACGCGCCACCGCACGATCTAGCCGCGAGGCGCGCTCGCCTCCTGGCCCAAGCCCAGCAGGAGCGGGAATTGCTGGTCGGCACGCTGGAGCGCTTCTCGCCCGCTCTCCGGCTCGCCGATCGGGCCGTCGAGACCGTTCACTACCTTCGCACCCATCCCCATTGGGTCGCCATCGCCGTGCTCCTAGCGGTGATCCTGAAGCCCCGCAGAGCCCTGCGCCTCGCCTCGCGGGCCTGGGTCGGGTGGCGGGCGCTCCGCAGTGCCCGCAGACTACTGCAGTCCCTGGGGGTGTGAGCCGGTCCGCTCGCTTTAACGCAGTAGCATGACCCCGAACCGGAACTGGGAGCGCAGCTTGCGGTTGTAGTCCAGGAGGGACTCCCCGTAGCCGTTGAAGTACTGGGCCAGCAGGTAGCCGTCGATGTTGCCGAACCCGATCCGGGTGAGGGGATAGGACAGATCCACCTGCACGCTGCCCTTGTCGCCGTCGGAGCCGAGCCGCAGGGTGGTGGCAAGCTGCCACGAGTCGGTCTTCTGCAGGGCGAGGTACAGGTCTCCGTAGCCGCGGAACTCATCGATGTCCGGGTTTTCCTCCTTGTCCAGGTATGCCCATACCCCGGGCGCTGCCACCAGGTGATAGTCCTGGCGGTTCTCGAACGTGAAGACGGGTCTCGCGTAGAGGATGTCGATGGAGCGGGACTGATCGCCGTCGCGCCCGTTGGACTCGTGACCGTAGCCGGCCTCGAGCCCCAGGCGCAGGCGGTCCCCGACGCTGCGCCACAGGCCTTCCTTGAAGTAGAAAAGCCGCGGCTTGTAGCTCGTGTCCCGGAAAGGCTTCGACTCCCGCTCCAGGTCCCAAAGGGAGGTCTGGGCATAGCCGAGGTAAATGTCTTCGATCCCGGGCAGCAGGCGCGCCAGGTCTCTGTCGGGCCTCACAAAGCGGTACTTGAAAGAAAGCTGGAACTTGGCGTTCTCGCCATCCCGCGTGCCATAGATGAAATACAGCGGTTCGTAAGGAGAGATCAGGGCGAAGGGGGCGGGCTGGGGCGGCGAGGGCTCTGCCTGCCTGATTTCCCCGGTGACGCCCTTCGTCACCGGGGCCGGCTCCGGCGCGGGCCGCACCGCCAGCAGAATGCGGTTTGCGGTCAGGCCGTCCAAAGCGAGGGTGACCATGCCGTCCAGGGAGGGGGGCAGCGTTCCTGTGTAGGCGACGCGAACGAAGGACTGGGGCGCAAGCTGTACAGCAGGAACGTCACGCGCTTCCCGGGCCTTGAGTTCCATCGGCGAGGAGGAACTGCCGGCCGAGAGCCGGGCGGAGATCACCTTCGGTACGGTGACGGTCCGGGGTGTGTTGGATTCATTCTTGAAGTACAGCTCCAGGGTCATGGTGGTGCCGGCGACGACCGGCTCGGCGGGGGCGATGACCAAAACGTCGGCGCTGGCGACGCCGGCAGCGTACAGCAGCACGGCGGCTGCCATCGTCGATGAGCATCGGGACATGACGGGGCTCCTTGGGTGACGGGTGAGCGCCCCTGACGGGTTTCGGGGGCGCCCTGCGAACCAGGCCCTGAATATACAGGATTGCCCGGGGCCCGATTTCGACCCTTTGATCTTCCTGGAAACCCTGCTAAAGTGTTAACTTAGTATACGATTTGATAAAAAGGTATTATGCAGTCCGACGGCTTTTGGACGGTTCTGGTCGTCGATGACGAGGCCCAGGTCCGGGCATCATTGACGCGCTGCCTGGAAGAGGACTACCGAGTGCTCACAGCAGCCTCTGCGCGGGAGGCGCTGGAAATCTTGAACCGGGAGGAAGTCGACCTGGTGTTGTGCGACCAGCGTATGCCCGACATGACCGGGGTCGAATTCTTTCGGGAGGCACGGGTGTCCCATCCGGAGGTCATTCGCGTCCTGATTACCGGATACACGGACCCCGACGATATCATCGGTTCCATCAACGAGGCGGCGATATACCAGTTTGTATCCAAGCCATGGCAGCCTGACCATCTTCTGCTCCTCATCAAGCGGGCGCTTGAAAGCCGCGAGCTGGCCCGGCGTCACCGCTACCTGAGCAGGGAGCTCAAGTTCAGCGACGACGTGCTGCGGCGGCAGAACGACCACATGGTCAAACTGCTCCAGGACACCTACGAATTCGACAAACTGGTGTTCGCCAGCGACAAGATGGTGGAAGTTTGCAACTTGGCGCGCCAGGCAGCTGCCACTGACCTGCCGGTCTTAATCCAGGGCGAGACCGGGACGGGAAAGGAGCTGATGGCTCGAGCGGTGCATTTCTTCAGCGCTCGAAAGGCCTTTCCTTTTCTGGCACAAAACTGCGGCGCTCTGCCCGACGAATTGCTGCACTCGGAATTGTTTGGGCACAAACGAGGCGCCTTTACCGGCGCCATCAGCGACCGCCTGGGGCTTTTCCCCGCAGCCGATGGCGGCACCGTGTTCCTTGACGAGATCTCCGAAGTGTCGCCGTCTTTTCAGGTGAGCTTGTTGAGGTTCCTTCAGGAAGGTGAGGTCAAGCCCCTGGGGTCGGATCAGACCCGGCACTGCAACGTCCGCATCATTGCCGCGTCAAACCGGCCGTTGAAAGAGCTGGTTGAACAGAAGAAGTTCCGTCAGGACCTCTATTATCGCCTGCGGGGCTTCGAGCTGAACATTCCGCCTTTGCGCGAACGGGTGGAAGATATTCCGGTGCTGGCGGAACACGCGGCGAAGAAGTACGCCAAGTCGATCAATCGGAACATCGCGGGAATATCGAACGAGGTGCTGCAGCGCCTGAAGCTCTATCCTTTTCCGGGCAACGTGCGGGAGCTCGAGAACGAAATGCGGCGCATGGTCGCCGTGGCTGAAGACGGGGAGATCCTGTCCGTCAAGCACATGTCGCCGGAGCTTGCCAAGCTGCTCCCGGCCAAGCCCGACAATGGACGGGCTGCTTTCTTGTTGGAAAAAGGAACGCTGAAGGAAAAAGTCGAGGCGCTGGAGATGCATCTGGTCTCTCAGTCGCTGCTCAAGCATAAATGGAACTACAGCCGGGCGGCGCGGGAGTTGGGTATTTCCCGCGTCGGCTTGGCCAACAAGATCAAGCGATACAAGTTGGATAAATCGGGTGCCCAATAGGAGGCTGTCCATGTCCGAAGACCGAGACGACCCGCCTGACCGAAGCGCTCCGGCAAAGACTTATCCTTTTCCCTACTCCCGCACCAACCCGCCCGCGACGCCCGGCGGCTTTAAAGATCTCGGCGTCACACCGCTTGCGCGCCAGCTGGGCCTGACGGTGGAGCAAACCAATGGCCACTGGTGCAGCCGATGCCAGGGGATCTGGTTTGGCTACACCTTGGAGGCCGAGTGTCCGGTTTGCGGCAATCGCAAGGGGTAGGCACCCCAAAAACCCTGTCCCCACGTCGTAAATTGCGCTTGCGACTGCATAGCCGCTGTAAAGAGGGTTTGCAGTCTTATCCTTCGAACACCGCCCGCGGCGGTTCGCGTCGCTGTTCCTAATTCGTTGATAAAAAGCCAGTCGTCCGTACTTCGGTCAAGTTGGCACGGGCGTTGCTGTGGCACGAAGTGAAGCGTGCGATTCAGCAGCGCCGCTGGCGCGCACGCCCAACTCACCCAACCATCAACCGAAGGAGGAGCTTCAAGATGGCCAACCTGCTCTGGCTGCAAGGAGGCGCGTGTTCCGGCAATACGATGTCGTTTCTGAACGCCGAGGAGCCCAGCGCCTGTGACCTGGTCACGGACTTCGGGATCAATATCCTTTGGCATCCGTCGCTGGGTCTGGAGTTGGGAGACAATCTCCAGAAGATCCTGCGCGATTGCGTGTCCGGCGCGATTCCTCTCGACATTTTCGTCTTCGAGGGCACCGTCGTGAACGCCCCCAACGGCACCGGCGAATGGAACCGCTTTGCCGGACGGCCGATGAAGCAGTGGGTGCGGGAGCTTGCCGATGCCGCCCAGTTTGTCGTCGCGATCGGCGACTGTGCCACGTGGGGGGGCATCCCGGCGACGGCACCGAACCCCAGCGAGTCCCAGGGACTGCAGTTTCTGAAGCGTCAGCATGGCGGATTCCTGGGCAAGGACTTCCGGGCGAAGTCGGGGCTGCCTGTGATCAATATTCCAGGCTGTCCGGCCCACCCCGATTGGGTCACCCAGATCCTGGTCGCGGTCGCCACGGGCCGCGCCAAGGACATTTCTTTGGACGACCTGCAGCGACCCAAGACCTTTTTCCAGAGCTTCACCCAGACCGGCTGCACCCGCAACATGCACTTTGCCTACAAGGTTTCCGCGACCGAGTTCGGGCAGCGGAAGGGATGCCTGTTCTACGATCTCGGCTGCCGCGGGCCGATGACGCACTCCCCCTGCAACCGGATCCTGTGGAACCGACAGTCCTCCAAGACCCGCGCTGGAATGCCGTGCTTGGGGTGCACCGAACCGGAGTTCCCGTTCTTCGACCTGGCGCCGGGCACCGTGTTCAAAACCCAGACCGTCATGGGCATTCCCAAGGATCTGCCCGCCGGTGTCGACAAGAAGGGCTACATCGCGCTGACCGGCGCGGCGAAAAACGCCGCGCCCGCGTGGGCTGAACAGGACATTTTTGTGGTTTAACAAGTTCCAGACATCTGAGGAGGCGCAATCATGGCAGTACAAACGCTGGACATCTCGCCGGTCGGGCGCGTTGAGGGCGATTTGGACGTTCGGGTGGACATCGACAACGGGGTAGTCGTCAATGCCTGGACCCAGGCGGAATTGTTTCGCGGATTCGAGATCATTCTGCGTGACAAGGACCCGCAAGCCGGACTGGTGGTGACGCCGCGGGCCTGCGGCATCTGCGGCGCCTCGCACTTGACCTGCGCCGCCTGGGCCCTGGACACGGCCTGGCAGACCGAGGTTCCGCGCAACGCCATTCTGGCGCGCAACTTGGGGCAGATCGTCGAGAGCTTGCAGAGCAACCCCCGCTACTTTTACGGTCTGTATGCGATCGACCTGACCAACAAGAAGTACCGCAACAGCAAGTTCTACGAAGAGGCCGTCAAACGCTTTGCGCCCTTCACGGGCCGATCCTACGAGATCGGGGTCACCATTTCGGGTAAGCCCGTGGAGATCTATGCGCTGCTCGGCGGGCAGTGGCCCCACTCGAGTTACATGGTGCCGGGCGGCGTCATGTGCGCCCCGACCTTGGCCGATATCACCCGCGCCTGGTCGATCCTCGAGTATTTCAAGAATAACTGGCTCGAGCCGGTCTGGCTCGGCTGTTCGTTGGAGCGTTACGAAGAGATCAAGACCTACGAGGACTTCCTGGCATGGCTGGACGAGAGCCCGGCGCACGCCAATTCGGACCTGGGATTCTACTGGCGCATGGGACTTGATATCGGGCTGGACAAGTACGGCGGCGGCGTGGGCAAGTACGTCTCCTGGGGTTATCTGCCGCACGAGGACAAGTACCAGAAGCCGACGATCGAAGGTCGCAATGCGGCGGTCATCATGAAGAGCGGTGTCTACGACAGCAAGACCGACCGGCACGTGCTGATGACCCAGGATAAGGTTCGTGAAAATACCGTTCACGCCTGGTACGAAGAGGGCTCGACCGATGTCCATCCGTTCGACCGGGTCACTCGCCCGATCCAGAAGAACAACACCGACTTCTCTGGCAAATACACCTGGGATACCGCGGTACTGCATTCCGAATTCGGTCGCCTGGAGGCTGGACCGTTCGCCCGTCAGTTGATCGCGGGCGGCAAGCACGGCGAATCTTGGCAACATTACGATGGGCTCATCCTGGACATGTTCAAGAAGATGGGTGGGCCGAGTCTCCATCTGAGGCAGATCGCCCGCATGCACGAGACGGTCAAGCTCTATCGCCAGGCCGAGCGCTGCCTGCGGGAATTCCGCTTGAACGAACCCTGGTACATCAAGCCCAAAGAGAAGGATGGGCGTGGTTGGGGGGCGACCGAGGCGATTCGGGGCGCGCTATGCCACTGGATTGAAATCAAGGACGGCAAAATCAAGAACTACCAGATCATCGCTCCGACGACCTGGAACGTGGGCCCGCGGGACGCTCAAGGCAACCGGGGGCCGATCGAGGAGGCGTTGATCGGCGCACCGATTGCCGATCCCACTGACCCCGTCGAAGTGGGACATGTGGCCCGGTCTTTCGACTCCTGCCTCGTGTGCACCGTGCACGCCCACGATGCCAAGACGGGCAAGGAGCTCGCCCGTTTCCGTACGGCCTGAGCCGGGTTGCCGTAGCCAAATCAATCCTTCGCTTTCGCCCTCCCGCCTGCGGCGGGCGGGAGGGTGTTGGCGCAAGAAATCAGACCAACTCAGGAGGAGAATCTCATGAACAAGCGATGGAGCTTGAGCATTGTGGCTGCTTTGCTGGCGGCTTCGACGACTTCCGCCGATGCGGGGGCTGGGGATTGGTTGGGTCGTGTCCGGCTGCTCTCCATCAACCCGGATGTGGACTCATCCCTGCCTGGTCTGGATGTGAGCTCGGAAGTCGCTCCAGAAGTGGATGTCAGCTACTTTTTGACCAACCATCTGGCGCTGGAGCTGGTCGCAACCGATAGGAAATTCAACGTAAGCCTGAACGGCGCTCCCCTGGGCTCGGTCAAGGTGCTGCCGCCCACGCTCCTGCTGCAGTACCACTTTACGCCCGGACAGCCGTTCAGCCCTTATGTGGGGGCCGGTATCAACTATACTCGCTTTCACGACGTGAACCTTGCTTCGCCGCTGTCCCTGGATAAGGAGAGCTGGGGAGCGGCGTTGCAGGTGGGGTTCGATGTCGCGTTGAATGAGCGCTTTTCTTTCAACCTCGACTTAAAGAAGGTTTTCATCAAGACCGATGTCAATTCGGCAGGGGCGCCACTCACCGACTTGAAAATCGACCCGTGGATCATCGGGGCCGGGGTGGGGATGAAGTTTTAGCCGTCGTGCTCATGCTTCCGAGAGGGCCTTACATCACTTTGCGACAAGAGGAAGCGCTGATCAGCCCTCTCCTCTCGCCCCTTTTCCAGGGAGCAGGGGACTTTGCCTCTGAGCGTATGCAGTCGTCCCCCTCTCCAGACGAGGGCTTGGGGAGAGGGGGAGCGCCGACGAGGCGAGTTCGGGCATTCGGTGATGAAATCCTCGGCAGGGTGCGGCAAGGATTGATGGACAGCGTCTTGGCTCGACAGCATCGGGGTCCTGCGACAGAAGAAGGATCTAGGGGGTTGTCATGGCCGGCGCCGAACAGAAGGGAATGCGGTAGATGCGACGCGACGAGGAAGACCAACTGCGTGCCAAGATCGCGCGGATGCTGGCTGATGGGCTGGAGACCCAAACAGAGCCTTTTCCCGAAAATGACCGGCAGTTCGGGGAGTTGCTGGCAGCGCTGCGTGAGCTTCCCGCAGATGACCTGAAAGGCAAGCTGGTGCTGGCAGGATTTGTAGATCATCCTTACGGCGAGGACAAGATGCGCTGCCAGGAGTGCATGTACTACCTGGTCCATCGGAAATGGTGCGATCTGCCGGAGCTTAATCTGCCGGTGGAGCCGGATTGGTGGTGCCGCTTATGGCGGATCTGATCGCAGCGCCGGCCCCGAATCTCTGGGGACGATGAGGTTTAGGAGGGAAACGATGGTTGAGGAAGCCTTGCGGCGCGAGCTGGAGCATCTCCTTCAACAAGGGCTCGAGACGGAATGGCGGGAGCGCGCTTATACCAGCGAGGAGGTCAACCGTATCGTGGCGCGGCTTCAGGCGATCCGGCCTGACGATTATGTCTCCAAGCTCAAGGTCGCCGGTTTTACCAGCCAGCCTTATGGTGCTGGCGGAGAGATTGAACAAGCCTGCGAGACCTGTATGTATTTCGTCATTCATCGGCAGTTCTGCGAGCTGCCGGAACTGCAAATCCCGGTGAAGCCGAAGTGGTCGTGCCGGCTGTGGCGCATCTAAAGACGGCACCGGGCGCCCAGGCTCCCGGGGTGCGGCTGCCGCCAGGGCGTCGTGGGCTTTCCACCGGGCCTGATGCCGCGCCCTGCGACCGCCCAGAGAAACGCTTGATCGCCTTGGACGGTGGAGCGGGTCCCCCGCTGTTTCGGTGAAGAGGGGGTAAAGCATGCTCACGATCATCGGTTGTGGCAATCCGGTTCGCAGCGACGACGGCGTGGGTGTGTTCGTCGCCCGGTCGTTGCAGGCCTATCTGGTCGAGCGGCCACGTGACCATGTGCGCGTGTTCGACGCCGGGACCGGCGGAATGGAGGTGATGTTCCAGGCCCGGGGCACGCGCAAACTCGTCATCGTCGATGCAGCCAGGACCGGATCCGAGGCCGGCGCCATCTTCCAGGTGCCAGGAAGCGAGCTGGCTTCCGATCACGAGCCTGGATACACCTTGCACGATTTCCGCTGGGACCATGCGCTGGCCGCAGGAAAGCGGCTCTTTCGCGAAGACTTCCCGACCGATGTGACCGTGTACCTGATCGAGGCGGCTCGCCTCGATTTTGGCCTGGAACTGAGCGAGCCGGTGCGCCTGTCGGCGCAGAAGGTGATCGCTGACCTTGAGCAGATGATCGATGAATACGCGGAAGCCTGATCCCGCCGGCCTTGTTGAAGCTGATCGGCCGCAGAGGGCCGTTTCCATCTGTCGGGGCAGCCTCTATTTGCCGCGGGAGATGTACGACCTTTACTTTGCCGGCGCTCAGACGGTCGCGCTCGTCGCCCGGGAAGACAAGATCCTGGTCATCCCCTTGGTGCACGGGTCTGCCGGGGGATTGCTGGTCAAGACGCGCAATGCCCGGGGAGACCGGGTGGTTCACGCTCAGGAGTTTTTCCGGGAAAACGGTTTTGCTGAAGATTTTCAACAGCATGTCGTCCTTGCCCAGTGGAGCCCCGAGGCGGCCGCCCTGGTCCTGTCCAACTTGGCGAAATCTCAGGGAGTGTAAATTTAATTTACAAGTTGAAAAATCTATTGACAGTTTTTCGGTTTCCTTCTAAAGTACGACTAAAAAATAAGTTGATCGCACGACCTTAGGAGGAGCCCATGGCGCAGACCCTGGCGGCGTCCCAATTCAAGGCCGCCATTCAGGCGGCGGAGTCGGCGGCGGGGACGCCGGAGGAGAAGGCCGAAATGCTCATGGAAATTGCCATGGGCATGCAGATGCGGCCGAAAACCCCGGATCAGTTGCAGCACGCCGTCGCGCTCTACGAGCGCGCGCTCGATCTCTGTCCCGCTGAGGCGGTCTTGCTCAGGGCCCGGCTGCGCGCCCGCATGGGCACGGCCTTACAGGCATTGCCCGATGGCGGTGTCGACGCGCTCCATCGGGCCCGGGCGTGCTATGAAGAGGCGATCCCCGTCCTCAAGGAGAAGGGGCGGCCGGAAGAGGTTGCGGAAGCGGAAATGAACCTGGGGCTGGTGCTGCAGTCGCTCTCCAGCGCCGGCGCGGCCCGCATCCAAGAGGCGATCCGGTGCTATCACGCAGCCTTGAAAGTCTTCACCCGCGACGCGTACCCCCAGGAATACGCCATTCTCCACAATAACTTGGCGATTGCCTATTTGTCGATTCCGCTGTCCGACGAGCGCGGCAAAATGCGCGAGGCGCTGGCCGTTCAGTCGTTCGAAGAGGTCCTCAAGGTCATCAACCTGGTCGATCATCCGACCGAATACGCAATGGTTCAGAACAACCTCGGCAACGCGCTGCAATATGCCGCCTCCGGCCATCCGCTGGAAAACAACTTGCGCGCGCTTGCCGCCTACGATGAGGCGCTCAAGGTCCGCAACGCCCGCGACACGCCTCTGGAATATGCCAACACCATATCAAACAAAGCCAACGTGCTCAGAAATCTTCCAGATGAGCTTGAAAACCCTGGTTCCGGGCGTCGTGCCAATCTTCTCCGGGCGCGGGAACTCTATGAGGAGGCGCGGCGCATTTTTTTAAGCCTGAATCAGGTTGGAAGCGCAGCCGTCGTGGAAGAGGCACTGGCGGAGATCGAGCAGGAGCTTGCCGATCAGTCGGCCCGTCGCGGCAATGGCGATGGGCGGGCGAGTCGGCTTTGATGGTGTCTTTGTCGTGAGGAAAACACTGAATGGAGGGAATCTTGAATCAATTGGCAACCGGACAGCTCGGCGTTCTCACGATCGCGATTTGGACTTTTTTGGCTTTCCTGCTGGCGATGGGCGGCGGGGCGGTGGCGGGTATGAGGCTCGCTGGAAAAGATCTGGGCAATGAGCTGGCGGCCCTGATGGGAGCCATGTTCGGCCCGACCGGCGCGGTGCCCGGAATTCTGCTGGCTTTGATCATCCTCGCGCTGGTCTGAGGCTGAGGGGGAACCATGTGGGATATGTTTCTTAATTCGCTCAAGCTGTTTTTCAAGGGCAAGCTGTTCCGGGACCCGCGCGCAGTGTTCAGGAAGTGGCTTATCGGTTTTTTGGCATCCCTGATCGCTGTCATCGTCCTGGCAAAAGCGGGATTGCCGATCGGGTGGACGGTGGTGATCGCCGCCCTGGGAACCGGCTTGCTGCAGCCCTATCTGTTCAAGGATCTCAAGTACAACTGAGTTTCCTCCTCTATGAACGGCCCCTCGACTGATCAGGCAGGCCTCCAGAGCGGCGGCGATTCCGCGGCCGATTTGGAACGGCTGGTTCAGGCGATCACCCGTCTCGAAGCGATCATCGCCGACTGGGACGAGGGGCAGCGGCTGACCGTGCAGGCGCTCAAATCGGCGATCGAGGACCTGCATAAGGAAGCCCTGAAACGCCTGATTCGCGCGCTGAAGGGTGAGCCGGCGGCGCTTGCTCGCATGCGGGAGGCCGTCAGCGACCAAGTGGTCTATGGGGTGCTGCGTTTCCACGGACTCGTCAAGGAGCCCCTGGAGACGCGGGTTCAGAGAGCGCTGGACGAAGTGCGCCCGTTCTTGCAGTCCCACGGCGGCGACGTGGAGCTGGTGGCAGTCAAGCCCCCCGACACGGTGGAAATCCGTCTGATCGGGTCGTGCCAGGGCTGTCCCGCTTCAAGCCAGACGCTGACCGAAGGCGTCGAAAGGGCGATCCGCGTCCACTGCCCGGAGATTCTCCATATCCAACAGGCAAGCAAGGGTGCTGCGGATACCCAAAACAAAGGCGTGGCCACGGTGCACTTTATCAGCCCCTTCGCGCTGCACGCGGGCTCCGGCTGGGTGGATGCTGCCCGGCTCGACGACATCCCGGAAGGCGGCGTGACCGAGTGCAAGATCAAAGGGCGCTCCGTGTTGCTCAGCAAACGCGGCGACCACGTGAGCTGCTTCGACAATAGCTGCGCCCACCTCGGGATGCCTTTGGAGATGGGAGAGGTCCGCGATGGCATCATCACGTGCCCTTATCACGGCTTTCAGTACTTGTTGGAGACGGGCGAATGCCTGACGGCCCCCGAGGTCCAGTTACGGGTGCATGCCGTCCGGGTGCTCGGCGATCGGGTCCAGGTGCGGTTGGAAGAGTAGCGATGGCGACGTCTTTACGGGTGAGGTGGACTCCGGCCTTGAAGCGCGAGATGGTCGGCGGAACGTCTGCTGTGCCCGTGCTGGACCGCGGCGGACCCTTCGCGTGCATCGGCGCCGCCCGCAGCGGCGAGGGCCTGGCGCTCCCCGTGAAGCCGGAGGCCGCCTCGCTCTTTGGACCTCGGGGAGCCTGCCTTGCAGGGGTTGAGGGACCGCTGTGGGTCAGCGACACTGGCCATCATCGACTGCTCGGTTGGGCGCGGCTGCCGTCTCAGGACGGGACGCCGGCAGACTGGGTCATTGGGCAGCCCGATTTCGCGCACGAGGGACGTAACGCGAAAGGACCGGCGGGCCCGGCAACGCTGAATGTGCCCACCGGCATCGCGCTCTGCGGCGACGGGCTGGCGGTCGCCGACGCCTGGAACCACCGGGTGCTGATCTGGAAAACCCTTCCCCGGGACCACAACGTTCCGGCGGACCGGGTGCTCGGGCAGAAAGACTTTGAGTCGGTCGAGCCCAACGGCGGCAAGGACGATCCATCCGCCGGCAGTCTATTCTGGCCCTACGGCGTGCACTGGGATGGCGCCCGGTTATGGGTCGCCGACACCGGCAACCGGCGTGTGCTCATGTGGAACGGTCTGCCGGAGGTGAACGGCCAACCGGCGGATCTGGTGTTGGGGCAGCGTGATTTCGTCAGCCGCGACGAGAACGGCGGGGGAGCGCCCACGGCCGCCAGCATGCGCTGGCCCCACGGCATCGTCGTGTGGCAGGGCCGGCTCTGCGTGGCCGACGCAGGCAATAACCGCATCATGGTGTGGGACGCGATTCCGGGCGAGAACTGGACACCCTGCGATGTGGTGCTGGGGCAGCGCGATTTTCACCAAGTGGACCATAACCAATCCCTCTACTGGCCCAGCGCTGCCAGCCTCAACATGCCCTACGGCGTGGATGCCGCTGGAGGCTGGCTCCTTGTCGCGGATACCGCCAACTCCCGTCTGCTCGCGTGGCGGGCGGAAGATTGCCGCACCGGGGCGGAGGCCAGGGCGCTCACGGGGCAGCCGGATTTCCACGCCAAGGGAGATAACCGCTGGCAGCTTCCCGCGCGGGACAGCCTGTGCTGGCCCTATGGAATCATGCACCGCGATGGACTGGTCGTGGTCAGCGATTCGGGCAACAACCGCGTGCTGCTCTGGCGGCTCTCGGAGGAGCTGGCTTCATGAACGATGTCGCCGATATGCAGACCACCCAGGAGGCGGCCGAGCGCATCCGGGTGCAGGGCCTGGTTCAAGGCGTGGGGTTCCGGCCCACCGTGTGGCGGCTCGCCCGCCGCTACGGCCTGCGCGGCTCGGTGGCGAACGACGGGCAGGGCGTGAGCATCCATGTGTGCGGTCCCGTCGCGGCCCTCGATCGGTTCGCTGCAGCCTTGCTTCGCGAAGCTCCGCCGCTTGCCCGCATCGATCGCATCGAGCGCGAGCCGACCGCAGTTCTTCCCCAGCACCCGGATTTTCGCATTCTTGGCAGCCATGCGACCAGCATTCGCACCGGCGTCGTGCCCGACGCGGCAGCCTGTCCCGAATGCGTCCAGGAGGTATTCGATCCCTTCGCGCGGCGCTACCGTTATCCTTTCACCAATTGCACCCGCTGCGGCCCGCGTTTGTCCATCATCGAGGCCATCCCTTACGACCGCGCCACGACCACGATGCGGGCGTTCGCCATGTGCCCGCAGTGCAGCGCTGAGTACGCCGACCCCGCGGATCGCCGCTTCCACGCGCAGCCGATCGCCTGCCATGCCTGCGGGCCCCGTGCCTGGTTGGAGCGCGCCGATGGGGCGCCGGTGGCGGTCGAAGCGTTCACCATGCTGGACGACGTGGACGCTGTCTGTACGCTGCTCCAGCGCGGGCATATCGTCGCGATCAAAGGGCTGGGAGGGTTCCAGCTCGCGTGCGACGCCTGCAATGAAGCGGCCGTCGCCCGCCTGCGCCGGCTCAAACGGCGCAGCCGCAAGCCTTTCGCCCTCATGGCGCGGGATGTGGAGACGGTGCGCCGTTACTGTGCGGTGACCGAGGGCGAAGAAGCGCTGCTGCGCAGCCCGGCCGGCCCGATCGTCGTTCTGGATGCGACCGGACCGGAGCGGGTGGCGGAAAGCGTGGCGCCCGGCGTGAAGACCCTGGGCTTTATGTTGCCCAACACGCCGCTGCACCACTTGATGCTGCGGCGGATGAACCGGCCTATCGTGCTGACCAGCGGCAACCGCTCGGACGAGCCCCAGTGCATCGACAATGCCGAGGCCCGCGCCCGCCTGGGCGGCATCGCCGAGTATTTCCTGATGCATAACCGGGACGTCGCCCGGCGCGTGGACGATTCCGTGGTGCGCGAGATGGCCGGTGCACCGCGCGTCCTGCGGCGGGGACGGGGTTACGCGCCGGCCCCTCTGTCCCTCGCGCCTGGTTTTTCCGCCGCTCCGGCGGTGCTCGCCATGGGCGGCGAGCTGAAAAACACGTTTTGCCTGTTGCGTGACGGACGGGCCATCGTGTCGCACCACATGGGCGATCTGGAAGATGCGCTGACCTACGCGGATTACCGCAGCTGCGTCGAACAGTATTTGAAGCTGTTCGAGCACGAACCACGGATCGTCGCGGTGGATTGCCATCCCGAGTATCTATCGCGCAAGTGGGGGCAAGAGCTCTCGGCGCGCTGGGGCGCGAGCCTGCTGGAAGTGCAGCATCATCACGCCCATATCGCCGCCTGTCTGGCGGAAAACGCCTTCCCGCTGGAGGGGGGACCGGTGATCGGTGTGGCGCTGGACGGGATGGGCTTCGGCACGGACGGCACCCTATGGGGCGGGGAGTTCCTGCTCGCTGATTACCGCGTGTGCAAGCGGCTGGGCACCTTCAAGCCGGTGGCGATGCCGGGTGGGGAGCAGGCGGTGTACGAGCCGTGGCGCAACACCTACGCGCACCTGATGGCCGAGATGGGCTGGGCCCGGTTCGCGATGAACTACGCTGAACTCGACCTTTACCGCTTCTTGGAAGCCAAGCCTCGCCGCCTGCTGGATCGGATGATCAGCCGCGGAATCAACAGCCCGCTCGCCAGCTCGTGCGGGCGGCTGTTCGACGCCGTCGCGGCGGCGGCAGGCGTGTGTCGGGAGCGGGTCACGTACGAAGGGGAGGCGGCGGTGGCGCTCGAAGCCCTGGTGGACGAGCGCACGCTGAAGGAGGAGGACGAACTCCTCGCCTATCCGTTCGCGATTCCGAGGCTCAAGTCCGCCCATCTCCCTTACGTGGAGCCGCTGGCCATGTGGCAGGCGTTGCTCGGGGATCTGCTTTTGGGCACGCCGGTCCCGGTCATTGCGGCTCGCTTCCACAAGGGGCTGGCCATGGTCATCGCGCGCATGGTCGACACGCTCAGCCGGGAGGCCGGCGGCGACCAGCCTGTCAGGACGGTTGCCTTGTCGGGCGGCGTCTTCCAGAACCGCGTCCTGCTGGAGCAGGTGACGGCGCGGCTCAAGGCCATCGGCTTTGAGGTACTGACCCACCGGCATGTGCCTCCGAACGATGGCGGGCTGGCGCTGGGACAGGCTGCTGTCGCCGCGGCAAGATCGCTGACCAATAGCCAATAGGGCAAGGAGGAAAGGATGTGCTTGGGAATCCCGGGGCAGATCGTGGAAGTGACCGATCCCGACAAAAAGCTCGCCATCGTCGATGTGGGAGGCGTCAGGCGAACGGTCAACATCGCTTGCATCGTCGATGAGGCCCATCCCGCTGCGGCATGCGTCGGCGACTGGGTCCTGGTGCACGTCGGTTTCGCCATGAGCCGCATCGACGAAGAAGAGGCCGCGCGCACGCTGGAGCTTCTGACCCAACTGGGCGAAGTGCAGGCCGAAATCCAGGCCATGCAAGCCACGGCGTAGCGGCCCGGCGCTCTGAAATAGTCGCCGCTGACCCCCCTTGAGCCGCTTGACCCATGCCAGAACGCGACGCATTGCAAACGCTTTACCCGTTCCTGCACGGCGATCGACAGAATCCGGACGCGCTGAACCAGGCGCTGCTCGAGTCGGTGCGGCAAAAGGCCCGGCACAGCTACGAGGTGAAGCGCGCCTTCTTTGAAGAGAACGCGCAGCAGGTCGTTCAGGTCGCCCACGCTATCGCCGATGTGTATCGCCGTCATGGGCGCCTTTACAGCATGGGTAACGGCGGTTCCAGTTGCGACGCCGCCCACATCGCGGTGGAGTTTTTGCATCCCATCACCGCCGGGCGCCCTGCGTTGACGGCGGTGAACCTGGTAGCCGATACGGCGATGATGACGGCGGTGGGCAATGACGTGGGTTACAAGCACATCTTCGTTCGCCAGATCGTCGCCTTGGGGCGCGCCGGCGACGGTCTGATCGGGGTCTCGACGAGCGGCAACTCGGAAAACCTGCTCGCGGCTTTCGCCAAGGCCAAGGAAATGGGAATGGTGACCATTGGGCTGTCGGGCATGGACGGCGGCAAGATGGCCGTAAGCCCCGATGTGGATTACTGCCTGACGGTGCGTACCGACAGCATTCATCGCATCCAGGAAACCCACGTGGCGATTTATCACATTTTGTGGGATCTCGTGCACACGCTGCTCGCTGACGACCGCGGCGGTCTTGCGGCAAGGAATGAACCATGAAATATGTCGATGAGTTCCGCGACCCGGAAAAGGCGCGCACGCTGGCCAAAGAGATCCGGGACCTGGTCGGGCGGATCGAGCGGGCGCGCCGGCGTCCCCTGCAGATCATGGAGGTGTGCGGCGGCCACACCCATTCGATTTTCCGCTACGGCATCCAGCAGATGCTTCCGGTCGAAGTGGAGTTCGTGCACGGTCCCGGCTGCCCTGTATGCGTGCTGCCGATGGGGAGGGTGGACGACTGCGTGGCGCTGGCGGAGCGCCCGGAGGTTATCTTCACCACCTTCGGCGATGCCATGCGAGTGCCCGGGTCGAAGAAGAGCCTGTTGCAGGCAAAAGCCGACGGCGCAGACGTGCGCATGGTGTATTCGCCCCTCGACGCGCTCAAGCTGGCGCGAGAAAATCCCGGGCGGGAGGTCGTCTTTTTCGGCCTCGGGTTTGAAACCACCATGCCCAGCACGGCCATGACGGTGCTGCAGGCCAAGGCCGAGGGGCTGCGCAACTTCTCGCTGTTCTGCAACCATATCACCATCATTCCCACCATCAAGGCGATTCTCGATTCACCGGACATGCACCTGGACGGGTTCCTGGGCCCGGGTCACGTGAGTATGGTGATCGGCACCCGCCCGTACCAGTTTATCGCCAGGCATTACGGGAAACCGATCACCATTGCCGGGTTCGAGCCGCTGGACGTGCTTCAGGCCGTCTGGATGGTGCTCAGGCAGATCGCCGAGGGCCGCTGCGAGGTGGAAAACCAATATGGCCGGGTTGTGCCCGAGGAGGGTAACGCCCAAGCTCTGGCCGCCATCCATGAGGTGTTCGAGCTGCGGGAGTTTTTCGAATGGCGTGGCCTGGGCTCCATCGATCACTCCGGCGTGCGTATTCGAGACGCCTACGCTGAGTTCGACGCCGAGCGCAAGTTTTCCGTGCCCAACGTGAGAATCGCCGACCCCAAATCGTGCCAGTGCGGGGAGGTGCTCAAGGGTGTGATCAAGCCCCACGAATGCAAGGTGTTCGGGACGGCCTGTACCCCGGAAACACCGCTCGGCGCTCTGATGGTCTCGTCCGAGGGCGCCTGCGCGGCCTATTACAGCTATGGGCGGATCGAGCTAGGTTCGAAACACGGCCGGCTGCAACATGGCGGGCCTCAGCGAAGGATCAACCCATGAGCGATCGGGCTGAAGCCGCCGTCCGGGTGATCGAAGGGAGCTTGCGCAAGCGCGGCCGGCTGCGCGATTCGCACATCACGCTCGCCCACGGCAGCGGCGGCAAGGCGATGCGGGATCTCATCGAAGACGTGTTCGTCGGGTCGTTCGATAACCCGGCGCTCGCCGCCCTGGAAGACCAGGCGGTGGTTGCGCTTTCGGAACTCGCTTCCCACGGCGATCGTCTCGCCTTCACCACCGACACCTTCGTCGTCAATCCTTTGTTTTTTCCCGGCGGCGACATCGGCACGCTGGCGGTGGCGGGCACGGTCAACGATCTCGCGGTGAGCGGGGCAAAGCCGCTGTTTCTGTCCTGCGGAATCGTCATGGAGGAGGGGCTACCGGTGGAGGCGCTGCGCCGCGTCGTGGCGAGCATGAAGCGCACCGCAGAACAGGCGGGCGTTTACATTGTCACCGGTGACACCAAGGTGGTGGAACGAGGCGCGGCGGACAAGCTCTTCATCAACACGGCCGGGATCGGCGTCGTTCCGGAAGGGATATCGATTTCCGCACGCAACGCCCGCCCGGGCGACGCGGTCATCGTGAGCGGCTACCTGGGGGATCATGGCACGGCAATCCTGGTCGCCCGCAACGAGCTGGCGCTTGAAACCCAGATTGCAAGCGACTGCCAACCGCTCAACGGACTGGTGGAGACCATGTTGAGGGCATGTCCCGATCTCCACTGCCTGCGCGACGCGACCCGGGGCGGCGTGGCGACCGTGCTGAACGAGTTCGCGCAGAGCTCCGGGGTCACGATCCGCGTTCGGGAGGCAGCGCTGCCGCTGCGCCAGGAGGTGAAGGGCGCGTGCGAGATTCTGGGCCTCGACCCGCTTTATCTGGCGAATGAGGGAAAGCTGGTGGCCGTGGTGCCGGCTGAAGCGGCGCAGCGCGTGCTGGCGGCCATGCGCGCCCACCCAGCGGGCGAGCATGCAGCGGTGATCGGAGAAGTGACCGGCGAACAGGCGGGCGTCGTGGTTCTGCAGACCGTGTTCGGCGGCGAGCGCATCGTTGACATGCTGGTGGGCGAACAACTGCCGAGAATCTGCTAGCGAGGAGACGCAAGACGTGCATGAGCTCGGCATTACCCGCAGCATCGTCGCGATCGTGAGCGAACAGGCCCGGGGCGCGAAGGTTCTGCGCGTGACCTTGGAAATCGGCAAGCTGTCGGCCGTGATGCCCGATGCAGTGCGGTTTTGTTTCGATGTGTGCGCAAGGGGCACGCCGGCCGAGGGCGCAGAACTGGAAATCATCGAGGTGCCGGGGCGGGCCATTTGCCGGGGCTGTGGCGGTGAGATGGCGCTTGCCGAACCCTACGGCCGTTGTCCGTGTGGCAGCTCGAGCCTCGAGCTGATTGCCGGAGAGGAGCTGAAAATCAAAGAGATGGAGGTGGCGGAATGTGCATGACCTGCGGCTGTTCAGACACAGAGACAATCACTCTGACGGATCCGGCAACGGGAAAGACGATCACGCTGAGCAAGGCGGAGCATGACCGCGCCCATGCCCTGGGGATCGCGCACGATCACAGTCATGCGCATATCCGCGAGCATTCGCAGGGGCGCGGGCACACGCATGATCGCGATGCCTTTCGCGGCCACGGACACGATCATCCCGACGATCATGCCCATGACCACGTCCATGAACATGCTCACGGGCCCGTGCCGGCCGGTGCAGCGATCGGGGGCCAGGCCAAAGGGCACACCCGCACCATGGCGCTTGAGGAGGAAGTCCTTGCGAAGAATCGGTTGCTCGCCGAACGCAATCGGGGATGGCTCGCGGGGCGCGGCGTGGTGGCACTGAACCTCATGAGCTCCCCGGGTGCTGGAAAGACCACGTTGCTGGAGCGCACCATCCGCGATCTCAAGGAAGAGCTGCAGATCCATGTAATCGAAGGCGACCAGGCGACAATCAACGATGCAGAGCGTATCCGAGCCACGGGATGCAAGGTGATTCAGATCAACACCGGAACCGGCTGCCACCTGGACGCCGAAATGCTGGCGCGGGGTCTGCGCGAACTCGATCCGCCGTTCGGCTCGGTGGTGATGATCGAAAACGTGGGCAACCTGGTGTGTCCGGCGCTGTTTGATTTGGGCGAGCAGGCCAAAGTGGTCATTCTGTCGGTGACCGAGGGCGAGGACAAGCCGATCAAATACCCCCACATGTTCAAGGCGAGTGAGCTCATGGTCATCAACAAGATCGATCTCCTGCCTTATCTTCAATTCGATATCGAACGCTGCATCGCCTTTGCCCGGGAGGTCAATCCTGCGATCCGGGTGTTGCGCGTGTCGGCTCAGACAGGAGAGGGCATGGACGCCTGGTACGGCTGGCTGCGAAGTCAGCGTCACGAGAGGCCGCACGCGGGGGTTGCATAAGGCGCGAAGCATGGAGGCGATCGTTACAGCGCGCGGCCCGCAGGTCGATCCCCGGCGCAGGGAAGGGCTGGTGGCGGAGCGGTCGACCGTGCGCCTGGTCGATGAGGAGGCGCGTTCCCACCAGGCTGAAGGCGAGGTTCTAAACCGCCTGGGCGACTTGGACCGCCTGGTACGGGCCCCGGACAGTCCCTTGAACGCCGTGTGCGAGCTGGCGGAGGCGGTTGCCCCGTACGACATCTCCGTCCTGATCACCGGCGAATCCGGCACGGGCAAGGAGTTGCTGGCCCGCGCCATCCATGACCGTTCCCTCCGGGCGAGCCGTGCCTTCGTGGTGGAAAACTGCGGCGCGGTGCCGGATCCGCTCCTGGAAAGCGAGCTCTTCGGTCATCGGCGCGGGGCCTTCACCGGCGCCTACGAGGATCATGTGGGGTTGTTCCAGCAGGCCGACGGTGGCACCCTATTGCTCGACGAGATCGGTGAAACCTCACCCGCGTTTCAGGTGAAGCTGCTGCGCGTGCTGCAAAACGGGGAGATCCGGCCGGTGGGCTCCAGCCGTACGCTGCGCGTGAATGTGAGGGTGATCGCCGCCACCAACCGAAACCTCCAGGAGGAGGTGCGGCGGGGCCGTTTTCGAGAAGACCTTTACTACCGTCTAGCCATGGTCACCCTCCATGTGCCTGCGTTGCGGGAGCGCCCGATGGACATTCCGCTCATCGCGAACCATATCCTGGCGCGGGCCATGGCGGCGCTGGGCAAGCCCGTGGAAGGGTTTACCGAAGAGGCCCTGGCGTTGCTCAAAGCCTATCGCTGGCCGGGTAACGTACGCCAGCTTGAAAACGAGATTGTGCGCATGCTGGCCTTGGCCAGAGGCCCCCGCCTTGGCGCCGAGCTGCTTTCGCCCCAGGTGTTTCACGCCGCAGAGGAAGAGGCCGACGAAGCGGCCTTCACCACCCTGTCACGGCTGGACGGAACGCTCAAGGAGCGGATGGAAATCCTGGAAGCCCGCATGCTGAAGGAAACCCTCATCCGCCACCGCTGGAACAAGACCCAAGCCGCCCGAGAGCTGGGACTCTCCAGGGCGGGCCTGCGCAGTAAGCTTGCCCGTTATGGAATGGAAAAAAATGATCGGCCCTAAACCGGAAGGCATCAACGTTCTCTGGCTGCAGTCGGGCGGCTGCGGAGGCTGCACCATGTCGCTGCTGTGCGCCGATTCGTGCAACCTCTTCGAGATGCTGAGCTCGGCGGGCGTACGCTTCTTGTGGCACCCTTCCTTGTCCGAGGAGACGGGAGTTGAAGTGACCAGAGTCATGGAGCGCTGCCTGTCAGGTCAGGTGACGCTCGACGCGCTGTGCGTGGAGGGGTCGCTGCTTCGGGGCCCGAACGGCACCGGGCGCTTTCATCTCTTTGCTGGTACTGGCCGCCCTATGATCCACTGGGTCCGGGAGCTGGCGAGCGTGGCCCGCTATACGGTCGCGGTCGGGACTTGCGCCGCCTACGGTGGGGTCACGGCGGCCGGCGGCAATCCGACGGACGCCTGCGGGCTCCAGTACGAGGGCGACGAGCCCGGCGGGCTGCTCGGTGTGGAATATCGTTCCCGATCAGGGCTGCCGGTCATCAACGTCGCGGGCTGCCCGACGCACCCCAACTGGGTCGTTGAGACCCTCATGTGCCTGGCCTTCGGCCTTTTTTCCGAGCGCGATATGGACGCGCTGGGGCGGCCGCGTTTCTACGCCGATCATCTCGTTCACCATGGCTGCACGCGCAACGAGTATTACGAATTCAAGGCCAGCGCGGAGAAGCCCTCGGACCTGGGCTGCATGATGGAGAACATGGGCTGCAAGGGTACCCAGGCCCACGCCGACTGCAACATTCGCCTGTGGAACGGCGAGGGCTCATGTACCCGAGGCGGTTATGCCTGCATCAGTTGCACCGAGCCCGGCTTTGAGGAGCCGGGTCATCCCTTTGCCCAGACGCCCAAGATCGCCGGCATTCCCGTGGGATTGCCCACGGATATGCCCAAGGCGTGGTTCGTGGCGCTGGCGTCGCTGTCGAAATCGGCCACGCCCAGGCGGGTGCGGGAGAATGCAGTGTCCGACCACCAGGTGATTACGCCTGCGATTCGCAAAACCCGCCTCCGATGAAGCGGAGGATGGCCGGTGTGGTATCCTCATCTCTCTTTGAGGAGGGCAGAAAAGACCTTGCCGGGAAGAGGATACTCCCATGAGCCGGCTAGTCGTTGGCCCTTTTAACCGCGTGGAGGGCGACCTCGAAGTCACCCTCGAGGTCGCGGCAGGCCGAGTCCGTTCGGCCCGGGTGAATTCCCCCCTATACCGCGGCTTCGAACAGATCCTGCGCGGCAAAGACCCCATGGACGCGCTCGTGTTTGCGCCGCGTATCTGCGGCATCTGCTCGGTGTCCCAGTCGGTCGCGGCGGCCTCAGCTCTGGCAAACCTCATGAAGCTCGAGCCGCCAGAGAATGGCCGGCTGGCGACCAACCTCATCCTGGCTGCGGAGAACCTGGCCGATCATTTCACCCATTTCTACCTTTTCTTCATGCCGGATTTTGCCAGGGACGTCTACCGCCATCGGCCCTGGTTTACCGCCGTCCAGGCGCGCTTCAAGGCCATCGAGGGCTCGGCCGCCGGCGACGCCTTGCCGGCCCGGGCGAAGCTGCTCTCGCTCATGGGGTCCATGGCCGGCAAGTGGCCTCATACGCTTTCCATCCAGCCGGGGGGCTCCGCTCGTCCCGTGGAGGGAGGGGAAAAGATACGGCTTTACAGCATCCTGAGGGAGTTCCGGAGGTCTCTGGAGAAAACGCTGTTTGGCGATGCCCTGGAAGCGGTGGCAGGCCTGGAGAGCGCCCGGGACCTGGAAGGCTGGATGGCAGCCCGGGCGCCGGACGCGAGCGATTTCCGTCTGTTCCTGGAGATCGCTCAGGACCTGGCGCTGGAAAAACTGGGACGCGCGACCGACCGGTTTCTGAGCTATGGGACCTATTCCCAGGGGGATGGATTCATGTTCCGCCGTGGCGTATGGGATGGCGAGTTCAAGCCTTTGGATGTCGACGCCATTACCGAGGACATCAGCCACAGCTGGATGGCGGGACCGGCCAAGCCCCAACCTCCTGCGCATGGGGTCACGCAGCCTTTGGCCGAGAAACCGCAGGCCTACTCCTGGTGCAAGGCGCCGCGCCTGAACGGCGACGTGGCGGAGACGGGGGCGCTCGCCCGCCAAGTGGTGAACGGGCACCCCCTCATCCGGGACCTCGTGGCGCAAAGCGGCGGTAACGTGCGCAATCGGGTCATCGCCCGGCTGCTGGAGCTGGCGCTGGTGGTTCCCGCCATGGAGTCCTGGGTACGGGCCTTGGAGCCGGGTGCACCCTTCTGCCACCACGCGCCGGTGCCGGAAGAGGGGTGCGGGGTCGGGCTCACCGAATCCGCGCGCGGCAGCCTCGGCCATTGGCTGGAGGTCCGGCGAGGCCGCATCCATAATTATCAAATCATTTCACCGACCACCTGGAACTTCTCACCCCGCGACGCGCAGGGCGTGCCCGGCCCCCTGGAGCAGGCCCTGGTGGGCGCGCCGGTGCAGGAAGGGGAAACGGTGCCCGTCGCCGTCCAGCACGTGGTGCGCTCCTTCGACCCTTGCATGGTATGCACCGTGCATTAGGAGGTGAAACGGCGGGCTGCCGGGGGGGTGGAGAGCGAGTCGCGGCTTAAGTTTAGCGATTACAGCCCAGGAGATGGAACGCTTCACGATTTCGCTCGATGAGCGCCTTGCCCGGGAATTCGACGAGTTCATCCGGGTGCGCGGCTACCAGAACCGCTCCGAGGCGATCAGGGATCTGCTGCGCCGGCACCTGGAAGAGCAGCGCCTGCGCTCCGGGGATGCACCTTTCTGCACTGCCAGCCTGTCGTATATCTACAACCATCACGAGCGGGAGCTCGCCGAGCGCCTGACCCACAAGCAGCACGCTCACCACGACTTGTGCGTGTCGACGATGCACGTGCACCTGGATCACGAGCATTGCCTGGAGACCGTGGTTCTGCGCGGCCCGACCGCGGCGGTGAGGCAGTTCGCGGAGAGCGTGATGGCGGAGCGCGGCGTGCGCCATGGCAGCCTCAACCTCGTTCCCGTGGACCTGGAGGCGGCGGACGCCGCCCATCAACATCTCCACACTCGCCCCAAGACTTAGCAGTCCGGCGATGAAGGCCCGGCACAAACAGGAGCGATCGACAGCAGGGCGCGCTCTGCCCGAGCGGTCCGTGATTCCGGAAAACCTCGGCGAAGTCGGCGAATCCGTGTGGATCGACGTGATCCGCAAGATGGACGAGGTCTACAGCGAACTGTTGCAGTACGAGGTGGCGCTGGAGCAGAAGAACGCCGAGCTGGAGGAAACCCAGCAGTTCCTCTTCAGCGTCCTCACTTCCATGTCCGACATCCTCATCGTGTGCGACCGGAAAGGAGCGATCCAGGAGGTGAACCGCGCGCTCGTCAAGCTGGTGGGACGAGAGGCCGCGGCGTTGCGGGGCGTGTGCGTGCTGGAGCTGCTCGCTGACAAGGCTTCCCGGGAGCGGGCGGCTCAGTTTATTCACCACCTCCACGGGGAAGGCCTGACGGATTGCGAGCTGCAGTTCCGGGCGACCGATGGCACGGCGATCCCGGTCGCTGTGAACTGGACGCCTCGCTACAACACGGTGGGCAAGGCGGTGGGCATGGTGCTGGTGGGGCGCCCGGTGGGGGAACTCAAGCGCGCCTATCAAGCATTGCGGGAAGCGCATGAGGACTTGAAACGTACCCAGCAGCAGTTGGTGCATTCGGAGAAAATGGCCTCTCTGGGCCTGTTGGTGGCTGGGGTGGCCCACGAGCTCAACAATCCCATCAGCTTCGTCCTGGGCAATGTGCATGCCCTCAAGCGCTATGTCGGCCGCCTCTGGACCTATCTGGAAGCCGTGCATGCCGGTGCGCCCGAGGCCAGACTCGCCGAGCTGCGCCGCAGCCTGCGCATCGATCGGATCCTGGAGGACTTGAACCCCCTGATCGAAGGCACTATCGAGGGCGCCGAGCGCACCCGCGACATCGTCGATGCCCTGAAACGCTTTTCCGCTGCGGACAGCAATGAAAACGTGCGCTTTAACCTCCGGGAAGTCCTGGAGCGGTCGGTGCGCTGGGTGATCAAGGCTTCGGGCACCCACCTGCAGGTGGTGATGGACGTTCCGCCCGAGATCCCGGTCATGGGCTCCGCGGGCCAGATGCAGCAGGTGATCGTCAATCTCGTGCAAAACGCGGTCGACAGCGTCGGCAGGAAAGAGAATGCGCGGCTGGAGATCACGGGTCGGGCGAAGGACGGCCGCATCGAGATCGCTTTCCACGACAACGGCCCCGGCATTCCCGAACAGTACCTTCCCCGCGTGTTCGACCCGTTTTTTACCACCAAGCCGGTGGGCAAGGGCACGGGGTTGGGGCTGTCCATCAGCTACGGCATCGTCGAGCGTCACGGGGGGCGGCTTTGCGCCGCCAATCATCCTGAAGGGGGCGCGGTCTTCACCTTGGCCTTGCCCTTGGCGTGAGCCAGCGTCCAAGGGGATGCCAGGGGCGCGAACAGTTTGGAAAGCAACTTTCCACTCCCCCGTCCAGAAATTGCACAAAAACCATGAATAAACAATGGACCGGCTACATGGCACGGTTTTTGTTATGACAATTTTGTAAATCGTCATACCGCCGGGCCGGTCAAGGTTCGAGACGGCCGCCTCGACGGAGATGGCGATGGCTTCTGGGCGGATCGTCGCCTGCTCCTCTGCTGGGAGCCGCTCGATGATTCGCAGGGACCGGCCCACAGACGCGGCAGTTGAAAATCGGAGGAGAAACTTGGAAGCCTTACAGACGAACGGGCTCGCCTTGATGGTTCTGGCGTTTACGCTCGGATTGAAGCATGGGCTCGACGCAGACCACCTGGCCACGATCGACGGCCTGACCCGCTTCAACGCCCGGGCAAACCCAAGGCTTGCGCGGTTCTGCGGTTTCCTGTTCTCGCTCGGCCACGGGGCGGTGGTCCTGGCGGTCGCCTTGATGGTGGGCACGCTCGCCCAGCGATGGCGGATTCCGGTCTGGATGGAGGAGGTGGGAGGCTGGATTTCCATCGTTTTTCTGCTTCTCCTGGGAATACTCAACCTCACGGCAGTCCTCAAGACCGACCCCAGCGAAGTGGTGCGCACCATCGGACTCAAGGGGCGTTTTCTCGGCCGCCTGCAGAGGACCGGAAATCCGCTGCTCATCGCCCTGGTCGGCGCAGCCTTTGCCCTTTCTTTCGATACGCTCAGCCAGGCCGCGCTGTTTGCGCTCACAGGCGCCCAGTTCGGCCGTCCCTGGTATTCGCTGATGCTGGGGCTTTTATTCATGCTCGGCATGATGGTGACCGACGGTATCAATGGGCTTTGGATCTCGCGCCTGATCCAGCGGGCGGACGAGACGGCGCGCATTGCCTCGCGGGTGATGGGGCTGGTGGTTTCCAGCCTGAGCCTGGGGGTGGCGGGCTTCGGCATCGCCCGATACTTCTTTCCGGCGGTGGACCAGTGGAGCCGGGGCAAGGAGCTTGCTTTCGGGGCCATTGTGATCGTTGTGGTCGCGGCAAGCTTCGCGTTGGCGTTGCGCCTCGCGCGGCCGTCTTCGGCGCGTTTTGACTTGGACGGGAAAAGCGCCGAATTTTTTCCCTAACGGTAAGAAGAATTTAGTTTTTTTCATACGCCGCGACCCGGACGAGTCCTGGTGCGGGCAGGGGAAGCGCGTGTTGTGGCGTGATCGGTTTGGAGAAGGGGATCGACAGAATGGGCATGAGAAACCCGCCTCATAGGGGCCCTATCCCGGCTCGCCTTGCTCCGTGGCTTCTGGCCGGCCTCGGTTTGGGGTGGACGCAACCTGTCCTGGCGGGCGGCATCCCCACCTTGACGCTGGAACCCGTGGAAGTCACGGCCAGCCGCGAGGACCTCATCGGGACTGCCGATTCTGCGAACGTGGGAACGGTGAACCGGGCTCAGCTGGAAGCCCACCCGGTGTATCGAGTGGGGGAAGTGCTGGAGGAAACCCCCGGGCTGATCTTGACGCAGCACAGCGGGGAGGGCAAGGCGAACCAGTACTTTCTGCGCGGCTTCAACCTGGACCACGGCACCGATCTTGCGATTTTCGTGGACGGCATGCCGGTCAATCTGCGCTCCCATGCCCATGGCCAGGGATGGTCGGACCTCAATTTCATGATTCCGGAGCTGGTGAGTAGCCTCCAATACAAGAAAGGGCCCTACTACCCGGAGGAAGGAGATTTCGCGGCCGCCGGCGCGGTGCATATCCATTACGCCGATGCCCTGCCCCAGGGGGTGGCGTCCTTAGGCGGGGGCAGCGGCGGCTATGGACGCTTACTCGTGGCCAATTCTCCCAAATGGGGCGAGGGCCATCTGCTGTACGCGCTAGAGCTCTTTCATAACGACGGCCCCTGGACGCATCCGGACGATTACAAGAAAGTCAACGCCGTGTTGCGCTACAGCCAGGGCACGGCACTGAATGGGTTTAACCTGACCGCCATGGCCTACCACGGAACCTGGAACGCCACCGACCAGGTGGCGAAGCGCGCCGTGGACTCCGGCCTGATCGGGCGCTTCGACGCGCTGGATCCCACCGATGGGGGCGAGGCTTCCCGCTATAGCCTGTCCGGGGCCTGGAAGCGCACCGCCGGCAATTCGGTGACCCAGGCCAATGCGTATCTGGTCAGGAGCAAACTCAGTCTATTTTCGAATTTCACTTATTTTCTCGACGATCCCGTGAACGGCGATCAATTCGAGCAGCCCGACAGCCGCGTTTTCTGGGGAATGAACGCGAGCCACACCTGGCTTGGCAACTGGAACGGACGGGAGGTGGAAAACACCATCGGGCTGCAGGTGCGCAATGACAACATCTTCAACGGATTGTTCAAGACTCGCCAGCGGGAGACGCTCTCCACCGTCCGTCAAGATCACGTCACCGAGGGCAGCCTCGGCGTGTATTTCCAGAACCGCACTCAATGGCTGGAGAAATTCCGCACCGTGGCAGGGATACGCGGCGATTTTTATCGCGCCAAGGTCGAGTCCGACAATCCGGCCAACTCGGGCGAGGTGAGCGCCAGCATCGCCAACCCGCAATTGAGCTTGGTTTTCGGTCCCTGGGCGAAGACCGAGTATTACGTCAATCTGGGGGGTGGATTCCACAGCAACGACGCGCGCGGCGCCACGATCACCGTCACCCCGGGGAACGGCCCCAACGCCAACCTGCCCCAGGACAAGGCGCCGCTGCTGGTGCGCGCCAAGGGGGCCGAGGTCGGCCTGCGCAGCGCGATCGTGCCGGGTTTGCAGAGCTCTCTGGCCGTTTTCCTGCTGGACTTTGACTCCGAGCTGGTCTTCGTCGGCGATGCCGGAACCACCGAGGCGGGCCGTCCCAGCCGCCGCGTCGGCTTCGAGTTCGCCAACTACTACGCCCCCACCTCGTGGCTGACCGTCGATGCGGACTTCGCCTACGCGCGGGCGAGGTTCAGAAACGCCGATCCTGCGGGAGATCGCATCCCCGGGGCGGTGGAGGGGGTTGCGTCGATCGGCCTGTCGGTGGATCGCCTGGGCCCTTATTTCGGCGCGCTGCGGCTGCGGTATTTCGGTCCACGGGCCTTGATCGAGGACAACAGCGTGCGCTCCGATTCCACCACCCTGGTGGAAGCCCGGGTGGGATACAGGATCGACAAAAACCTCCGGGTGGCGTTGGACATCCACAATCTGTTGAACTCCCGGGACGATCAGATCGCTTACTTTTATGCCTCCCGCTTGCCGGGCGAGCCGGCTCAAGGGGTGAACGACATCCACTTCCATCCCGTGGAGCCGAGATCCTACCGCTTGACGCTGATCGCCAATTTCTAGCGTCTTGAGATGGATATCTTCTCCCCGCGCACCTCTCTATTCACCTTCGGACTGGTACTGCTGCTGCACGTCGCATTTCTGTACGCCTTGCAGTCCGGTTTGGCACGCGATCTCGCGCAGCGCGTATTACCCAAGGTGATGTACGCTGAAATCATTGCACCCCCCGTGCCGCAGCCACCTCCGCCTCTTTCGCCGCGACCGCCCGAAGTGGTGCACAAGCCTCGCATCGTGCAGCCGGCGATACCGCCCATGGCGGATCCAGAACCCAGCGAGCGCGCCATCTCTCCCCCAGAAGCGCCAGCGATAGTGGCGCCCACTTCCGAACCCGTGGCAATGAGCGCACCTCCTGCCCCCCCTGCCCCGCCCACGCCGGTGACACCGCCACGGTTTGACGCGGCCTACCTCAATAATCCCGCACCCGACTATCCCGCGCTGGCGCGGCGCTTGGGCGAGGAAGGACGGGTACTGCTGAGAGTGCTGGTCACCGCCGATGGTCGTGCCAGCCAGGTGAAGTTGCATGCGACGAGCGGCTCCGCGCGCCTGGACGAGGCCGCCGTGCGCGCCGTGGCGCAATGGCGTTTCGTCCCCGCCCGCCAAGGCGACCAGCCGGTGGACGCCTGGGTACTGGTGCCCGTCGTTTTCAAGCTGCAATGAAGGGAGGAAATCGTGAACAATCTTTACGGGCTAATCAATTTGTGGTCGCAGGGCGATTGGGTCATGCGGGGTGTCGCCCTCCTGCTGCTCACCATGTCCGTACTGTCCTGGTACGTGATGCTGATGCGCGGCTGGCAGGCGCTCCGCATGAACCGCCTAGCCAATATCGCCGAGCGTTCCCTGCGCGATGCGCGAGCGCTGTCCGACCTTGGGCCTCGACTTGAGCCTGCACCGGACAACGCCTTCCGGCGGGTGATCGACGAGGCCACGATCTGCCTTCAACTACACCCGGTCATGCGGGCGCGCGGCGACGCAGCCCCACCGGGTGCCGAGTGGCTGGCCAGCCACCTGCGCCAGGCGATCGATGACGCCTCTGCGCGCTTGCAGAGCGGGCTTGGTTTGCTCGCCTCGATCAGCAGTACCGCGCCATTCATCGGCCTGTTCGGCACAGTGTGGGGCATCTACCACGCCCTCATCGGCATAGGCATAGCGGGACAGGCCAGCATCGAAAAAGTGGCTGGCCCGGTGGGCGAAGCGCTGATCATGACGGCGCTGGGCCTGGCGGTGGCCATTCCGGCCACCTTTGGTTACAACGCGGCAGTACGCAACAACAAGGCCTTGCTTGCGCGGCTGCGCCGCTTTTCCCATGACGTCTGCACCTTCGCCATCACCGGCATGACACGACACTTGCCTGAAACCCACCGTGACGGGGCCCCCGTGCACGTGGTATCGATTGACGCGCGGTGAGCATGATGGCTTTCTCGACACTCAACGAAGACGACGATCTCAACGCCGAGATCAACACCACGCCGCTGGTGGACATCATGCTGGTGCTGCTGATCCTCTTTATCATCACCATTCCGGTCATGCACCACGCGGTGAAGATCGACTTGCCGCGTGCCACCAGCCAGCCCAACGAAGCAAAACCGCAGACCATCACGATCAGCATCGACACGCTGGGGCAAGTGTACTGGAATGAGCAACCCCTTGACCGGGCCGCCTTGCCGGGGCGCTTTGCCGAGGCGGCAAAGCGCGAACCGCAACCGGAAGTGCATATCCGTGCCGATCGCAAAACGCTCTATGAAAACGTCGTCGAAGTGATGTCAGATGCGCAAGCCAGCGGGCTGAGGCGGATTGGCTTCGTGACCGAACCGGTCCAAAATCATCCTTGAGCGCGGTAACCCGCGGCCTCGGATCGCCACGCTCGATAGACTTTGCTTTTCCTGTGAAGAGCCTATCGTCGTCCAGGCCGGCATCCTCAAAGGACGAGCTGGTAGACAAGGCCAGACACGCCGCACGCCGCGATGAGCGGGATGACGCCGACCTGGTAGCGGAAGAGCGAGACGACCGCCGCTAGCGCGATCAGGGCCGATACCCAATCGAAGTTCCCAGCAAACCCTTGCGGCCATAGCACGTGATAGCCGAAGAACAGGGCCAGGTTGAGGATCACGCCGACCACGGCCGCAGTGATCGCGGTCAGCGGCGCGGTGAACTTGAGGTCGCCGTGGGTCGATTCCACGAGCGGGCCGCCGGCCAGGATGAACAGAAAGGAAGGGAGAAAAGTGAACCACGTCACCACACAGGCCGCGACTGCACCAGCCGCGAAAAGCATGTCCGGCCCGAACAATGCCTTGACATAGCCACCCACAAAGCCGACGAAGGCCACCACCATGATGAGCGGCCCTGGCGTGGTTTCGCCGAGCGCCAGGCCGTCGATCATCTGCGTCGGCGTGAGCCAGCCGTAATGTCCGACTGCGCCTTGGTAGACGTAGGGCAGCACTGCATACGCGCCGCCGAAAGTGAGTAAGGCTGCCTTGGTGAAGAACCAGCCCATCTGTGTGAGCGTGCCATTCCAGCCGTAGAGCGCCGAAAGCCCTGCCATCGGCACGGCCCACAACAACGCTCCAATCACGAGCACGCGGACAAGGCGGCTTAAGTGAAAGCGGGCGTGCTCTGGCGGGGGGGTATCGTCGTCGATCAGCGCCGGACCGAAGGACTTGTCAACCTTGCCATGCCCGCCACCCGCCTTGAACTTGTCTGGGACGATGCGCCCGCCGAGATAGCCGATCAGCGCCGCGCCGGCAACGATCGCCGGAAACGGCACATTGAGCGCGAAGATGGCCACGAACGAGGCTGCGGAAATTGCCCACAGCACGTGGTTCTTGAGGGCCCGAGAACCGATGCGGTAGGCCGCATGCACGACGATGGCGGTCACGGCGGGCTTGATGCCATAAAACAGCCCGGCCACCAGGGGCACGTCGCCGAAGGCAATGTAGATCCACGACAGCACGATCAGGATGAACAGGGAAGGCAAGACGAAGAGCGTACCGGCGACGATGCCGCCCCAGGTGCGGTGCATCAGCTAACCGATGTAAGTGGCGAGCTGCTGCGCTTCCGGGCCGGGCAGCACCATGCAGTAGTTGAGCGCGTGCAGGAAGCGTCTCTCACTGATCCAGCGTCTACGCTCGACCAGCTCGGTGTGCATGACAGCGATCTGTCCGGCCGGACCGCCGAAACTGATGAAGCCGAGTTTGAACCAGAAGCGGAAAGCTTCCCAGAAGCTCACAACGGATGGCTGGGTTCTGGCGTCGTGTTGCGCCGGTGTGGCGGTGGATTGGCTCATGTCTTCGCCTCCTTTTCAAAGGCGGCCAGCAGGCCGTCGAACGCGCTGCCGGCGGTCGCCAGAAGTTGATCGTCGTAGGCCAATCGTCTCGCGCGAGCCCCTCAGCACCTGTTCGAGGCCGCTCGCCCCCGGGGGCGGTGTTTCCCAGGGCTCCGGGGGTTGTCGCTGAGCCGGGTACGCCCTTCTCAGTGCGCTGGTTTTACCCGCCGGAAGGCCTTGAGCAGCGCCAGATCATAGAGGATTTTCAGCATCCCGCACACTACCAACGGCGCGGCGAGCCATCCCGCCGCGAACAAGGCGCCGCCCAGAGAGGGGCTGAGCGCCGAGGCCAAGCTCCGCGGCACCGCAGTGTAGCTCGCCGCCGCTGCTCGTTCCGGCGGTGTGACCACGGCCATGACGTAAGCCGACCGGGTCGGCACGTCCATCTGCGACAGCGCAGCGCGTAGAAGCAGCAGACCCAGGGCAATCTCCAGACGAGGTGCGAATGCCGCCCCGATGAGGGCGAGGCTGGCGGGAATGTGGGTGAACACCATGGTATTGAGCAGGCCGATGCGACGGGCCACCCACGGCGCCGCGAGCTGAGAGAGGGCAGTGCAAAGCCCCGCCCAGAAGAAGAACGCGCCGGCTGCGGAAAGCGACAGCTCGAAGCGCTCGAACAGCCACAAGGCCAGCAGTGAGTGCACGATCAGCCCGCCGGCAAAGGCATCAACCGAAAACAACGCCGCTAGTTTGATGACGAGGCCGCGCGAGGGTCCAAGGGGGGCAGGCGGACTGCGGTGGGCTTGGCTGGACGACGGCCTCGGCAGCCGTGCGTACAGCAACCAGACCACGAAGCCGGCTGCGCCGTAGAGGACGAACATGGCCCGCAACGCGGTGAGGCGATCGACCCCCAGCGTTGCCAAACCGTCCGGCACGGCGGCGGCAAGCGCGCCGAACGCGGCGGCGAGCGCGCCAGTCAGGCTGTAACGGGCGAACAGCGCGGTGCGGACGTGGCCTTGGGCGGCTTCGGCCAGACGGGCGTGCTCCAGGGGGAGGAACACGCTGACATCGCCGGCGCTGGGATTCAGCGTACCGACAAAGGCGACCACCAGCAGCGGCCAGAACGCGGACAGGCTGGCGAAGGCAAGCCCCGTAGCGGTCATCAGCAGGGCCGCCCCGAGCAGCAGGCTGCGGTGGTGAAAACGATGTCCCCAGGCGCCCACGGCCAGGGTGGCGAGGGCCGATCCCAGCAGGGTCGCGGTGCTGAGCAGCCCCACCTCCCAGGTGCCAAAACCCAGCGCCAGCAGGTAAGCGGGCAGCAGCACGGCGACGTACCCGTCGCAGAGCGCCCGCATGCCGCGTCCGATGAGCAGCAGGCGCGCCTCGGGTGCGGCGCCGGCGGGCAGGATCACGCTCGCTCGGGCGCGAGGGCGGTTTTCTTCGGCGGGGCGGTTGTGCACCGGGTATCAAGGGCGTCCTGGATCATCCCGAATCGTATCGCAACATTCCCGGTTCGTATCGCGACGCCCCCGGTTGGAGGCCCGTGGTCGATCTGCAGGTAGTCGTTCGGAACGACCGCGAATCGACACAGTCCCCTTCTCGGTCGGCGCGTGGGAATCCTGAAGCTGGGCGCGTCCGCGCGCAGGTCCCGCGCCGTCAGCCGCCGCTTAACGCCTGGACGATGATCACTTCCTCGGTGGCGCCCAGCGGCTGCGCCAGATCGAAGACCTGCTTGCCGCCGACGAAGAAGCGCATGTGGGACCGGATCCCGTCCTGCTCGTCGATCATGCGGAAGCGGATTCCCGGGTATTGACGGTCCAGATCGTCGAGGAGCGCGGCGAGGGTGGAACCGCTCGCCTCGACCGACGATCGCCCCGTGTATGAACGCAGCGGGCTGGGGATGAGCACTTTCATCGGGTGGGTCTGCCTACGGTAATTCAGCCGCTTCCACGGCGTAGATCTCCGGAAGGTGCCGCGCGATACAGGCCCACTGGCGACCTTCGTCCCGGCTCATCCACAGCTCGCCGCTGGTGGTGCCGAAATACAGGCCCACGGGATCCTGCGCGTCCGCCGTCATCGCCTGGCGCTTCACGGTCCACCAGGCCTGGCTTTTGGGCAGGCCGTCGTCGAGCCGCTGCCAGGTCTCGCCGCCGTCACGGGTCGCATACACCGCTGGAGCCCCATCGGGACTGGTGCGCGGCCAGACGGTGGCGCCGTCCATCGGGAACACCCACGCGGTGTCCGCGTCCCGCGGGTGCACCACGATGGGAAAGCCGATGTCGCCGACCCGCTCGGGCATGGTCTTGCCGATGCGTATCCACTCGTCGGACGGACGGTCGAGCCGGTAAATGCCGCAGTGATTCTGCTGATACAAACGATCCGGGTTGCTCGGACAAAGCCGCACGCAGTGCGGGTCGTGGAACGTGGGATTGGTCGCATCGAAACCTTCCACCACGTCGAGCCCTTTCAGGAGGGGCGCCCAGGTCCGGCCCCCATCTCGCGATTCGTGCACCCCGCCGCCCGACATGGCGAAGTAGAGATGCTTGGGATCGCGCGGGTCGACGATGATGGAGTGCAGCTTCGGCCCATCGGGGGTGCCGTCCTGCACGGTGCCCATCCACTTCCGGTACCGGGGGTCGTCGTTGATGCTAGAGAACGGCGTCCAGGTGACGCCCCCGTCCTCCGAGCGGAACAGCCCCTGGGGCGAAGTTCCCGCGTACCAGACGTCCGGCTCGGCGGCGCGGGCGGGCGTCAGCCAGAACGTCTGGTCGACCACGCGGCCCTGCTCGCCCGCCGGCGCTTTGGCGAAGGCCGGCGGCCGCTCTGCTTCCTTCCAGGTGCGGCCCAGATCGGTAGAGCGGAAGATGGTCGGGCCCAGGTGCCCGGTCTTCGCCGCCGCGAGCAGCGTCCGCCCGTCGCGCGGGTCGAGCACGAGATGATTGACGATGTGACCGAGAAAGTGCGGCCCGTCGACCCGCCAGGCCTTCCGTGCTCCATCGCCGTGATACAACCACGCCCCTTTGCGCGTAGCGACCAGCACTACCACGCGACCCGTCGACCGGGAGCGCTGGGCGCGGGCGGCCGGGTTGCGGGTTCGAGTCGCGGTTTTCTCGGGATTGCTCGTCATCGATCGTTCCTCCTGGGAAGATTGAGCCGCGCCACTACTTCTTCCGGCGATAGTGGGCTGTCATGAAATGGTGCCATCGGCCGTCGTCGTCCAGACTGTGGGACGTCAGCACCCGATGATCGTCGCTCTTCAGTTCGATCACGTCCCTGCGCCGGCCTCCTTCGCCCTCCGTTTTGCTTCGGCTTGTACCGTTTCCCGGATCGGCCGGATCGGTCGTATCTCGATGCTGCCCACCCGCGCCGGTGGGATTTTCGAGGCTAGCTGGATGGGCTCGTTCAGGTCCTGCGCCTCGATCAGGTAGGAGCCGGCGAGCTGCTCCTTGGTTTCGGCGAAGGGGCCGTCGGTGACGGACAGCTTGCCGTTCCTGACCCGAACGGTAGTGGCGGTATGTACGGACTCTAGGGCCTCCGAGGCGATGCACTGGCCGCTCTTGCGGATCGCCGCGTCGTATTCCACGCAGTCTTCGTCGGGCAGCTCCGGGAGCCGTTTCTCGTCGAGATAAACCAGACACAGGTATTTCATTGCGTTCTCCTTTTCGTTGAGGGGGCGGCCCGTGCACGGGCTGGCTATTCTTCCCCGTATGCCTGCTTCAATTTCGCGATCTCGATCTTTTTCATTTGCAACATCGCCTTCATGACCCGTTCGGTTCGCCGGACATCCTTGTCCAGCAGCATCTCGATCAGGGCCGTCGGAACGATCTGCCAGGATACGCCGTACTTGTCCTTGAGCCAGCCGCACTGCTGCGCACTCGGGTCGCCGTCCTCGGAAAGCTTCTCCCAGAGATAGTCCACCTCCTCCTGCGTTTCGCAATGTACCTGAAACGAGATGGCCTCGTTGAATTTGAAGACCGGTCCGCCGTTCAGTGCGATAAACCCGTGACCGTCAATCTCGAACTCGACGGTCATGACCGACCCCTCGGGCCTTCCGTGAATCTCGTGGCCTTCCTTCCCATAGCGGCTGATTCTTCCGATCCTGGAATTCCTAAAGATCGACGTGTAGAACCTTGCGGCCTCTTCGGCCTGATTGTCGAACCAAAGGCAAGGGGTGATTCTCTGCATGGTGTTTCGCTCCTTTTGGGTGCCGGCAGAAGGAGAAGGGGAGAAGGCGATGACGGCCCCGTCCCGGATGTGCGCGGGGCCCTTCGAATGGCGCCTCTTTCTTCGTCCCGATCCCCATCTCGCGCCAGCGCTCGACCGCCTCCGATTTCATGCCGAGCGCGGTCTCGAAGTCTTCCAGCTCGAACAGTTGACGTACCTCGATTAAGTCTTTGTTTCTGAAGCCTGTGTAGTTTTCGGCCGGCCTGAGCGCCCGGCCTCCGGCTTTGAGGGCCGTTTACGATCCATAGTCGTTCGGCGGGGCGCCAAATCGACAATGGACCGATCAAGTTTGCAGCTCGGCCAGCCGCCGTCCGAGAAACCGCCGCTCCGGCGCCTGGCGCGTCAGGGCAAGGGCTCGCTGGTAAGCGGCCCGGGCCTCCGCCGTCCTTCCCAGCCGCCGGCACAGCTCCGCCCGCGCCGCGTGGGCTCGGGTTCAGGCAACAGCTCGACCAGCAGCCTCCCCAACCGGATCGCCTCCCCCGAGAGATCGGGCCGGGTGAGGGAGGCACCCGAGCTGGTGGCGTAGCCTTCGTTGAACACCAGGTAGATGACCCGCAGCACGCTGTCCAGCCGCTCGGGGAGCTCGGCTCGTTCGGGCACCTGATAGGGAATGCGGGCCTCTCGGATCTTCGCTTTGGCGCGCACGATGCGCTGGGCGAGGGTGGGGGCGGGAATCAAGAAGGCGTGGGCGATCTCTTCGGTGGCGAGGTCGCACACTTCCCGCAGCGTGAGCGCCACCTGGGCGTCGGGGGACAAGGCCGGATGGCAGCAGGTGAAGATCAACCGCAGCCGGTCGTCCTCGATGTCTTCGTCGCCGCTCCACGCCGGCGCGTCGGCAACGATCGCCTCCACCTGCTCGGCCATCTCGTCCAGGGGATCGAAGCGGGCGCGCTTGCGGATGCCGTCGATCGCCTTGAAGCGGCCGGTGGAGACGAGCCACGCCCGGGGGTTGGCCGGCATGCCTTCCTGGGGCCATTGCTTCAAAGCGGCCTTGAAGGCATCGTGCAGCGCTTCTTCGGCGAGATCGAAGTCGCCGAGCAGGCGGATCGGGGTGGCGAGCACTCGCCGGGACTCGGCGCGGTAGGTCGCCTCCACCGCCTCGCGCGCTGGCTCGGCTGTGCCAGGATTTCCCTCTCGGGGTATCTCCGCCATCCGCCCTAAGCTCCAGAAGAATCTGCCGGTTGAGCCGATGAGAAAACCCGGAAAGGTTCCGGGTTTCAGGAAAATGGTGGAGGCGGGGGGAATCGAACCCCCGTCCGCGAATCCTCCGCAGTCAGGCCTACATGCTTAGCCGGGTCTATTGCATCTCGCCTCGCGCCCGCCGGCCGGCAGGCTGACGCTTGGCCAGCCGCTTCGACGGATGCGCACGGCCAAGCGGCCAGACCGTGCGCAGGGGCTGATGTGAATGACGCTGCACCCCTTCGAGCAAGCTCGGCTTGCGCCTCCCTCGCCCGGCAGGGCCTAGCCCATCAGCAGGCTAGTGCAGCGTCTCGCCGGTGTTAGGCGGCGAGAGCGTAACGCTCGTCGTTGGCGTCTATTGGTTTCCAGTGGATTTACGAGGGAACTGGTCCTCGGCATGCCCTGCGCTGCTTCGCAACCCGCGTCGAAACCAGGTCGCCCCCTGCATTGGATGCAGAATTCTAGCGCTTTCAGACAGGTTCAACCTATGAGACCCGAGGATTTGCGATTCGTTCCACCGGTGATACCATTTCGGCTAAATGAAAAGTATATTTTCCTCAAATGCTTATAGTTTGTTCTTGATATGAGTCGAAGCCTGGCCCGATGCGCGGTGATGTTCGCCGATCTGGTGGGCAGCACCCGGATCTACGCCGTCCTAGGCAATCTGGCCGGCCGCGCGGTGGTGGAAGCCTTCGTGCAGCGGAGCGCCCGGGTCACCCAGGAGCATGGCGGCCGGCTGGTCAAGGCGGTGGGGGACGCCGCCTTGAGCGTCTTTCCCTCCGCGGACCAGGCGCTCCGCGCGGCCGGCGTCCTGCAGCGGCAGGCGGCGAGCCAGCCCTGTGCCGGGGAGAAGGTGCGACTCCACATCGGGATCCATTACGGGGATCTGATGGAGGAGGGGCGGGACATCTTTGGCGATACCGTGAACCTGGCCGCCTACCTGAGCGATATGGCAAGCCCGGAGCAGATTCTCACTTCCGAGGCCACCTACGGCACCCTCTCCGAAGAGCTCAAGGCGACATGCCGGCCCATTTTCCAGGTCCGGATCAAAGACACCGCCCGGGAGACGGTGATCTATCAAGTCCTTTGGGACCATGACAGCACGACGGTGACCGATTTGAACCTGGAGGGACGGCGCTTGCTGCCGGCGGACCCAGGCGGCTTGGTGCTCACCCACCGGGGGCAGCGGATCACCGTGGATCGTTTCCGTTACCGCGTCGTGATCGGCCGGGCTCTCCACTGCGATGTGCGGCTGGCGGACCGCTTCGTCTCCCGGGAGCATGCCATCGTCCGGCTGGAGGGGGTGCAGTTCTATCTCACCGACAGCAGCATCAATGGCACCGTGGTGGAATTCGAGGACGGCCGTTCCATTCAGCTCCTGCGGCGAGAGATTTCCCTGGAGAGCGCCGGCTGGATCTGGCCCGGCGGCAAGCGGGGTGCATCCTTTGAGGATGCGGTGCGCTTCGAGCGGGACCGCCGTTCGCTCTATCGGGTCTAGGTCCGGATTTGTCTTCTCTCTTCTCTAAAGGAGGTCGAGCAGCTCCAGCGGCTGGGTGATGGCGCCCTGGGCGCCCCAGGCCTGCCACGGCCTGCCGTCACCCAGGTAGCCGTAGCGGGCCACGACGGGACGCATGCCGGCGGCGAGGCTCGCCTGCACGTCCCGCTCGTCGTCGCCCAGGTAAAGGCACGCCGGCGGCTCGATGCCCACCTGCCGGCTGGCGGTGAGCAGGGGTTCGGGGTGGGGCTTGGGATGAGGGCAGGTGTCGGCGCTGACGATGCAGCGGGCGCGGCTTGCCACGCCCAGGGCCGCGAGCAGGGGGCGGGTGAAACGCTCCGGCTTGTTGGTCACGATGCCCCATACGATACCCCGGGCCTCGAGCCTGTCCAGCAGCTCGGGAATGCCGGGGAAGAGCCGGGTGTGGCGGCACAGGGCCTCGCTATAGAGGGCCAGGAACTCCTCCCGCAGCACGCCGTAATCGGGGTCTTCCGGCGTGAGGCCGAAGCTCAGGTGGAGCAGACCCCGGGCACCCGCCGAAGCGTGGGGTCGCACCGTTTCGATGGCCAAAGGAGGCAGGTTTCGCCGCTCCCGCATGCGGTTCAAGGCATGACCCAGGTCGGGGGCGGTATCGGCGAAGGTACCGTCCAGGTCGAAGAAAACCGCTCGGGGACGGGTCATGTCTTCCGGGTGAGGGCGAAGTAGTTCACGTCGATGTCGGCTCCCAGGGCGTACTGCCTGGTGAACGGGTTGTAGGTCAGACCGGTGAAGCCCGTCACGTCGAGCCCTGCCTCGCGGGCCATGCGGGCGAGCTCGGCCGGGCGGATCAGGCGGGCGTACTCGTGGGTGCCGCGGGGTAGCAGCCCCAACACGTATTCCGCTCCCACGATGGCGAAGAGGAAGGACTTCAGGTTGCGGTTGATGGTGGAGAAGACCACCGGCGCCCCCGGCCGGGCCACGGCGGCGCAGGCCTTTACGGTGCTCGCGGGATCCGGCACGTGCTCCAAGAGCTCCATGCAGGTGACTACGTCGTAGCGCTCCTGCATTTCGGCCGCCAATTGCTCCACCGAGCAGTGGCGGTAGTCCACCTGCAGGCCGCTTTCCAGCAGGTGCAGTTTGGCTACCTTGAGGGCTTTTTCTCCCAGGTCGATTCCTGTCACCCGGGCGCCCCGGGCCGCCATGCTTTCGGCGAGAATCCCGCCCCCGCAGCCCACGTCCAGGACCTCTTTGCCCGCCAGCCCGCCGGCCGCCTCTTCGATGAGCTTCAGGCGCAGGGGGTTGATGTCGTGCAGCGGCTTGAACTCGCTGTGGGGATCCCACCAGCGGTGGGCGAGCTGGTTGAATTTCTCGATCTCCAGGGGATCGACGTTGTTCATGGCCTCAAGCCCGGATTCGCGGGCCATTTCAATTGCCGTCTTGTCGAACGTTGGCGTCCGCTTTGGCGATGCGGCGTCCCCAGCGGCTCGCGCGGGTGGCGAGCTCGCCCGGCTCCAGGGTGGTGAGCCGCCCGTCGTCCAGCAAGAGCCGCCCCTCGACCCAAACGTGGCTCACGTGCTCCCGGCCGGCGGCGTAGACCAGGTGGGACTGGGGATCGTAGCAGGGAGTAAGCTCCAGGGCGCCCAAGTCCACCGCGGCCATGTCGGCCCGTTTCCCCGGGACGAGGGAGCCGATTTCCTTTTCTAGACCGAGGGCCCGGGCCCCGTCCAGGGTGGCCATTTCCAGGGTGCGGTGGGCGGGAAGGGCGTCCGCCCGGCCGCTCACCGCCTTGGCGAGAAGGGCCGCGGTGCGCATCTCCTGGAAGAGGTCGAGCCGGTTGTTGCTGGCCGCCCCGTCCGTGCCGAGCCCCACGTTGACGCCTCGCTCCACGAGCTGGGCGATGGGGGCGAAACCGCTGGCGAGCTTCAGGTTAGAGGAGGGGCAGTGGGCGACGCTGGCGTTGGCGCGGGCGACGAGCTCCATCTCCTCCGGCGTTAAGTGCACCATATGCACCGCCACCAGGCCGGGTCCCAGGAGCCCGAGGCGCCGCAGCCGCTCCAAGGGCCGCACCCCGTACTGGCGCAGGCTTTCCCGGATTTCTTCGTCGGTCTCGTGCAGGTGCACGTGGATGGGCACCTGGAGCTGCTCCGCGTAGGTGAGCAGCTTTTCGAAGGTCCTATCGCTCACGGTGTACGGGGCGTGGGGCGCCATGCAGAAGGAGAGCAGGGCGTTCGCCCGGTGCTCGTCCCTCAGCGCCATGCCCTTGCTCAGATAGTCGTCGGGATCGGCGGCGTAGGGTGTGGGGAAATCCACCACGATCATCCCTAGGGCCGCCCGCATCCCGGCCTCCATCACCGCCCGGGCGGCCGCCTCGGGGAAGAAATACATGTCGTTGAAGCAGGTGATCCCGCCCCGGATCATCTCGGCGCAGGCGAGGAGCGTCCCGTCGTGGACGAACTCGGGCGTCACGAAGCGCATCTCCGCCGGCCAGATGTGCTTCTGCAGCCATTCCATAAGGGGCAGATCGTCCGCGAGACCCCGCAGCAGGGTCATGGCAGCGTGGGTGTGCAGGTTGACGAGCCCCGGCATGAGGGCGTGGCGCTCGAGCCGCAGGCGCTCCCGGGCCTCGAAGCGTCCTTCGGCTTCCTGCCAGGGCAGCAGGGCGCGGATGCGGCCGTCCCGGACCGCCACCGAGTGGCGCTCCAGCACCCGGCCCGCCGGCTCCATGGGCAGCAGCCAGCGGGCGTCAACCAGAAGATCGACCGTGTCGCGCGCCATAAAAAGAAAGCCCTGCGCGGGCAGGGCTTTGTTCGTCCGCGGAAGGCGGCTTGCGCTTACTTGCGGGTGCCCGCCACCTCCACTTCCACACGCCGATCCGGCTGATAGCACTTGATGAGCGCCGCGCCGCGCTTGCCCTTGCAGTCCTCGGGCTTGGTGACGGGATCGGATTCGCCCTTGCCGTCAGTGTACACCTTGTTGGCCGGGATGCCCTTGGACACCAGGTAGGCCTTCACCGATTCGGCCCGGCGCAGGGAAAGCTTCTTGTTGTAGGCCTCGGGGCCGATGCGGTCGGCGTGGCCCACGGTCACGATGACTTCGTACTCCACCCCTTCCAGCTTCTGCACGAAGTTGTCCAGGGCTTGCTTGCCCTCCGGCCGCAGCTCCGCCTTGTCGAAATCGAACAGCACGTCGGCCGCGAAGGTGACCTTCTCCGGCATCATCACGGGAGCCGGCGCGGGGGCCGGGGCAGGCGCCGGCGAGGGCGCCGGCGCCGGGGCGACCGGGGCGGGCGCGGGTGGCGGCGCGGGCGGCTCGGCCTTCTTCACCAGGTCCGGATCGCACTCCTCGATGGCCATCGCCGGGGTCCAGTAGCCGGCGCGCCAGCACTGTCCGTAGCTGTTCTTGGTGACCGTGCCGCGGGAATCCACCCAGTAGCCGGACTTGTCCGCGGCGGCGAGCACCGGGCCCGATGCGAGAACGGCGGCAGCCGTCAGGCCCAACATCAGATGCTTCGGGGAGTAAGTTTTCATGCTTGCACCTTTCTTGTTCGTTCCAAAAAAAAAGCAATACGAGCCCCGGCGGGGAGGTGTTCACGAATGCTCCGGGACTCCCTTTGCGCCTCGAGTTAACGCAAAACCTCTGTTGAACGAGGTCGATCCGCGCTAGGGCGTGAAAGCATTATCCGGTTAAAATCTTTGTTATGTCAACCCCTTGCGCGCGCTCCTGGCGCCTGGAATCAGGAACCGCGGATAGTCCGTGCCAGGTTGTCCATGATAAAATTTTCGTTTTTTTGAATTGAATGTTTGCGCCATGCCGTGCAGGGTGCAAGCGCCGGGCCTGTTTCCCGTTATGTGAGCCGTTTCGGCCATATGGATTCATTCGCTAAAGAAACCGTTCCCGTCAGCCTCGAAGAGGAAATGCGCCGCTCTTACTTGGATTACGCCATGAGCGTGATCGTGGGCCGGGCGCTTCCCGACGTGAGGGACGGCTTAAAGCCCGTGCACCGGCGCATCCTGTACGCGATGCACGAGGCCAACATCGTCTGGAACCGGCCGTACGTGAAATGCGCCCGGGTGGTGGGCGACGTGATGGGGAAATACCACCCTCACGGCGACGCCGCCATCTATGACACCCTGGTGCGCATGGCCCAAGACTTCTCCATGCGCTATCCCTTGATCGACGGCCAGGGCAACTTCGGCTCGGTGGATGGGGACAACCCGGCGGCCATGCGCTACACCGAGTGCCGGCTGTCCCGCATCGCCTCCGAGCTGATGGCCGACATCGACAAGGAGACGGTGGATTTCCAGCCCAACTACGACGAGAAGGAGCGGGAGCCCGTCTGCCTGCCCACCCGGGTGCCCAATCTGTTGATCAATGGGTCCTCGGGCATCGCGGTAGGCATGGCCACCAACGTGCCGCCCCACAACCTGCGGGAAGTGGTGGACGCCTGCCTTGCGCTTCTCGCGCGGCCGGGAATGACCATCGACGAGCTGATGGAGATCGTCCCGGCGCCGGATTTTCCCACCCGGGGAATCATTTACGGCCTGGAGGGCGTGCGGGAGGGCTACCGCAGCGGGCGCGGCCGGGTGGTGATCCGCGCCCGCACCCACGTGGAGGACCTGGAGAAGGGGGACCGCCAGGCCATCGTCATCGACGAGCTGCCTTATCAGGTGAACAAGGCGAACCTGCTGGTGCGCATCGGCGAGCTGGTGCGGGAAAAGAAGCTGGAGGGCATCGCCGACCTGCGGGACGAGTCGGACAAGTCGGGCATGCGGGTGGTGATCGAGCTCAAGCGCGGCGAAATGCCGGAAGTGGTCCTGAACAACCTGTACAAAGAAACCCCGATGCAGGACACCTTCAGCATGAACATGGTGGCCCTGGTGGACAACCAGCCGCGGCTGCTCAACCTGAAGGAGCTGCTGGAAGCGTTCCTGCGCCACCGCCGGGAGGTGGTGACGCGGCGCACGGTGTACGAGCTGCGCAAGGCCCGGGAACGGGGCCACATCCTGGAAGGCCTGGCGGTGGCCCTGTCCAACGTGGACGAGATCATCGCCTTGATCAAGGAGGCCCCCTCGCCGGCGGCGGCCAGAGAGCGGCTGATGGAGCGCATCTGGCGCTCCGCGCTGGTGGAGGAGATGCTGGCGCGGGTCGACGCCGAGGCGGCCCGCCCCGAGGGCCTGGCGCCGGAATTCGGCCTGTCCGCCCAGGGCTACCGGCTCTCGGATGTCCAGGCTCAGCGCATCCTGGAGATGCAACTGCAGCGCCTGACCGGGCTGGAGCGGGACAAGATCGTGGCCGAGTACCGGCAAGTGATGGACGCCATCACCGACCTCCTGGACGTGCTGGCGCGCCCCGAGCGGGTGGACGCCATCGTCGCCGACGAGCTGCGGGCCGTGAAGGAGCAGTACGGCGACGAGCGCCGCAGCGAGATCGTCACCCGGGCCCAGGAGCTGTCCCTGGAAGACCTGATCACGCCCGAGGACGTGGTGGTGACCCTGTCCCACGCGGGCTACATCAAGTGCCAGCCCGTGGCCGACTACCGGGCCCAGCGGCGCGGCGGCCGGGGCAAGCAGGCGGCGGGCACGCGGGAGGACGATTTCATCGATCACCTCTTCATCGCCCATACCCATGACTACATCCTGTGCTTCTCCAACCGGGGCAGGCTCTACTGGCTCAAGGTCTACGAGGTGCCCCAGGGGGCGCGCCTGTCCCGGGGCAAGCCCATCGTGAACCTGGTGCCCCTGCAACCGGAGGAGAAGATCACCGCCGTGCTGCCGGTGAAGGAGTTCGACGACCAGCATTACGTCTTCATGGCCACCGCCCAGGGGACGGTGAAGAAGACGCCCCTCTCCGAATTTTCCCGGCCCCGCCCCTCCGGTATCATCGCGGTGGAGCTCACCGAGGGCGACTTCCTGATCGGCGCCGAGCTCACCAGCGGCCACCAGGACGTGATGCTGTTCTCCGACGCGGGCAAGGCGGTGCGCTTTTCCGAGGAAGACGTGCGGCCCATGGGCCGGCTCGCGCGGGGCGTGCGCGGCATGCGGCTGGAGCCGGGGCAGCAGGTGATTTCCCTGGTGGTGGCGGACGGGGAGGAGCGGCAAGTGCTTACCGCCACGGAAAACGGCTACGGCAAGCGTACGCCCTTGGCCGAGTACCCGCGCCATGGCCGGGGCGGCCAGGGGGTGATCGCCATCCAGACCACCGCCCGCAACGGCAACGTGGTGGCCGCCACCCTGGTTGCGCCGGAGGACGAGGTGATGCTGATCACCACGGGAGGCGTGCTGATCCGCACCCGGGTAGCGGAAATCAGCGAGATGGGGCGCGCTACCCAGGGGGTGCGGCTCATCGACCTGGACGCCTCCGAGAAGCTGGCGGGGCTTGGCAAGGTGGTGGAGTCGGAGGCGGAGGGAGAAGCCGCCGGGGAGGCCAGGGTGAGCACGCCGGGCGAAGGAGAAGAGCGGTAAATGGGACGCGTCTACAATTTCAGCGCGGGGCCGGCGGTGCTGCCGGAAGAAGTGCTCGCCCGGGCGCGGGACGAGCTGCTCGACTGGCACGCGAGCGGCATGTCGGTGATGGAGATGAGCCACCGCGGCAAGGAGTTCGTTTCCATCGCGCGAAAGGCCGAAGCCGACCTGCGGGAGCTTATGGCCATTCCCGCCCACTACAAGGTCCTGTTCCTGCAGGGGGGGGCGACGGCCCAGTTCGCCGCGGTGCCGATGAATCTCCTGCGGGGGAAGCGCAAGGCCGATTACGTGAACACCGGCCACTGGGCCAAGCGGGCGATGGCCGAGGCGAGGAAATACTGCGAGGTGCACGTGGCCGCCAGCGCCGAGGACCGCAACTTCAGCTACGTGCCGCCCCGGGACCGCTGGAGGCTCTCTTCCGACGCGGCCTACGTGCACATCACGTCCAACGAGACCATCGGCGGCGTGGAATACCACTGGATTCCCGACACGGGCGACGTGCCCCTGGTGACGGACGCCTCATCCCATATCCTGTCCCGGCCGATGGACGTGACCCGCTTCGGCCTGATCTACGCCGGCGCGCAGAAGAACATCGGCCCGGCGGGGCTCGCCATCGTCATCGTGCGGGAGGACCTGATCGGGTCGGCGCTGACCGCCACTCCCAGCATTTTCGACTACAAGGTGCAGGCGGAGAACGAGTCCATGCTTAACACGCCGCCCACCTTCGCCATCTACATCGCCGGGCTCGTGTTCGAGTGGATCAAGGACAAGGGCGGGCTCGCGGCCATGGAGCGGATCAACGCGGAGAAGGCCCGCCTGCTCTACGATTTCCTGGACTCGAGCGACTTCTACGCTTCTCCGGTGGCGAAGGCGGACCGTTCCCGCATGAATGTCCCCTTCACTCTCAGGAATCCGGCCCTCGACGAAGAATTCCTGCGGCAGGCGAAGGAGCGCGGCCTGGTCCAGCTCAAGGGGCACCGCTCGGTGGGGGGCATGCGGGCGTCGATCTACAATGCCATGCCCATCGAGGGGGTGCGGCGGCTGGTGGAGTTCATGCGCGAGTTCGCGGTGAAACACGGCTGAGCTCGAAGCATGGCCGAACGCTATCACATCCTGACGCTCAACAACATCTCGCCCCAGGGCCTTAAGCGCTTTCCTGGAGCGCGCTACACGGTGGGCCCCCACGTCCCGGAGCCGGACGCCATCCTAGTGCGCTCCCACAACATGCTCAAGATGGAGATACCGGCGAGCGTGAAAGCCATCGGGCGCGCCGGGGCGGGCACCAACAACATCCCCGTGGAGCGCATGACCGAGCGGGGCGTGCCGGTGTTCAACACTCCGGGGGCCAACGCCAACGCGGTGAAGGAGCTGGTGGTGGCGGGCATGCTGATGGCCGCTCGCAACCTGGTGCCGGCGATCCGCTTCACCGAAGGCCTCATGGGGGACGAGACGACCCTGCACCGCCTGATCGAGGAGGGTAAGAAGCAGTTCGCCGGCTTCGAGCTGCCGGGCAGGACTCTAGGCGTCATCGGCCTGGGGGCGATCGGCAGCCTGGTGGCCGACGCCGGGATCAAGCTGGGAATGAAGGTGGTGGGCTACGATCCGGAAATCACCGTGGAGGCGGCCTGGAGCCTGCCCTCCCAGGTACGCAAGGCCCACACCCTGGAAGAGCTGGTGCGGGCAGCCGACTTCGTGACCGTCCACGTGCCCCTGCTCGACATGACGCGCCACCTGGTGGATCACAAGCTGGTGCACAAGATGAAGCCGGGAGCGATCCTGCTCAACTTCGCCCGCGACGGGGTGGTGGACGTGGAGGCCGTCCTGGCCGGCCTCTCCGAGCACCGCATCAAGTATTACGTGACCGATTTCCCCCATCCCGGCCTGGTGCATCACCCCGCCGTGATCGCCCTGCCTCACCTGGGCGCCTCCACCCAGGAGGCGGAGGACAACTGCGCCGTGATGGTGGTGGATCAGGTCATGGACTACCTGGAAAACGGCAACATCGTGAACTCGGTCAACTTCCCGACGGTGGTGATGGCCCGGGAATCCCCCTATCGTATTGGGGTGGCCAACATGAACGTGCCCAACATGGTGGGCCAGATCTCCACCGCCATGGCCAGGGCCGGGCTCAACATCCACAACATGCTGAACAAGTCCCGGGGTGCGGCCGCCTACACCCTGGTGGATCTGGACAGCCCGCCGCCACCCCGGGTGATCGAGGAGATCGCCGCGATTCCGGGCGTGCTGGCGGTGCGCTATCTCCCCTCCGGAGACGGCCATGAGCGAGCCGATTGACGAGTTGCGCAGCCGCATCGACGCGTTGGACGCCGAGCTGCTGAAGCTGCTCAACCAGCGCGCCGAGCTGGCGCGGCAGATCGGCGGCCTCAAGAACGGGAACGTCTACCGGCCGGAGCGGGAGGCCCAGGTGCTTAAGCGGCTCAAGCGATTGAACGGGGGGCCGTTGCCAGCGGAGGCGGTGGAGCGGCTGTTCGTGGAGATCATCTCCGCCTGCCGGGCGCTGGAGGAGCCGATCACCGTGGCCTACCTGGGGCCGGAGGGCACCTTCTCCGAAGAGTCGGCGATCAAGCGTTTCGGCAGTGCCGCGGCGGGGACTCCCTGCGCCTCCATCGACGAGGTGTTCCGGGCGGTGGAATCCCAGCGCGCCCACTACGGGGTGGTGCCGGTGGAGAACTCCACCGAAGGCGCCGTGGGCCGCACCCTGGATCTGCTGCTGCAGACGCCCCTCAAGGTGTGCGGGGAAATCATGCTGCAGGTCCACCAGGCCCTGCTGTTCAACGGGGAAAGCTTGGCTCAGGTGAAACGGGTCTACTCCCATCCCCAGTCCTTCGCCCAGTGCCAGCAGTGGCTCGCGGCTAACCTCTCCCACGCCGAGCGGGTGACGGCACCGAGCAACGGGGAGGCGGCCCGCCTGGCGGCCCAGGAGCCGGGGGCGGCGGCCATCGCCAGCCGGCGCGCCGCCGGCCGCTTCGGGCTCAAGGTGTTCGCGGAGAACATCGAGGACGACCCGCGCAACACCACCCGCTTCCTGGTGATCGGCCCCGAGGATGCGGGCCCCTCGGGCGCCGACAAGACCTCCCTGGTCATTTCCACCACCAACCGCCCAGGAGCCATGCGCGACCTGCTGGAGCCCTTCGCCCGCCGCCGGATCGACCTCACCCGGCTCGAATCCCGGCCTTCGCGCACCGGGCTGTGGGAGTACGTGTTTTACGTGGACATCAAGGGCCATCGGGAGGATTCTCCGGTGGCGGCGGCCCTCACTGAGGTGCGGGAGAAGGCCTCCCTCTTCAAGATCCTCGGGTCGTACCCGTGCGCCAAGGACTGACGGTGGACGTATGTGAGCTCTCGCCCGGGTATGTGCGCGCCATCGCGCCGTACCAGCCGGGCAAGCCCATCTCCGAGCTGGAGCGGGAGTTGGGCTTGAGGGAGGTGGTCAAGCTCGCTTCCAACGAAAACCCTCTGGGGCCCAGCCCCCGGGCCCTGGCAGCCGTGCGGGAGGCACTACCGGAGCTCTCCCGCTATCCCGACGGTAACGGCTTCGAGCTGAAGGCGGCCCTGTGCCGCAAGCTGGGGGTCAACATGGATCAGGTGGTGCTGGGTAACGGCTCCAACGACGTGCTGGAGCTGGTGGCCCGGGCGTTCCTGACCCCGGGCCTCTCCGCCGTCTATTCCCGGCACGCCTTCGCCGTGTACCCCCTGGCGGTGCAGGCCATCGGCGCCCAGGGAATCGAGGTGCCGGCGCGGGACTACGGGCACGACCTGGAGGCCATGCTGGACGCGATCGAGGAGCATACCCGCCTGGTCTTCATCGCCAATCCCAACAACCCCACGGGGACGATGGTGAGCCCGGCCCAGCTCCTGGCCTTCCTGCGCCGCGTCCCGCCCACGGTGGTGGTAGTGCTGGACGAGGCCTATTACGAGTACCTGTCCCAGGAAATGAAGAGCCGCAGCGAGACCTGGATCGGGGAGTTCTCCAACTTGGTGGTGACCCGCACCTTCTCCAAGGCCTACGGGCTGGCGGCCTTGCGGGTGGGCTACGCCTTGGCGCCGCCGCGTATCGCCGACCTCATGAACCGGGTGCGCCAGCCGTTCAACGTGAACACCCTAGGCCAGGTCGCCGCCACCGCAGCGCTCGAAGACACAGAATTTGTGGCCAAGAGCGTGGCTCTCAACCGGGCGGGAATGATCCAGATCACCGCGGGGCTGATGGAGCTTGAGCTTTCCTTCATCCCGTCCTACGGCAACTTCGTCTGCTTCCGGGTGGGGGACGCGAACGGCGTGTTCCAGGCGCTCCTGCGCAAGGGGGTGATCGTGCGGCCGGTGGCGAGCTACGGCCTGCCCGAACACCTGCGGGTGAGCGTAGGCCTGGAGTCGGAGAACGCCCGCTTCCTCGCCGCCTTGCGGGAGGTGCTGGCCGGGTGAGGGACGTCCGGCTCAAGAAGCTGGTGGTGGCGGGCGTGGGCCTGATCGGCGGCTCCTTCGCCCTGGCGCTGAAGGCGGCGGGCCGGGTGGAGCGGGTGGTAGGCGTGGGACGCAGCAGCGCCAACCTGGAGCGGGCCCTGGCTGCAGGCGTGGTGGACGAAACGGCCGGATCCCTGGAGACGGCGCTGCCCGGAGCCGACCTGGTACTGCTGGCGGCACCGGTGGGCCAGAACGCGCGCCTGATAGCCCGGCTCGCGGCGGGGCTCGACGGCCGCACCCTGGTGACCGACGCGGGCAGCACCAAGCAGGACGTGGTGGCGATCACCCGGAAACTTCTCGGCCATCACCTGCCCCGCTTCGTTCCTGCCCATCCCATCGCGGGCGCGGAGAAAAGCGGCGCGGGCGCGGCCACCGCGGCCCTCTACCGGGACCGCACCGTGGTGCTCACGCCCCTGCCGGAAACCGATCCCCAGGCCCGGGACACGGTCCGCGCCCTGTGGGAAGCGTGCGGGGCGCGGGTGGTGGAAATGGCCCCGGAGCGGCACGACCGGATCCTGGCGGCCGTGAGCCATCTCCCCCATCTGCTCGCCTTCGCCCTGATGGATCTCATCGCGGGCGAGCCCGAGGCCGAGACCCTGTTGCGCTTCGCCGGCCCCGGCTTCCGGGACGTGACCCGCATCGCCGCCAGCTCCCCGGAGATGTGGCGGGACGTGTGCCTCGCCAACCGGGCGACCTTGCTCGAGCTGATCGACGCCTACCGGTCCAGGCTTGATGAGGTGCGCGGCCGGCTGGCCCAAGGGGACGGGGAAGGTCTCGAGCGGCTCTTCACCCGGGCCCGTGAGGCGCGCCAACGACTGGACGAGGAAGCATGAGCACCCTCTATCGCGTCAACCCCGGCGGTGCGGTGCGCGGCCGGCTGCGGGTCCCCGGGGACAAATCGATTTCCCACCGGGCCATCATGCTGGGCTCCATCGCCGAGGGCACGACCCGGATCACGGGCTTCCTGGAAGGCGAGGACGCCCTGGCCACCATGAATATCTTCCGGGCCCTGGGCGTGCCCATCGAGGGCCCGGCGCAAGGCCGCGTCATGGTGCATGGCGTGGGCCCGCGGGGGCTGCGGGCGCCGGTCCGGGAGCTGGACTGCGGCAACTCCGGCACCTCCATGCGGCTGCTGGCGGGGCTGCTGGCGGGGCAGCCGTTTACCTCCGTGCTCACCGGGGACGCATCTCTGCGGCGGCGACCCATGCGGCGCGTGACCGAGCCCCTGGCGCGCATGGGGGCACGCATCGAAACGGCTCCCGAGGGCCGGCCGCCCCTCACGGTCTACGGCACCACCCGGCTCAAGGGCGTGGAGCACACCCTGCGAGTGGCGAGCGCCCAGGTGAAGTCCGCCCTCTTGCTGGCGGGCCTCTACGCCAGCGGGCGCACCTGCGTGACCGAGCCGGCCCCCACCCGGGACCATACCGAACGGATGCTGCGCGCCTTCGGCTATCCGGTTCTCTCCTCCGGTTCCACCGTGTGCGTGGAAGGGGGCGGCAAGCTCACCGCCTGCGAGATCGAGGTGCCCGCGGACATCTCCTCCGCCGCCTTTTTCTTGGTGGCGGGAAGCATCGCGCCGGGGTCCGATCTAACCCTTACCCACGTGGGGGTCAATCCTTCCCGCACCGGCGTGCTGGAAATCTTGAGGCGCATGGGCGCCAACATCACCTTCGTGAACCCGCGGGAGGTGGGGGGAGAGCCGGTGGCCGATCTGCGGGTGCGGCACGCGCCGCTTAAGGGCATCGAGGTGCCGCCCGAGCTGGTGCCCCTCGCCATCGACGAGTTCCCGGTGCTGTTCGTCGCCGCGGCCTGCGCGGAGGGCGAGACCCTGGTGACCGGCGCCGAAGAGCTGCGGGTGAAGGAAAGCGACCGCATCGCCGTGATGGCCGAGGGGCTGCGCCGCCTGGGGGTGGATGCACAGCCGATGCCCGACGGCATGCGCATCCGGGGCGGCGCCTACGGGGGCGGAGTGGTGGACAGCCACGGCGACCACCGGGTGGCCATGGCCTTCGCCGTGGCGGCCCTGCGGGCCGGCGGGCCCATCGAGATCCTGGATTGCGCCAACGTGGCCACCTCGTTTCCGGGGTTCGTTCCCGCGGCCCGCAGCGTGGGCCTGGACATCGAAGAGCATAAGGGGTAGGGGCGGCCTCGGGGTGAGACGTGACGGACAGGGGTGTTGAAGAAAGCCCACCGGTGATCGCCATCGACGGCCCTTCCGCCTCGGGCAAGGGAACCATTGCCCAGGGGGTGGCCCGGGCCCTCGGGTTCCATTACCTGGATAGTGGCGCCCTCTACCGCCTGGTGGCCCTGGCCGCCCGGCGCCAGGGCATCGGGCTTTCCGACCCGCAGGCGCTGGCGGCCTTGGCCCAGGGGCTCGAGGCCACCTTCGACGGCGACCAGGTGATCCTGGAAGGGGAGCGGGTGACCGACGCGATCCGCAGCGAAGAGGTGTCCCAGGCCGCCTCCCGGGTGGCCGCCCTGGCACCGGTGCGCTCCGCCCTCCTCGCGCGGCAGCGGGCCTTCCGGCAGCCGCCGGGGCTGGTGGCCGAAGGGCGGGACATGGGCACCCAGGTCTTTCCCGACGCGCGGCTCAAGATCTTTCTCACCGCCAGCGCCGAGGAACGGGCCCGGCGCCGTTATAAGCAGTTGATGGACAAAGGAATGCGTGTTAGCATGAGCGACCTCGTTAGGGAGATCGCCGAGCGCGACCGCCGGGACCGCGAACGGGCCGTGGCGCCCTTGAGACAGGCCGAGGACGCAGTCCTGATCGATACCACCTCGCTCACCGTCGACGAGATCGTGCGGGCGGTGGTGGAGCGCTATCGGTCCCTGGCGCCGTGTTGAACGCCTCCGGTAAATGGTTGACGAATTGGTTGACGAATCATTTATCGTTGTTCTTCCTCTCCCGGGAGAGGGTGGACGGGAGGAGGCCGAGCGTCCTCGAGCATTTTGAAGACGCTCGATAGGGTTGTCACCGGAATTCTTTGCCGGCCCGGCATCTCATGAGCCGCCGGCGCGGAACGCAAGTGACTGTTTATCAACTTATCCCGCTTGAGCAAAAGGGCGGGTTTTTTATCGGACTCTTTTGATGATGGCTAACGTTTCCCCTGCATCCCAGACCGGTGAGACTTTCGCGGCCCTGTTCGAGGAAAGCCTGGCGCGCAAGGAGATGCGCGTGGGCGAGGTGATTACCGCGGAAGTCGTGCGGGTCGATCCCAATTACGTGGTGGTCAATGCAGGGCTCAAGTCGGAAAGCCTCATTCCCATCGACGAGTTCCGCAACGACCGGGGCGAGATCGAGGTCAAGCCGGGCGATTTCGTGAGCGTGGCCATCGAAGCGCTGGAAGACGGCTACGGCGAAACGCGGCTTTCCCGGGAGCGGGCCAAGCGCCTGGCCGCCTGGCACGACCTGGAGCGGGCGATGGAAAAAGGCGAGCTGGTCAAGGGGGTGGTGGCCGGCAAGGTGAAGGGCGGCCTCACCGTCATGATCAACGGCATCCGCGCCTTCCTTCCTGGGTCCCTGGTGGACATCCGGCCGATGAAGGACACCTCCCCCCTCGAGGGCAAGGAGCTGGAGTTCAAGGTCATCAAGCTTGACCGCAAGCGCAACAACGTGGTGGTGTCGCGCCGGGCGGTGCTGGAGCAGACTCTGGGCGCCGAGCGCCAGGCCCTGCTGGAGAGCCTGAAGGAGGGGGCGGTGGTGAAGGGCATCGTCAAGAACATCACCGACTACGGCGCGTTCGTGGACCTGGGCGGCATCGACGGCCTGCTGCACATCACCGACCTGGCGTGGCGCCGGGTGAAGCATCCTTCCGAGGTGCTTTCGGTGGGCGACGAGGTCACCGCCAAGGTGCTCAAGTTCGACCAGGAGAAGAACCGGGTCTCCCTGGGCCTCAAGCAACTGGGCGAGGATCCCTGGGTCGGCATCTCCCGCCGCTATCCCCAGGGCACACGCCTCTTCGGCAAGGTCACCAACATCACCGACTACGGCGCCTTCGTCGAGATCGAGGAAGGCATCGAGGGGCTGGTGCACGTCTCCGAGATGGACTGGACCAACAAGAACATCCACCCGTCCAAGGTGGTGCAGGTGGGCGACGAGGTGGAGGTCATGATCCTGGAGATCGACGAGGAGCGCCGGCGCATCTCCCTGGGGATGAAGCAGTGCATGCCCAACCCGTGGGAAGAATTCGCCATGAACTTCAAGAAAGGCGACCGGGTGAAAGGGCAGATCAAGTCCATCACCGACTTCGGCATCTTCATCGGGCTTCCGGGCGGCATCGACGGCCTGGTGCATCTGTCCGACCTGTCCTGGAGCGCTCCTGGGGAGGAGGCGGTGCGCCAGTACAAGAAAGGCGACGAGGTGGAAGCCGTGGTGCTCGCCATCGACGTGGAGCGGGAGCGCATCTCCCTGGGCATCAAGCAGCTCGAGGGCGACCCCTTCACGGCCTACGTGGCCAAGCACGACAAGAACTCCATCGTCTCCGGCACCGTCAAGTCCATCGACGCCAAGGGCGCCGTGATCCAGCTCGACAACGACGTGGAAGGCTACCTGCGGGCGTCGGAAGTGTCCCGGGACCGGGTCGAGGATATCCGCACGCGCCTGAAGGAGGGCGACGCCGTCGAGGCGATGATCATCAACGTGGATCGCAAGAACCGCACCATCAACCTGTCCATCAAGGCCAAGGATCTGGCCGAGCAGAACGAGGCGCTGCAGAAGATGGCGGCCGAAAGCGCCTCCGGTGCGGGCACTACCAACCTGGGAGCGCTGCTCAAGGCCAAGCTGGACGGGAAGAACACCGAAGAATAAGGGCCTGACCATGACCAAGTCGGAACTGATCGCGCGGCTGGCGGCGCGCCATCCCCAGTTGGTAGCGAAAGACGCGGAGCTGGCGGTGAAAATGATCCTGGACGCGATGGCTTCCAGCCTCGCCAAGGGCGAGCGCATCGAGATCCGGGGGTTCGGCAGCTTCGGCCTGAACTACCGCCCGCCACGCATCGGGCGCAACCCCAAGTCCGGAGAGAAGGTGGAGGTGCCGGAGAAGTACGTACCCCACTTCAAGGCCGGCAAGGAACTGCGGGAGCGGGTGGACTATAACAGCAAGAAACCGTCGTCGTCCTGAGCCCATGGCGCCGGCCCAGGGCGGCCCGGGGCCTGCCGGCGCCCATGAGCGGTCGGCGCGGCGCGTTCCGATGCCCGGTGCGCCGCCGGGGCATTCCAGCGCCATGAGGATTCTTCCGCCGGCGATTCGCCTATGCGCATTCTCTCCTGGATCGTTCGCATCGTCCTGTTTCTTCTGCTGCTCACCTTCGCCCTGAAGAACATGGACCCGGTGACGGTCCGCTACTACCTGGGCATGGAGTGGCAGGCCCCCCTCGCTCTGGTGATCTTCGCGTTCTTCCTGGCCGGGCTGGTGGTGGGCATCCTGGCCGGTTTCATCGGCGAGCTGGGGCGGCGCCGCCGGCGCAGGGCCCAGGCCCTCCAGGCCCAGTCGCCCCCAGACCCCCGGGCCTAGCCCGGATACTGCGCGGGCGTCCGATCGCACCGCCTCTGCCGAGCGCCATGGAGTTCGAATACTGGTGGTTTCTGGCCCTGCCCCTGTTCTTCGCCCTGGGGTGGATGGCGGCCCGGGTGGACATCAACCAGCTTTTGTCCGAATCCCGGCGCGTTCCCTCGTCCTATTTCAAGGGGCTCAATTTCCTGCTCAACGAGCAGCCGGACAAGGCGATCGAGGCCTTCATCGAGGTGGTGAAGGTGGACCCGGAGACCATCGAGCTGCACTTCGCTCTGGGGAGCCTCTTTCGCCGCCGGGGCGAGGTAGAGCGGGCGATCCGCATGCACCAGAACCTGGTGGAGCGCGAGGACCTGCCCCGGGAGTTCCGCGAGGACGCCCTCTACGAGCTGGCCCAGGACTACTTCAAGGCGGGGCTCCTGGACCGGGCCGAGGAACTGCTGCACCAGCTCGAAGGGACGCGGCATGAGCAGGCGGCCCTCAAGCAGCTCCTCGAGATCTACGAGACCGAAAAGGATTGGGACAAGGCCATCGCCACCTCCCGGCGCATGGACGCCATCACGGGCCAGTCGAGCGCCAAGGACATCGCCAATTACTACTGCGAGCAGGCGGCCGCCGCCATGACCCATTCGCGCCCGCAGGAAGCGCGGGAGCGGCTGCAGGAGGCGCTCCAGGTGAATCGCAAGTGCGTGCGCGCCAATCTCCTGCTCGGGGAGCTAGAAATGCAGCAGGGCAACCCGGCGGAGGCCATCGCGGCGTGGAAGAGGATCGAGACCCAGAATCCCGCCTATTTTGCCCTGGTGGCCGAGCGACTGATGGAGGCGTACCGCCAACTGGGCAAACCGGAGGAGGGACTGCAGTTGCTGCGCAGTTACCTGGCCTTGCAGCCTTCGGTGGACCTCCTGGACGCGGTGTTCCGGGGGACCTTGGAGCTGCAGGGCACCGAGGCGGCCTACCGGCTGGTGCGGGAGGAGCTGCGCCGCCATCCCACCCTCCTCGGGCTCGACCGGCTGCTGGAAGCTCAGCTCCTGGAGACCCCGCCCGCGCGCCGCCCGGACCTGGAACTGATCAAAAGCCTGGTCCAGAACCACACCCGCAGCCTGGCCATGTACCGGTGCTCGGCCTGCGGTTTCCGCGCCCGCCAATACTACTGGCGCTGCCCCGCCTGCGGGGGCTGGGAGACGTACTCGCCCCTGCGCACGGAAGAGAAGGAGCTCACCCATTGAACGACGGTCCGCGCATCGTAGTGGCCCTGGACGTGGGCTCCCGTCAAGAGGCCCTGGAGCTCGCCCGGGTGCTGGATCCGCGGCTGTGCCGCGTAAAGGTGGGTAAGGAGCTGTTCGTGGCCGAAGGGCCGCGGCTGGTTCGGGAGCTCGCGGGAAGCGGGTTCGACGTGTTCCTGGACCTCAAATTCCACGATATTCCCCACACCGTGGCCCGAGCCTGCCGGGCGGCCGCCCGACTGGGCGCCTGGATGCTCACCGTCCACGCCCTGGGCGGGCGGGCCATGCTGGCCGCGGCGGCCGAGACCCTGGAGGGCCTCAGCCCCCGCCCGCGGTTGGTAGCCGTGACGGTACTCACGAGCCTCGTCCCTTCGGACCTGGAAGAGGTGGGCATCGGGGGGCCGCTGGAGGAAGCGGCGCTCAGGCTCGCGCGCCTCGCCCAGGCCTGTGGCCTGGACGGGGTGGTGTGCTCGCCCCTGGAGGCGGCGCGCCTGCGCGCCGCCCTGGGTCCGGATTTTCGCCTGGTCACGCCCGGGGTGCGGCCTTCGGGTCCTGCCAGCGATGACCAGCAGCGGGTGGCCGCGCCCCGGGAGGCGCTGGCGGCCGGCGCCGATTATCTGGTCATCGGACGGCCCATTACCCGCGCCCCCGATCCCCGGGCGGCCCTGGAGGCCGTCCATCGTGAGATCCACGACTGACAGGAGCGTGCGTCTGGTGGCTGCCTTCTCCGTTCCCCCGATGCGAAACTTGCGCGCGGCCCGCGTGCTGGTGGTGGGCGACGTCATGCTGGACCGCTACTGGTTCGGCGAAGTGAGCCGCATTTCTCCGGAAGCCCCGGTGCCCGTGATCAAGATCGAGCGGGTCGAGGAACGGCCCGGCGGAGCGGCCAACGTGGCCCGCAACGCGGCGGCCCTGGGGGCCCAGGTGTGGCTGCTCTCGGTGGTGGGGGACGACGAGGCGGGCGCGGCCCTGGAGCGGCTGCTGGCCAGGGAGTCGGTGCAGGCGGTGCTGCACCGGGATCCCCAGCTCACCACCACTATCAAGCTGCGCGCCATCGCCCGCCACCAGCAGCTCCTGCGCATCGATTTCGAGACCCCGCCGTCCCACGAGGTGCTCGCCTCCAAGCTGGAAGACTTCAAGCGCCTGCTGCCTCAGGCGGACGTGGTGGTACTCTCCGACTACGGCAAAGGGGGGCTTGCCCACATCGAGCAGATGATCGCGCTCTCCACGGCCAACGGCAAACCGGTGCTGGTGGATCCGAAGGGGGACGACTACAACCGCTACCGGGGAGCGACGCTTCTTACCCCCAACCGCAGCGAGTTCCGGGCGGTGGCGGGAAGCTGGAAGAGCGAGCAAGAGCTCACCGAGAAAGCCCAGCGCCTGCGCCAGGAGCTCGAGCTCACGGCGCTGCTTGTCACCCGCAGCGAGGAAGGCATGACCCTCTACCGCCAAGGGGACGTGCTGCACGAGCCGGCGGACGCCAAGGAGGTATTCGACGTGTCTGGGGCTGGCGACACGGTCATCGGCACCCTAGGGGTGATGCTGGCGGCGGGGGCCGATCTTCCCACCGCGGTGCGCATTGCCAATCGGGCGGCCGGCATCGTGGTAGGGAAGCTGGGAACGGCGGTGGTGAAGCCCGACGAGCTATTCGAGCCGGGCGAAGACGAACTCTGAGAAGGGATTGGGAAAGGCATGGCTTCCCTTTATTACGTAGTCACTGGCGCAGCCGGTTTTATCGGCTCCAACCTGGTCAAGGCGCTCAACGAGCGGGGCGAGACCCACATCCTCGCCGTGGACAATCTCAAGCGGGCGGACAAGTTCCGCAACCTAACGGACTGCGAGATCGCCGATTACCTGGACAAGGAGGAGTTCCTGGAGCGGCTCCGGCAGGGCGAGTTCGAGGGCACGGTGGCGGCGGTGCTGCACCAGGGGGCCTGCTCCGACACCATGGAGACGGATGGCCGCTACATGATGGAGAACAACTACCGCTATTCCCTGGCGCTCCTGGAGTTCTGCCAGAACGAGAGCGTGCCGCTCCTGTACGCCTCGTCGGCGGCGGTCTACGGCGCGGGCACCGTGTTCAAGGAGGCGCGGGAGTTCGAGGCGCCGCTCAACGTCTACGGCTACTCCAAGTTCCTGTTCGACCAGGTGGTGCGCCGCCGGCTGCCGGAGGCGACCGGGCCGATCGTGGGCCTGCGCTACTTCAACGTATACGGGCCGCGGGAGTCCCACAAGGGCCGCATGGCCTCCGTGGCCCACCACCTGTTTCATCAGTACCGGCGCGAGGGACGGGTGCGCCTGTTCCAGGGCTCCGGAGGCTACGACGACGGCGAGCAGCGGCGGGACTTCGTCTCGGTGGAGGACGTGGTCCAGGTGGTCATGTATTTTCTCGAGACCGGGGAGATCTCCGGCATCTTCAACGTGGGCACCGGGGTCTCCCAGACGTTCAACGACGTGGCGCTCGCTACCGTCAACGCCTGTCGGGCGGCCGAAGGCTTGCCGCCCCTTACCCTGGCGGCGTTGCGGGATCAGGGCATCATCCAGTACGTGCCGTTTCCCGAGGCCCTGGAGGGCAGGTATCAGAGCTATACCCAGGCGGACGTGAGCGCCCTGCGCCGGGCCGGCTATCAAAAGCCGTTCCTCACGGTGGAGGAGGGCGTCAGCCGCTACGTGAAGGCTCTGCTCCAAGGCTCGCCCTGACGGGCCGGTGGATGGGATAATCCCCGGGGCGATTCCAACCGAAGCGTGGATTGAATGAACGAGGCAACCGCGGGCAAAAGCGTCCGCTACCCGAGCATCGAAGACTTCGTCGGCAACACGCCCTTGGTGCGGCTCAAGCGCCTGCCGGGCAGGACCCGCAACGTAGTGCTGGCGAAGCTGGAGGGCAACAACCCGGCAGGATCGGTGAAAGACCGGCCAGCGCTCTACATGATCAAGCGCGCCGAGCAGCGCAGGCGGATCAAGCCGGGCGACACCCTGATCGAAGCGACCAGCGGCAACACCGGCATCGCCCTAGCCATGGCGGCGGCCATCATGGGCTACCGCATGGTACTGGTGATGCCCGAGCACCTTTCCCTGGAGCGGCGGCAGACCATGCGGGCGTTCGGCGCTGAAATCATCCTCACGCCCAGGGAGGGCGGGATGGAAGAGGCCCGGGACGTGGCCAACCGCATGCGGGACGAGGGGCGGGGCGTGATCCTGGACCAGTTCGCCAATCCGGACAATCCCCTTTCCCACTACGAGGGCACCGGCCCGGAGATCTGGCGCGACACCCGGGGCACCCTCACCCATTTCGTGAGCAGCATGGGCACCACCGGCACCATCATGGGGTGCTCCCGCTTCTTCAAGGAAAAGAACCCGGCCATCCAGATCGTCGGGGTGCAGCCCGAGGAGGGGGCCCAGATCCCGGGCATCCGCAAGTGGCCGGAGGCCTATCTTCCGGCGATCTACGATCCGTCCCGAGTGGACCGCATCGAGCTGGTATCCCAGGCGGAGGCCGAGGAGATGACCCGGCGCCTGGCGCGGGAAGAGGGCATCTTCGCCGGGATTTCTTCCGGCGGCGCCATGGCGGTGGCGCTGAAGATCTCGCGGGAAGTGGAGAACGCGGTCATCGTCTCCATCGTTTGCGACCGGGGGGATCGGTATCTCTCCACCGGCGTGTTTCCCGCCTGAGGAACCTCCAGCGCCTGGCCTTGCGCCGCGCCTTCGGGCCGGCGCTGCCTGGGCCCTCCTTCTCCTGAGCGCGGGCGGCGCTTCTCCTTCCCCGCCCACGCTAAGCCTGTCCATCGACCGACTGGAGGGGCCAGGGTTTTCCGTCTCGGGCTTGCGCGGCCACTGGACGGCGGAGGAGGCGCGCCTACGCCTCACGGCAGAACGGCTGGTGGTGGCGGGACGAAGGTTCCGGGACGTGGCCCTCGATTGCCGCGCCGCGCGCTTGGAGCCCTCACGCATCGCCTGCGCCCGGGGCGTGCTGGACGCCGCGAAGGAACGTGTCCCGCTCAGCTTTCGCTTTCGCGCCGACACGGGCGACTTCGACCTCGTCCTCTCTCCCGCCGGGGAGCGGTGGCGGGCTCGGGGCCGGGTCAAAGACGGGCGGTGGAGCGCCACCGTGGAGCTGCGCAGGGCCCGCATCGATCGGTTTGCGGGGCTCCTGCCCCGGGAAGCGCCGCGCCCCGGCGCAGGCACTGCGAGCGGCACGGTGGCGCTCCAGGGGGACGGCGCCCGCCTGGATACCTTGGAAGCGCGGCTCGACGTGGAGGGGGCAGCGTTTTCCGACGCCGCGGGGTTGCGCGCGGGGGAGGGCTTGGGCGTCCGGGTCGAGTTTTCCTGGCGGGCTTCCGCTGGGGGAGGACGCTTCCGCGCCGGCGTGGACTGGCATGCCGGCGGGATTTTCTGGCAACCGGTCTACCTGCCGGCGGGGGTGAAGCTGGAAGCGGAGGGAGAGGCGGTGCGGGAGGCGGTGACGGTCAAGGCCTTCAGCGCCGAAGTCACGGAGGTCGGCCGGCTGGAAGGCCGGGGTACATACCGGCTCGACCGCCGGGCGCTCGCCGAGCTGGTCCTCCATGCCCGCCGGCTCGACCTGGGCGGCCTGTACCAGCGCTTCCTGGCGCCCCTCGCGCCGGCGCTCCAGCTTGCCGACGCCACTGTGGCGGGAAGCGCCGATGTGCGACTCTCCTTCGCCCAGGGGCGCTGGCAGGCGCTGGACGTCGTCCTGCGCGATGCCCGCGTGGAGGAGCGGCGGTTTGCCCTGGAAGGGCTCTACGCGGAGATCGCCTGGGACGGGGATGCGCCCCGGGCGGGATGGCTCCGATGGCGCGGGGGAAAGCTTTTGAGAATCCCGTTCGGACCGAGCACGGTGCGCTGGCGATTGTTTCCGGAGGAGGCCCGGTTCGAACCCCTGGAAGTGCCGGTCCTGGACGGGGTGTTGAGCCTGCGGGACGGGCGGGTGGGCCGATCGACCGAGGGCTGGCGCTGGCAGGTGACCGGGGGCTTGAGCGCGGTGTCCATGGAGGCGTTGTGCGAAGCCCTGGACATCACCCCCATGCACGGGAGCCTGTCCGCGGTGGTTCCCCGGGTCTCCTACGCCGATTCGGTTCTCGCCGTGGACGGGGCGCTGCTCTTCCGGGTATTCGACGGGACAGCGGTGATGCGGAACCTGCGCCTGGTGGATCCCCTGGGGCGGGTGCCGCGTTTGTTCGCCGACCTGGAGATGCGCCGCCTGGATCTGGATCTCCTCACCCGCACCTTCTCCTTCGGCAGCATGGAGGGGCGGGTGGACGTAGACGTGAAGGGGCTCGAGCTCGTTCGGTGGAAGCCCGTGCGTTTCGATGCCCGCCTGGAAAGCAGCCCGGGGGACTACCCCAGGACCATCAGCCAGCGGGCGGTGGAGAACATCTCCGCCCTGGGGGGTGCGGGCGCGGCGGCGGCGTTGCAGCGCAGTTTCCTGCGCTTCTTCGAGCGCTTCCGCTATCGCCGCCTGGGCCTGTCCTGCCGGCTCGCCGGCGGGGTGTGCGAAATGGGCGGCATCACCGAGGCGCCAGGCGGCTACGTGATCGTGGAGGGCGGCGGCATACCGGCCATCACGGTCATCGGTTACAATCGCGCGGTCGGCTGGAGCGAGCTGCTGGAGCGGCTCCGGCGCATCACCCAGGAAAACGTTCGGCCCGTCATCCAATGACGCGCAAAAAAGCCAAGGGCTGCGCACCGCCCGCGAGGCACGCCATGAAGCGGGGGCGAAGCGCGCTCTTGCTTGCCGCCGCGGTGGCGGCGGGCGGTTGCGTCACCATTAACATCTATTTTCCCGCCGCGGCCGCCGAGAAGGCGGCCGACCGGATCATCGACGAGGTATGGCGGCTCCAGGAACCGGGAGGCGGAAGTCAGGGATCGGAGCAGAAGGGTCCTGCCCCTTCCCGCACCCCGTGATGCAGACAGAGGGAATATGAAGCGCCCATTTCACCGCCTGGTGGCACTGTTTGCCCTGATGCTGGTTGGGGTTACCGCCTGGGCCCAGGCGGACCTGGAGATCAACACCCCGGCCATCGCGGCCCTCAAGGAGAGCATGCAGCGACGCCACGCCCAGCTCGCGCCCCATTACGCGAGCGGCGCCGTGGGGCTGACCCAGGACGGGCTGGTGGGCCTGCGGGACGCCAACGCGGTGCCCCTGCCCCAGCGGGCCGCGGTCAACGCCTTGATCGCGGCGGAAAACCAGGACCGCCTCGCCCTGTACCGGGAAATCGCCCGGGCCAACGGCCACCCCGAGTGGGAAAAGGACATCCGCGCCACCTTCGCCCAGCGCTGGATCGACAAGGCCCAGCCGGGCTGGTGGTACCGCAGGCCCGACGGCACCTGGGCGCGCAAGTGATCCCCGTCCTCGCCTTCGACATCGAGACCGTACCGGACATCGAGGGGCTGAGGCGCCTGCACGGGCTCGGCCCCTCAGTCCCGGACGTGCAGGTGGCCGAGATGGCGTTCCAGCGTCGGCGGCAGCAGGCGGGGAGCGACTTTCTTCCCCTGCACCTGCACCGGGTGGTCGTGATCTCCTGCGCCCTGCGGGACCGGGACAGCTTCCGGGTCTGGTCCTTGGGCCCGGGGGAGGGGGAAGCCGACCTGGTGCGGCGCTTCTTCGAGGGCATCGAGAAGTACACGCCCCAGCTCGTGTCCTGGAACGGAAGCGGCTTCGACCTCCCGGTGCTCCACTATCGGGGACTCATCCACGGCGTCCAGGCGCCCCGCTACTGGGAGTTGGGCGATGACGACCGGGATTTCAAGTGGAACAACTACATCAGCCGCTACCATACCCGGCACCTAGACCTCATGGATCTTCTCGCCCTGTACCAGTCCCGGGCCAACGTGCCCCTGGACGAGCTGGCCCAGCTCCTGGGACTGCCGGGCAAGCTGGGCCTGGAGGGGGGCGCCGTGTGGGACGCCTACCGCCGGGGCGAGGGGGACGCCGTACGCCGCTACTGCGAGGCGGACGTGTTGAACACCTACCTGGTGTTCCTGCGCTTCCAGCTCATGCGCGGCGTCCTGGACCCGGACCAGTACCGGACCGAGTGCGCCCTGGTGCGCTCCACCCTGGAACGCTCCACGGAAAGCCACTGGTCGGAATTCCTCGCCTGCTGGAATCCGGACGTCTGAGCCTCCCCAGCGCCCGGGGGTATCGGGCGAATGTTTTTCCCGCGCCATGAAAGTCGCCACCGTCGAGTCCCTGGACCACGAAGGCCACGGCGTCGTCCGGGACGGGGGCAAGGTGGTGTTCGTGGAGGGCGCCCTTCCCCGGGAGCGGATCGCCTACACGTCCTTCCGGAAGAAACCCACCTACGAATTCGCCCAGGTGAGGGAGCTATTGCGGCCGTCGTATCTGCGCACGACGCCGCGTTGCCCCTACTTCGGGACCTGCGGCGGTTGCAGCCTGCAGCACCTGGAGCCGGACGCCCAGGTGGCGGTCAAGCAGCGGGTGCTGGAAGATCAGCTCTGGCACGTCGCCCGGGTCAAGCCCGAGACCCTGCTGCCCCCGGTCCACGGCCCGGCTTGGGGCTATCGGCACCGGGCGCGCTTCGCCGTGCGCTACGTGCCCCGCAAGGGCGGAGTCCTGGTGGGTTTCCACGAGCGGCGCTCCAGCTACGTGGCGGACATGGCCTCCTGCGAGGTGGTGCCGGCGCGGCTATCGCGGCTGATCGCCCCTTTGCGGGCGCTGATCGGCGGGCTCTCCATCCGGGCGCGCCTGCCCCAGGTGGAGGCGGCGGTGGGAGATGCCGCCACCGTCCTGGTACTGCGGGTGCTGGAGCCCCCGACCCCGGAAGACGAAGCCGCCCTCCGGGCGTTCGCCGAAAGCCACGGGGTACACCTCTATCTCCAGCCGGGCGGACCGGCCACGGCGGCGCCGTTTCATCCTCCGGTGGAGGCCGATCTCTACTACGACCTGCCCGAGTTCAACCTGAGGATGCGCTTCGGACCCACCGAGTTCACCCAGGTGAATCCCGCGGTGAACCGGGTGCTGGTGCGCCGGGTGGTGGCCCTGCTGGAGCCTCGCCCCGGGGAGCGGATCGCGGACCTGTTCTGCGGGCTGGGCAATTTTTCCCTGCCCCTGGCCCGGGCCGGCGCCCAGGTGGTGGGCTACGAGGGGGAGGAGGCCCTGGTGCGCTCCGCCCTGCGCAACGCCCAGGGGAACGGCCTTGCGGAGCGGGTGCGGTTCGTGGCCGCCGACCTGTTCGCGGCCGACGAGGCCTGGATGCAGGACCAAGGCGCCTTCGCTAAGATGCTGATCGATCCGCCCCGGGACGGGGCCATTGAAGCGGTCAAGGCGCTGGGGGAAGAGGCGCCCCGGCGCATCGTCTACGTCTCATGCAACCCGGCGACCTTGGCCCGGGACGCCCAGGTGCTGGTGCACGCCAAAGACTACCGCCTGCGGGCTGCAGGGGTAGTCAACATGTTTCCCCACACCGCCCACGTGGAGTCCATCGCCCTCTTCGAGCGCGGCCGGTGAAGAGGATTGAACGGAAGGGCAGACTGGCGAAAGCGCCCTATTCGCGCTCGCCCCCGAACGCCATCAAGAGCTGGAGTAGGGTACTGAACAGGTTGTACACGCTCACGTAGAGGGTGAGGGTGGCCGAGACGTAGTTGGTCTCGCCCCCGCGCACGATGGCGTTGAGCTGCCACAGGATGAGCCCGGCCGAGAGCAGCATGATCGCCGCGCACAGCGTGAGATGCAGCACCGGGCTCGCCAGAAACAGGTTCGCTACCACGCCGATCAGGGCGATGACGACGCCCACCATGAGGAAGCTGCCCAGGAAGCCGAAATCCCGGCGGGCGGCGGTGGCAATCCCGGAGAGCAGGAAGAACGTGAGGCCGGTGCCGCCCGCGGCCAGGGCCACCAGTTGGGCGCCGTTCTTGAGGCCCAGGGCAACCTGCAGCAGGGGACCCAGCAACACGCCCATGAGCAGGGTGAAGGCGAGGAGCAGGTAGACGCCCACGCTGCTGTTACGGTTGCGCTCGATGGCGAAGATCATGCCGTAGAACACGGCGAGCACCGCGACGCCGTAGACGATGGGATGCGCCTGCAGGACGGACAGGGGGATGCGCAGGCCCAGCAGCGCTCCCAGGGCGGTGGGAATGAGGGACAGGCCCAGCAGCCAGTAGGTGTTGCGCAGCACCCGCTGCTGTTCCAGGCTTAAGGCGTGGGTGCGGGCGATGCTGTGAACGGGGTCCATCGGTCGCTTCTCCCTCGGTGGTTTGGATTGTCCTGCTCCGATTGTGGAGGCTGTGGTCGTTTCAGCCGCAAGCCTAACGGAGCGGCTGGGAAGTTTCAACCCGGGATGTTCCGTCGAGCTATACTCGGCTCCATGCTGAGGCGAATACGGAAATGGCAGCGCAGGCGGGTGCTGGCGCGCCATCCCATCGACCCCGGCGCCTGGGCCGGGGTGATCGAACGGGTGCCGTTCCTTAAGGATCTAAGCGAGGACGAGGGCGCGCGGCTCAAAGACTGGACCGCTCTCTTCCTCCACGAGAAGAGCATCCATGGCGCCGGCGGCTACGAGGTGGACGAGGAAACGCGGCTCGTCATCGGGGCCCAGGCGTGCCTTCTGATCCTCAACCTGGATCTGGACTATTACAAGGACTGGGTGGAGGTGATTGTCTATCCCGACGAGTTCGTTCCGGAGCGGGAATACGTGGACGAGGCGGGCGTGGTCCACACGGTGCGGGAGCCCCTGGCCGGAGAATCCTGGCTGCAAGGGCCCGTGATCCTCTCGGCCGCCGACGTGGACCCGTCCTGGCACGAGGGACCGGTGAATGTGGTGATCCACGAGTTCGCCCACAAGCTGGACATGCTGAACGGCGATGCTAACGGTATGCCGCCCCTTCATCCGGGCATGGACCCGAAGGCCTGGAAGACGGCCTTCGAGGAGGCCTACCAGGACCTGCGCTGGCGCGCCGAACGGGGCCTGCCCACCCCGATCGACCCCTACGGGGCGGAAGCGCCGGGGGAGTTCTTCGCGGTAGCGAGCGAGGCCTTCTTCCAGGCGCCCCGGACCCTCAAGGCGGCCTATCCGGCGGTGTACGAGCAAATGCGCCGGTTCTACCGCCAGCATCCCGCCGCGCGGGGTGGCGGCCATGGCTGAGACCCTGGCCTGGACGCGGGGGCGCCGCTGGCTCAAGCCCCGGGCGGTAGCGGTAGCCGGCTTCGCCGTCATGCTGGTCCTGATGGTGGAGCTGGTGGCCATGGGGATGGCGCGGCTCGACGAGTTGACCGGCCGCATCGACCATATCGCTTACCGTCAGGGGACCAAGATGCAGGTCACCGCCGACCTGCTGGACGTGACGCGCCAGCGCTCGGAGCTGCTAGGGGTCCTCTTCGTGGACCGGACCCTGCGCCAGCAGGCGGAGCCCTATCGCCGCTTCGAGGCCTTAGGACGGCGCTCCGCCCAGCTCATGGACCGGCTGGAAGCCCTGGAGCAGGACCCCGCCAGGCGGGCCGCCCTGGAGGAGCTCCTGCACGCCGGCCGCGCCCTGCAGCGGATGCACGACGCCCTGGCTGCCGCCCTCCAGGCGGGCCAGATCAACGAAGCTCTACGCCTGCGCTCGTCCCAGGCGGAGCCCGCTGGCCGTTTCGAGGAACTGCTCATGGGGGCGGTGGCCACCCAGCGGGCGGAGATGCTCGCCGCCATGGACGAGGCCCTCACCGGCGCCCGGGGGGCGTATCTATTCCTCGCCGTGCTGGGGGGCGGCCTGCTGGTGATCGGCGCGCTGGTGGCGGTGCTGGTGATCCGTCACATCGGGCGGGCGGAGGCGGCGTTGCACCGGGAAAAGGAGCGGGCCGAGGTGGCGTTGCACTCCATCGCCGAGGGGGTGATCACCACCGACGCCCGGGGCTCAATCGAGGTGTTGAACGCCGTGGCGGAGCAGCTCACCGGCTGGCGCAGCGCCGAGGCGCGGGGCTTGCCGCTGGATACGGTCTACGTGGTGCTGGACGAGGAGACCCAGAAGCCCTTGCCCCACGGCTTCGGCGCGGCGGCGGGCCGCACCCTAGTCACCCGGGCGGCGATCCTCAAGGCTCGGGACGGACGGCGCATCCCGGTGGAGGAGGCCTGTTCCCCCATCCGGGGGCCGGACGGGACGGTGACCGGGCTGGTGGTAGTGTTCCACGACGTGAGCCACGTGCGCGCCATGGCCCAGCGGCTCACTTGGCAGGCGAGCCACGACCCCCTCACGGGCCTGGTCAACCGCCGGGAATTCGAGCGCCGGCTCGCCTACCTCCTGGAATCGGCCAAGACCGACGGCCGCAAGCACGCCCTGCTCTACCTGGACCTGGACAGGTTCAAGGCGGTGAACGACACCTGCGGCCACGTGGCGGGGGACGAACTGCTGCGACAGCTTGCGGCGGTGATGCACGTCAAGATCCGGGGCAGCGACACCCTGGCCCGCCTCGGCGGCGACGAGTTCGGCGTGTTGCTGGAGGCGTGCCCCGCGGACCAGGCCATCCGCATCGCCAACGGCCTGCGGGAAATCGTGCGCGACTTCCGCTTCCATTGGAAAGGCAAAACCTTCTCCCTGGGAGCGAGTATCGGACTGGTCATGGTGGACGCCGACAGCGGCACGGTGGCCGACGTGCTGGCCGCGGCCGACGCCTCCTGCTACGCGGCCAAGGAAAAAGGCGGCAGCCGGGTGGAGCTGTATCAGCCCGGCACCGGCCTCACTCGCACGCCCCAGGGCGACGTGGCCATGGTGCACCAGATCACCGGCGCCTTGGAAAAGGGCGGCTTCCGGCTCTATCGCCAGCCCATCGTGCCGGTGGCGGAGGGGGCCGGATGCCCCCATTATGAGGTGCTGGTGCGTATGGTGGATGAATCCGGCCACCTGCTCGCCCCCAACGATTTCATGCCGGCGGCCGAGCGCTTCAACCTATTGCCCATGGTGGACCGCTGGGTGGTGACAGCGCTCCTCGACTTCATGACCCGGGAAGCGGAAAACCAAGGGGCAGAGCTGGAGAGCAGCTACTCCATCAACCTGTCCGGGGCGAGCCTCAACGACAGCACCTTCGCCGACTTCCTGCGCCGCCGAATGGAGACGGCGAGGGTGCCACCCCGGCGGCTCTGCTTCGAAGTGACCGAGACCACCGCCATCTCCAACCTCACCAAGGCGAGCGAGTTCATGCACGACCTGCGGGCCCTGGGTTGCCGCTTCGCCCTGGACGATTTCGGCGTGGGCATGTCCTCCTTCGCCTACCTCAAGCATCTACCGGTGGACTTCCTGAAAATCGACGGCAGCTTCATCCGCGACCTGGCCACCAACCCGGTGGATTACGCCATCGTGGAGGCGATCAACCGCATCGCCCATCTACTAGGGATGAAGACGGTGGCCGAGTTCGTGACCGACCGGGTCACCCTGGAAAAGCTCAGGGAGCTCCAGGTGGATTACGCCCAGGGGGACCTGATCGGCGCCCCGGAACCCCTGGCGGTGCGGGTGGTGGCGAGTCCCGCCATCGCCGCTAGGTGAGCCCATGGCGGGCCGCGACCGCGGGGAAGGGGAGCTCGCCTATCTCTCCGGCGACATCGGCGGCACCCATACCCGACTGCAACTGGGACGGGTGGCGGGCGGTGCGCCCCAGCCCCTCCTGGAGCAGGTATATCTAAGCGCCGGCTACCCCAGCCTCGCCGCGGCAGCGCAGGCGTTTCTCGCCCAGCCCCGAGCCCGGGAGCTGCGCAAGCGGCTTGCGGCCGCCTGCTTTGCGGTGGCCGGCCCGGTGCAGGAAGGCTGGGCGCGGTTCACCAACCTCCCCTGGCAGGTGGAGGCTACGGCACTGGCCGCCGATCTGGGGGTGGCCCGGGTGGAGGTTTTGAACGATTTCGTCGCGGCGGCCTACGGGGTCGAAGCCTTGGCCCCCCCAGACCAGGCGGTCCTGCAGCCCGGTGTCGCCGCGCCCCACGGCGCCAAAGTGGTCCTGGGGGCGGGGACCGGCCTGGGGGTGGCGGCCTTGGTGTGGACCGGGGAGCGCTACCAGGCGGTGGCCTCCGAGGCGGGCCACATGGACTTCGCGTCCCTGGGACCCCGCCAGGCGGGCCTGGCCGAGGCCCTGGCCGACCGCTTCGGGCGGGTGTCCTACGAGCGGGTCCTCTCGGGGGCCGGGCTGGAGGCCATCGACCGCTACCTGCAGAGCCAGGCCGGTGCGCCGCCCCGGCAGCGCACCGCCCGGGAGATCACTGCCCTTGCCCTGGCGGGGGAGGACCCAGTGGCCGATCAAGCGCTGGACTTGTTCGTGGCGGTGTACGGCGCCTTCGCGGGGAACGTGGCCCTGGCCTTCCTCGCCACCGGCGGGGTTTACCTCGCCGGCGGCATCGCGCCCAAGATCCTCCCGCGCCTCACGAGTGCCGCTTTCCTCGAGCCGTTCCGCGCCAAGGGGCGGTTCTCCGCCTTGCTGGCGGCGATGCCGGTAGCGGTGGTGCTGGACGAGGGGGTGGGTCTCAAGGGGGCTTCCCGGCGGGCGGCTGCCCTGGCCTTGCGGTCTCGCCGGATCAATCCTCCGGGATAGGCAGGATCCGTCCCAGGGGCTCCAGATCGTAGCCTTTCAGCGCGGCGGCGACGGCGGCCATTTCCGACCCGCGCAGCACCTCCAGGAAATCCTGGAACAGGCGGCGGAAGTACACGGACCGGGGCAGCACCAGGTCGAAACATTCCCAGCCCAGGGGGAGAAACGCGAGCCCGAACTCCCCTGCGGCCCCGTGTACCCCCGGCGCGCAGTCGGCCTGGCCCTGGGCGATGAGGGCCGCGGCGTGGCGCTCCGAGAGGGCCCGGGCGGTTATCAGGTCCTCGGGAAGGGTGAGCCCCCGCTGGGTGAGCTGGGTTTCCAGGAAGTGCTGGGAGCCGGCGCCCTCCTGGCGCAGGGCCCAGCGTATTCCGGGTTTCACTAGGGTCTCCAGCCCGGTCGCCCCGGCGACGGCGGGGCCCAGGAGGATGCCCTGTTCCCGGCGCGCCAGCCGCACCAGCATCCAGCCCCGGTGGGTGGGGTAGCTGCGGGCGAGCTGGGGGTGGCGCCGGTCGGCGGCGGCAGCCGGGCCCCAGTGGATGGCCGCCGCATGGGCCCGGCGCTGGGCGAGGAGGGCGAGCCCCAGGCGGGTTCCTGTGGGGGACAGGGTCACCAGGGCGGATGCCCCCATTTGGCTGGCGAGCTGGGCTACGGCGGCGGCGAGCAGGGGATCGTCGCTGCCGGCAATCACCAGGCGGTCGGTGAGCACGCCCCCGTGGGCCGACTCCAGCAGCCACTCGTCCACCAGCCTGCGGGGAAATAACCACTTGCCGGCGGCCTTGGTGGCGGGAATCGCTCCCTCCTTGACCAGGGCGTAGATCTTCTTCTCGTTGAGGTGGAGGTATTCCGCCACCTCCTTGACCGTGAAGTAGTCCCGAGGTTCTCCCGCTTCGTTCACGGCCTCACCCACTGGGCGGACTGGTCCAGCTCCTCCGGGGTGTTGATGTTGCGGAATGCGTCCGCCTCGTCGTCGAAGGGGACTTCCGCCACCCGCAGGCTCGCGTACCAGGCGTCGATCTTGCGGCCGCCGCTCGCCAGATATCGTTCCAGGTGGTCCTTGAGGGCTCGGCGGCCCAGGCAGAACACCGGGTGGGGTTGATCGAAGGTCTTGGCCACCGCCAGGTCGGCATCATTCGCTTCCAAAGCGGTGCGTAGCCGCGCCACCAGGTCCAGGGGCAAAAAAGGGGAATCGCAGGGCACTGTGGCCACCAGGGGATGGGCGGCCTCGCTGAAGCCCCGGTGCAGGCCGGCCAGGGGGCCGGCGAAGCCCCCCACCTGGTCGGGAACGACCCGGTAGCCGAAGCGGGCGTACTGCTCGAGATTCTGGTTGGCGTTGACCAGCACTTCATCCACCTGGGGGGCGAAGCGCTCCAGCACCCACTGGGCCAGGGGTTTGCCTTGGAGAAGCTGCAGGCCCTTGTCCACGCCCCCCATGCGCCTGCCCATGCCGCCGGCGAGGAGGACCCCGGTGACCTTCACGCCTTGACGAACCTCTCGCGACCGGTGAACAGCAGGTAGTGCTTGCCGGTGGCCCGGCCGATCATGGTGATGCCCACCTTGCGGGCGATCTCGTAGCCCATCTGGGTGAGGCCCGAGCGGGAGACGAGGAAGGGAATCCCCATCTGGGCGCACTTGATCACCATTTCGGAGGTGAGCCGCCCCGTGGTGTAGAAGATCTTGTCGGCCCCTTCCAGCCGGTCCAGCCACATCATGCCCGCGATGGCGTCCACCGCGTTGTGTCGTCCCACATCCTCCACGAACATGAGGATGTCGGCCCCTTTGGCCAGGGCGCAGCCATGGACCGCGCCGGCCTGCTTGTAGATGGACTCGTAGCGGCGCACGTTGTCTAGTAGCCCATAGAGGGTCTCCTCCGTGAGGGTCACGTCGGCGGGCAGCCGGATCCGGTCGATCTCCTCCATCAGGTCGCCGAACACGGTGCCCTGGCCGCAGCCGGTGGTGACGGTGCGCTTCTCCATCTTTTCATCGATATCGCCGAGGCCGTTGCGGGTGGTGACCGCCACCGCCTCGGTCTCCCAGTCCACCTGCACCGCCACGATGTCCTCGATGCTGTTCACCAGCCGCTGATTGCGCAGGTAGCCGATGACCAGGGCTTCCGGGGCGCCTCCCAGGGTCATGAGGGTGACGATCTCCCGCTTGTCCACGTACAGGGTGAGGGGATGCTCGCCGGCGATCTGGGTCGGCAGCTCCTCGCCCCGCTCGTTGACCGCCGTGATGGTGAAAGTGGCGGGGCGGGCGGCGTTGGTGAGCCGGGGACGATAAGGCGCGTCCACCGCCTCAGCCTCCCGTCACCGACATGAAGCGGATCACCTTGGGCTTGGCCTGGAACAGGTTGAAGTCGTGGCCCCGGGGCTTGATGCCCATGGCATCGATGATGGCTTGGCGCACCGGCTGGTCGTCGTCGGGATAGGCGCGCAGCAGGGGCAGCAGATTTGCGGAATCGTTCTGTCCCAGGCAGGGGAAAAGCTCGCCCGTGCAGGTGACGCGCACCCGGTTGCAGGCGGCACAGAAGTTATGGGAGTGGGGGGAGATGAATCCCACCTTGGTTCGGGTGCCGGGGATGCGCCAGTAGCGGGCCGGACCACCGGTGGTCTCGGTGCTGGCGACCAGCTCGAAGCGGCTGCCCAAGAGCGCCAGCGCGTCGTCCGAGCTGTAGTAGGTGTCGATCCGGGCGTGGCCCACGTCCCCCAGCGGCATTTCCTCGATGAAGGCGATGTCGAGCTCCTGGTCCACGGCGAACTGCACCAGGTCGCAGAACTCGTCCTCGTTCACGCCCCGGATCATCACGGTGTTGAGCTTGATGCCGGCGAAGCCCGCCGCCTTGGCCGCAGCGATCCCGCGCAGCACCTTGTCCAGGTCCCCGACTCGGGTGATGCGCCTGAATTTGTCCGGGTCGAGACTGTCCAGGCTCACGTTTACCCGGCGCACCCCCGCTTCCACCAGGGGCCGGGCGAACCGCTCGAGCTGGGAGCCGTTGGTGGTGAGCACCAGCTCCTTGAGCCCCGGGAGCCGCCCGAGCTGCTGGAACAGCCAGAGCACGTTTTTGCGCACCAGGGGCTCGCCCCCGGTGATGCGGATCTTGGTGACCCCCAGGCCCACGAACACCCGGGCAAGCCGCAGGCATTCTTCCAGGGACAGGACCTGGGCGCGGGGAAGAAAAGTCATCTCTTCCGCCATGCAGTAGGTACAGCGGAAGTCGCAGCGGTCGGTGACCGAGAGGCGGATGTAGTTGACCGTGCGGCCGAACTTGTCTATCAGCGGGCTTGCCCCAAGGTCATGGCTCATTTTTTCCAATCCTCGTTTCTAGGACGGTTCCGAATAGCTGTTGCAAGGGTCGTTCCGGGGCCGCACGGGTAAGAGCGGAAAAATTATTACAAAAACTCCGACATATGCTCAAGGCGCCCGTGCACCCGTTTCGATCCGAAGGCGTTGAAGTTTCCGGGGGAACCGGTAGGCTCGAACGCTGCCTGTTACTTTAGACTATATTGGATCCTATGCCTGCAGAAACTTTGCCCGTGGCGGTCGTCATGGAGCGTTTGCGCCTGGACAATCCTTGGTGCTCCCACCGTTGGGAGGCTATCGGGGTGGTGGAGGACGGCGCGCCCCCGGAGACCCCGCCCCGGGTGATCTTCGAGGACGAACGGCACCGACGGGTGCTCCATACCGGCTTCCGCCTGGAGCTACGCCGGGACGAGGCAGAAGACTACTGGCTCAACGTCTCGGCGAGCGAGCCCCGGGTCTTCGTCCTGTGGCGCTACGACGAGCAAGGAGAAGCGCGTCCCGCCTTCGTCACGGTGAGCTACGGGGAAGCGGCCCGGTGGATGGACGCCAACGAGCAGGTGGACGGGGTGCCCATGTCGCCGGAGATCTACCGCTGGGTCGGGGAATTCGTGGAAACCCACTACCGGCCGGACCCCGAGGCGAAAAAACGCCGCCGCTACGCCTCCAGCAGGCTGGAACACCATGGCAAGCTCCGACAGGACTGACCCGCCCTCCGCCGGCAAGCCGGCCGAAGGCCGGAAGGAACCCGCGCCCGTCCCGCGGCGAGGGGAGGAGCCTTTCCTCGCCCGCTGGTCCCGGCTCAAGCGAGAGTCCCGGGCCGCTCAAGGGAGCCCGGGCGGCCCCGAGCGCAAGCCGGCGGACGACCCGCCTCCGCCCCTGCCGCCCCTGGAAAGCTTGAGCTTCGACTCGGATTTCCGGGCATTCATGCACCCCAAGGTGGAGGACGGGCTGCGCCGGGCGGCGCTGAAAAAGCTCTTCGGCGACCCCCATTTCAACGTCATGGACGGGCTCGACGTGTACATCGACGACTACAACAAGTTCGAGCCCCTGGAGCCAGAGCTGCTGGCCAGGCTGACCCATACCGTGGAGCACTTGCTGCAGAGCCGCTCCCGGGAGGAGGAGGCGCCGCAAGGACCGGCGCTGGCCCAGGCCGGGGAGGGCCTCCCGCCGCCGGGGCAAGAGCCGCCTGCCGCCCCGGAGCCCTCCGAGGCCCGGGGCGAGGGAGCGCCCGCCGCCCCCGATACCCCGTCCCCCGACCAAGCAGAGCCCCGGAACCCCGACGCCCGCGCCTGAACCTGGCCGGAAAGATCGGCGGGCGGAAAGGGGCGTTGTCCTTATTTCTCCTTTCTTGTCGTTTCTTTCATGTTTTCTCCGGCTCGTGGATTGCTGGAATTTATGAGGTCTATAAACAACAGGGTTTTGCGCAAGCGAAGCTAACCCATTGAAATGCCGTTGAACGACAAGGCGATCCGGGTCTGTACCTGCAATGGCACGATGACCGTGGATGGGTCATTGTTGGCCAAGGGCATGCAGCTCGACGCGCCTCTCCCCGTCCACCAACAGCTTTGCCGGCGGCAGATCGGGGAAGTGGAAGCGGCCCTGAAGAGCGGCGGGGACACGGTGGTGGCCTGTACCCAGGAGGCGCCCCTTTTCGCCGAGGTGGCGGCGGGCATCGACGCCCAGGCACCGGTGCGCTTCGTCAATATCCGGGAAACCGCCGGCTGGTCCCGGGACGGCCGCAACGCCGGTCCCAAGATGGCGGCCCTCCTGGCGGCGGCCCTGGTGCCGGATCCCGAGCCGGTACCCCGGGTCTCTTACAAGTCCGAAGGGCGCCTGCTGATCATCGGCCAGGCGGCGGCCTGCGTCGCCTGGGCCGACCGCCTGGCGAATCAACTCGAGGTGAGCGTGCTGGTGGCGAGCACCGCCGGCGGGGGAGACCTGGGCGCCGAGCGCCGCTACCCGGTGTTCTCGGGTCGGGTGAAAGAAATCAGGGGATACCTGGGTGCTTTCCAAGTCCGCTGGGAGCAGGCGAATCCCATCGACCTGGAGGTCTGTACCCGGTGCGGCGCCTGCATCCGGGTCTGTCCGGAGCGCGCCATCGATTTCACCTACCAGATCGATCTGGACCGGTGCAAGGCCCACCGCCAGTGTGTGGTGGCCTGCGGCGAGGTGCGGGCCATCGACTTCGAGCGGGCGGAGCGGGAGCGCTCGGAAACCTGGGACCTGGTGCTGGACCTGTCCGAGAAGCCCCTGTTGTCCATGCCCCAGCCGCCCCAGGGCTATTTCGCCCCCGGCCGGGATCCCCTGGACCAGGCTCTTGCGGCGCAGCAACTGCTCGGGCTGGTGGGCGAATTTGAGAAACCGAAGTTTTTCGTCTACAGAGAAAGTATCTGCGCCCACAGCCGATCGAAAATCACCGGGTGCAGCAAGTGCCTCGACGTCTGCTCGACGGCGGCCATTTCGGAGGAGGGGGATCACGTCCGGGTGGAGCCTCACCTGTGCATGGGTTGCGGCGGGTGCGCCACGGTGTGCCCCTCCGGCGCCATGACCTACGCCTATCCCCGGGTCGCGGACATGGGCACTCGCTTGCGCGCTCTGCTGCAAGCCTACCTCCGGGCCGGAGGGAAGGACGCTTGTTTGCTGTTCCACAACGCCACCGACGGGCGCGAGCTCCTCTTGAAGCTCGGCCGCCAAGGCCAGGGCCTGCCCGCCCGGGTGATTCCGGTGGAAGTCTTTCACGTGGGTTCCGTGGGGCTGGACCTCATGTTGGGCGCCATCGCCCTGGGGGCTGGCCAGGTGGCGGTGTTGAGCACCGGGGGCGAGGCGGAAGGCTATCTGGCGGCGCTGCGGCAACAGATGACCTACGGCCAGGAAATTCTCCACGGGCTGGGCTATGGCGGCACCCACCTGCATCTGGTGGAGGCCTCTGACGTGGAGGCGCTGGAAGAGGCCCTGTGGGATCTTCCCCGAGCCGAGACCTGTCCGCCCGCGCTTTTCAACCTGTCCAACGACAAGCGCAGCACCCTGGACTTCGTCTTCGAGCACCTCCTGCGCCATGCCCCCCGCCCCATGGAGGCGGTCGCCCTGTCGGCGGGAGCGCCTTACGGCGAGGTGCGCCTCGACAAGGAACGCTGCACCCTGTGCATGGCCTGCGTCGGGGCCTGTCCCGAGAGCGCCCTGCTGGACGGCAAGGAGCTGCCCCAGCTCAAGTTCGTCGAGGCCAATTGCGTGCAGTGCGGCCTGTGCGCCAAGACCTGTCCCGAGGGTGCCATCACCCTGGCGCCCCGGCTGCTGCTGTCCAAGGCGTCCAAGGAGCCGCGGGTGCTCAACGAGGCGGAGCCTTTCCACTGCGTGAAGTGCGGTAAGCCCTTCGCCACGAAGCAGATGATCGACAACATGACGGCCAAGCTCGCCTCCCATTCCATGTTCGCCGAAGCGGGGGCGCTCACCCGGCTGCAGATGTGCGCCGACTGCCGGGTGATCGACCTCATGCAAGGCGAGAAGAAGGTGTCCATCTTCGAGGTGACCCGATGAGCGGCAGCGCCATGACCGTGCACGCCCCGGCGCCGGTGGCTCCGGAGGATCTGGCCCGGGCCGACATGTACGCGCTGATCTCCAACTTGTTCTACGCGCCGCCGTCGGACGAGCTGCTGCGCCTGGTGGCCCAATCCGATGCGGGGCCGGGAGGAGAGGGGGCGTCGCCTTTCGCTTCCGCCTGGCGCGATCTGAAGGCCGCGGCCGCGGCGGCCGATCCGGCGCGGGTGCGGGAAGAGTTCGAGACCCTGTTCTACGGCGTGGGGCGGCCCAAGGTCATGGTGTTCGGCTCCTATTACCTGGCCGGGTTTATGATGGAAAAGCCCCTGGCGGCGCTGCGGGACGACCTGGCGGTGCTGGGGTTTTCCCGCAAGCTCACCGCCGGCGAACCCGAGGATCACATCGCGGCCCTGTGCGATGTGATGCGCATCCTGATTCTTTCCGGGGCCGGGCTGGAGACCCAGAAGCGGTTTTTCTCCGCCCATGTGAAATCCTGGTACCCGAGGCTCGCCGAGAGCCTGGCGCGGACCGAGGAGGCCGATTTTTTCAGGCACGTGGCCAGGTTTGCTGCAGCTTTTTTCGATGTGGAAGTGGCTTCGTTCGACATTGCCGATTGACGGCTGACAGAGAAGAGGAGGGTAAAGACCATGAGCGCGACGACCAATGCCGGAAGGCGCAAGTTCATGCTGGCGCTCACCGCCGGCGGCGCGGCGGCCGCGACGGCCGCTTTGACCGGGACTTCCCCGGCGCACCTCAAGGCGAAAGCCGGGAAAGCGGCGGCCGCCAAGCGGGGCTACCAGGAGACGGCCCACGTGCGCCAGTACTACCAGACCGCCCGGGTCTGACGGAAGGAGGAGGCTCTAAACATGTTGCTGATCAAGAAATCGACGACTGAGGTCCAGCGCTCGGGTCGCCTGAGCCGTAGCGTGGCCGCTTTCCTGGGCAACACCATGGACCGGCGCACCTTCCTCAGGCGCTCCGGCATCGCGGTCGGTGCCGGCGCCTTTGCCAGCCAGTTGCCCTTCTCCATGATGGATAGGGCCCAGGCCGCCAAGGCCGAAGGCGCGGGTTCCGTGGAGGTGCGGCGCACCGTGTGTACCCACTGCTCGGTGGGTTGCGCCATCGACGCCGTGGTGAAGAACGGGGTGTGGGTGCGGCAGGAGCCGGTGTTCGATTCGCCCATCAACCTGGGTTCACACTGCGCCAAGGGCGCATCCGTGCGCGAGCACGGCCACGGCGAGCATCGCCTGCGCTATCCCATGAAGCTCGCGGGCGGCAAGTGGCAGAAGATCAGTTGGGAGCAGGCGATCAACGAGGTGGGCGACAAGCTGCTCGCCATCCGCAAGGAGAGCGGCCCCGACGCGGTGTATTGGATCGGCTCCAGCAAGCACAGCAACGAGCAGGCTTACCTGCTGCGCAAGTTCGTGTCCATGTGGGGCTCGAATAACTGCGACCACCAGGCGCGCATCTGCCACTCCACCACCGTGGCGGGGGTGGCGAACACCTGGGGTTACGGGGCCATGACCAACTCCTACAACGACGAGCAGTTCTCCAAGTGCATCCTGTTCTTCGGCTCCAACGCCGCCGAGGCGCACCCGGTGTCGATGCTGCATACGCTGCACGCGAAGGAGAACGGGGCCAAGGTGATCGTGGTGGATCCCCGCTTCACCCGCACCGCGGCCAAGGCGGATTATTATTTCCGCACCCGCTCCGGTAGCGACGTGGCGTTCCTGATGGGGCTGCTCTATCACATTTTCAAGAACGGCTGGGAAGACAAGGAGTACATCCGCCAGCGGGTCTACGGCATGGACAAGGTCAAGGAGGAAGTCCTGACCAAGTGGACTCCGGACAAGGTGGAAGACGTCACCGGCCTGGACGAAAAGTCGGTCTACACGGTGGCTAAGCTTATGGCGGAGAACCGGCCGTCCACCATCGTGTGGGCCATGGGCCAGACCCAGCACACCACCGGCAACGCCATCGTGCGCGCTTCCTGCATCCTGCAGCTCGCCCTCGGTAACGTGGGCGTCTCAGGGGGCGGGTGCAACATCTACCGCGGCCACGACAACGTGCAGGGCGCCACCGACGTGGGGCCCAACCCGGATTCCCTGCCGGGCTACTACGGCATCGCGCCGGGATCGTGGAAGCACTGGGCGAGGGTGTGGGGCGTGGACTACGAGTGGCTGAAGGGCCGCTTCGCCTCCGAGGCCATGATGACCAAGCCGGGCATCACCGTGTCCCGCTGGTTCGACGCGGTGCTGGAGAAAAACGAGAACATCGACCAAGATCCCAACCTGCGGGCGGTGATCTACTGGGGCCACGCGCCCAACAGCCAGTCCCGCAACAAGGACATGCTGGAGGCGATAAAGAAGCTCGACCTCATCGTCGTGATCGACCCTTACCCGTCCGCCACTGCGGCCATGGCTGCCCTCGCCCGCACCGACGGCGCGTACCTCCTGCCGGCAGCCACCCAGTTCGAGACGTCCGGGTCCTGCACGGCGTCCAACCGGTCGATCCAGTGGCGGGAGCGGGTGATCAAGCCCCTATTCGAGTCCCAGACCGACCAGGCGATTATGTACGCTTTGGCCAAGAAGTTCGGGTTCGAAAAAGAGTTCGCCAAGAACCTGAAGATCGTCAAGCCCGATCCAGACAAGTTCGAGGAACCCGAACCCGAATCGATCCTGCGGGAGATCAACCGAGGGACCTGGACCATCGGCTACACGGGGCAGTCGCCGGAGCGGTTGAAGGCCCACATGCGCAACATGCACGTCTTCGACGTGAAGACTCTGCGGGCCAAGGGCGGGGTGGATAAGGAGACCGGGTACGTGCTGGACGGCGACTACTTCGGGCTGCCGTGGCCCTGCTATGGGACGCCGGAGCTGAAGCACCCGGGTACCCCCAACCTGTACGACACCTCCAAGCACGTCATGGACGGCGGCGGCAACTTCCGCGCCAACTTCGGCGTGGAGCGGGATGGAGTATCGCTGCTGGCGGAGGACGGCTCCCACTCCAAGGGCGCCGACATCACTACCGGCTATCCCGAGTTCGACCACGTGTTCCTCAAAAAACTAGGCTGGTGGGACGAGCTGACCGAGGAAGAGAAGAAGGAGGCCGAAGGCAAGAACTGGAAGACCGACCTCTCCGGCGGCATCATCCGGGTGGTGATGAAGAACCACGGCTGCCATCCCTTCGGCAACGCCAAGGCCCGGGCGGTGGTGTGGAACTTCCCCGATCCCATCCCGCAGCACCGGGAGCCCCTCTACTCGCCGCGGCCGGATCTTGTAGAGAAGTATCCCACTCATGACGACAAGAAGGCGTTCTGGCGCATGCCCACCTTGTTCAAGACCATCCAGATGGCGAACAAGGAGATCTCCAAGGAGTATCCGCTAATCATGACCAGCGGCCGGCTCGTGGAGTACGAGGGCGGGGGCGACGAGACCCGGTCCAACCCGTGGCTCGCCGAGCTGCAGCAGGACATGTTCGTCGAGGTGAACCCGAAGGACGCCAACAACGCCGGGGTGCGCAACGGCGAGTACGTGTGGGTGGAGTCCCCCACCAAGGCGCGCATCAAGGTCAAGGCGCTGGTCACCGAGCGCGTGGCCCCGGGAACGGTGTTCCTACCGTTCCACTTCGCGGGATGGTGGATGGGCCAGGACCTGCTGGACAAGTATCCGCAGGGGGCGGCGCCCATCGTCCGTGGGGAAGCGGTCAACACCGCCACCACCTACGGCTACGACGCGGTCACCATGATGCAGGAGACTAAGACGACGCTCTGCCGCATTTCCAAGGCGTAACGGATTCGGAGGAGGCTAGACCATGGCTCGAATGAAGTTCATATGCGACGCGGAGCGCTGCATCGAGTGCAACGCCTGCGTGACCGCGTGCAAGAACGAGCACGAGGTGCCCTGGGGCGTGAACCGCCGGCGGGTGGTGACCATCAACGACGGCGTGCCCGGGGAGCGCTCCATCTCGGTGGCGTGCATGCACTGCTCGGACGCCCCGTGCATGGCGGTGTGTCCGGTGGACTGCTTCTACAAGACCTCGGAGGGCATCGTCCTGCACGACAAGGATCTGTGCATCGGCTGCGGCTATTGCTTCTACGCCTGCCCGTTCGGCGCGCCCCAGTTTCCCCAAGACGGGGGCTTCGGGCTGCGCGGCAAGATGGACAAGTGCACCTTCTGCGCCGGCGGCCCCGAGCCGGACTTCTCCGAGGTGGAATTCAAGAAGTACGGCCGCAACCGCATCGCGGAAGGAAAGCTCCCCGCCTGCGCCGAGATGTGCTCCACCAAGGCCCTCCTGGGCGGCGATGGGGACGTGCTGGCGGACATCTATCGGCAGCGGGTCCTGGTGCGCGGCAGGGGCGCGGAGGTCTGGGGCTGGGCGACCGCCTACGGGCGGCCTGAGCAGCAGCCGAGCGCGCCGGCCGGGAAAGGAGGCTGATCATGAAAAAGGTGGCAGCGGCCGCCATCGCGGCCCTGCTCGCCTTGGGACTCGGGGCCTGCGGCGAGAGGCCGCAGGTGACCCAGTACAAGGCGGGCAAGTACCAGGGCAAGCCGGACAGCCTGCCGTGGGACAACGAGGAGTTCAAGGGCGATAAGGCGGCCTGGGAGAAGAGCATTAAGACCCGGCAGTTGGGCCAGAACGAGTACGTCCGCATCGCGGGCGATACGGCCGGACGATAGGAGGAATCCATGCCAAACCTTGTCTGTGCCCGTTTCGCGGCGACCGGGCTGCTGGGCCTGGCGCTGATCGGGGGGACGGCGCTGGCCGCTCCCGGGCAGCAGCCGTTCGTGGATGTCCCGATGCAGCGGGTCGAGGAGCAGCAAGCGCGCCAGGAGACCCAGCCCCTCAACAACGCGCCGGTGTGGCGCGAGGTGCGCTCGGGTCAGGGCATCACCCAGGTGCGCGGCGTCGAAACCGGGGTGTTGGTCCAGTCCCAGGGAGAGACCTGGCGGGAGCTGCGCAACGGTCCCGTCACTTTGTATGGCGGCATCCTGATGATCGCGGTTCCGCTCCTGATCCTCGCCTTCTACCTGATCCGGGGCCCCATCGGGCAGCACGAGCCCGACACCGGGCGCAAGATCCTGCGCTTCAGCGCTTGGGACCGGGTGATCCACTGGTCCACGGCCATCTCCTGGGTGATCCTGGCCATCACCGGCCTCGTCATCCTTTTCGGAAAGTTCGTGCTGCTGCCGGTGTTCGGTTACACGGTGTTCGCGTTTTTCGCCAACCTGTCGAAAAACCTGCACAACTTCGTGGGGCCGTACTTCATCGTCTCGGCGCTGGCCATGATTGCCACCTACATGGGGCGCAACCTCCCCCGCGCCTACGACCTGCAGTGGCTCGCCAAGCTGGGGGGCTTTTTCAGCAAGAAGGAGGTGCCTTCCGGCTTTTTCAACGCCGGCGAGAAGCTGTGGTTCTGGATCGGCGTCGTTTTCCTCACCATCGTGGTGAGCGTCACCGGGCTGATCCTGGACTTCCCGAACTTCGGGCAGGGGCGTGAGGCAATGCAGCTCGCCAACGTGATCCACGCCATCGGCGCGCTGCTCTACATGGCCTTCGGCATGGGCCACATCTACCTGGGCACCATCGGCGTCCAGGGGGCCTACCACTCCATGCGCTACGACGGCATGGTGGACGAGGCCTGGGCCAAGGCCCACCACGAGTACTGGTACGAGGAGGTCAAGGCCCAGCAGAAGGCGGGGGCCCAGGCCGCGCCCACCGTGGGCGGCGCCCCGCAACGGGCTTGAGGAGGAGGCAAATGAAGCGCAGCACATGGATCGCCGCGGCGATGGGGGCCCTGCTCGCGGTCGGCGCGGCGGGCACGGTTCAGGCCAAGCTGCCGCCGCCGACGGAAGAAGAAAAAGCCAAGATGGAGGAAGCCAAGCGCAAGGCCGAGGAGGCGGCGAAGAAGCAAGCGGAGGCCCTTGCCCGGGTGCAAGACATGATTTCCGAGCGCTACAAGCGCGCCAAGGCCGGGGCGGCCCCCGAGACTGCCAAGCCGGTCGCCGCGGCCGCCGCGAAAGAGACAAAGAAGTAACTGACCGCCGGTTCGGAAAATGGGGCGCAACCTTCGGGTTGCGCTTTTTTGTTGGTGCGCCCCGGGCTTTTTCGTTCGGATTGGATGCGCGGATCGAGCGCATTGAGCGGCTGCTCGATTTGGTGGCGACCTGACCCGGGCCGCCCGTCCCCCTATACCAGGCCTTCCATAAGCTGCACCTCCACCAGGCTGCCGGCGGGCAGGGGACCCTGGTCGTGGGGCAGGACGATGAAGCAGTTGGCCTCCGCCATGGAGCGCAGGATGCCGGAGCCCTGTTCCCCCGTGACCCGCACTACCCATTCCCCCGAGGGCTCCTGGGACAGAATCCCCCGCTGGAACTCGGTACGGCCGGGTGCTTTCTTGAGGGGAGTGACGCATCTCACCTGGAAGGTGGGCAGGGGTGTCACGTCGCTTCGCCCCATCAGCACGAGCAGCGCGTCGCGGACGAATTCGTAGAAGGTCACCATGACGGAGACCGGGTTTCCCGGCAGCCCAAAGAAGTGGGCTCCTCCGACTTTGCCGTAGGCTAGGGGCCGGCCGGGCTTCATGGCGATCTTCCAGAACACCACCTCCCCCAGCTTGTCCAAGAGATCCTTGGTGTAGTCGGCCTCCCCGACGGACACCCCGCCGCTGGTGATCACCACGTCCGCCATGGCGGCGGCTTCCTGGAAGGCCTGCTCCAGGGCCGCCGGGTCGTCCCGCACCACCCCCATGTCGATCACCTCGCACCCCAGGCGAGCGAGCATGCCGTAGATGGTATAGCGGTTGCTGTCGTAGATCTGGCCTTCCCCCAAGGGGGTGCCGATGGACACCAGCTCGTCCCCCGTGGAAAAGAAGGCCACCCGCAGGCGCCGGAACACCGGGACCTCGCCGATGCCCAGGGAGGCGAGCAGCCCCAGCTCCGCGGGCCGGAGCTGCTTGCCCCGGACGAGCACCACCTGTCCCGGCTTGAGATCCTCCCCCGCCCGACGCACGTTCTGCCCGGCTTTGTAGTTCCCCGGCCCGATCCGGGCCGTCTGCCCGTCGGACTGCACCTGCTCCTGCATGACTACCGTGTCCGCGCCGGCGGGAACGATGGCACCGGTCATGATGCGCACGCACTCGCCGGGCCCCACCGCGCCACGGAAAGGCGCTCCGGCGAAGGCGGTGCCCAGCACCCGGAGTGCGGTTTCTCCGTCAGGCTTCAAATCGGTGTGGCGCACGGCGTAGCCGTCCATGGCGGAATTGTCGTGGGCGGGAACGGCCAGGGGGGAGATCACGTCCTCCCCCAGCACCCGCCCCAGGGCGGCGCGCAGGCTCACCCGCTCGGTGCCGGTCACAGGAACGAGAAACTGCCGGATGAGCTGCCGGGCCTTGTCCACCGGCAGGGAGTTGGGGTCGTAATCGTCGGCGCAGCTCGCCGCCTGCAGGGATTTCGCTGGTTGCATGGTCTTCGCTCCGTGGATTCTTTCGGGCCTGGCTGGTCTTCGAATTTTACGCCGTCCCGGTCGAGGGATGCCGTGGGGGGCGGCATTCCTTCGCGCGAGGGACGGGACGCAGGTCTTGCGGGTCTCGCCCGGGCCCACGGGGACATCCATCACCTGGACATGGACGCCGTACACCCGGTACAGGTTCTCGCTGGTGATGGCATCCGCCGGCGGGCCGTCGCACAAGATGGCCCCGTCGCGCAACATCAGCACCCGATCGGCGCAGATGAAGGCCTGGTCCGGATCGTGGGTCGAGAACAGGATGCCGATGCTTTCCCGGGCGAGGGCGCGCATCTGGGCGAGCACCAGGAGCTGGTTGCCGAAGTCCAGGTTGGCCGTGGGCTCGTCCAGCACCAGCAGCTTCGGCTCCTGGGCCAAGGCCCGCCCGATGAGGGCGAGCTGCCGCTCGCCGCCGCTCACCTGGGTGTAGATCCGGTCCGCCAGGTGGTCGATGCCCAGCATGGCCATGATCCGCTCTGCCGCTTCGTGGTCGCGGCGGCCGGGTGCCCCGAACAGGGGCAGGTGGGCGGTGCGCCCCATGAGCACAATCTCCCGCACGGTGAAGGCGAAATAGCCGCTGTGGGCCTGGGGAACGTAGCCCATGGCCCGGGCGAGGGCGTCCCGGCGCCAGCGCCCGATGGGCACGTCCTCGACGAGGATGTCCCCCGCCTTGGGGGGCAGCAGGCCCAGGACGGTGCGAAAGAGGGTGGTCTTGCCGCAGCCGTTGGGCCCCAGCACGCAGATCACCTGGCCTGGCGCCAGGGTAAAGCGGAATCCCGCCCCGATGACCCGGTCCGGGTAGCCGTAAGCGAGGTCGTTGACCTCAAGCGCCGCAGGGTGCATCACCATCCCCGCCGGGTGGTGGCGAGCAGCCACAGGAACACCGGCGTCCCGATCACGGCGGTGAGCACGCCGGGAGGGATTTCGATCGCCGCCAGGGTCCGCGCCAGCGTGTCCACCGCCAGCAGATAGCACGCCCCGAACACCATGCTGAGGGGCAACAGGCGGCCGAAGTCCGGCCCCACCAGGAGCCGGGCCGCGTGGGGCACGAGGAGCCCGACCCAGCCGATCACCCCGCTCACCGCGACGCTTGCCGCTGTCATAAGGGTCGCCGCGCACACCACTGCGAGGCGCAGGGCTGCCGTGTTCACGCCCAGGGCCCGGGCCTCGTCGTCAGGGAGCGAGAGGAGATTCATGCGCCAGCGCAACAGCGTGAGCGGCAGCAGCGCGGCGAGGGCCAGGGGCGCCGCCACCCGCAGGTCCGAGGGGGTGATGGCGGCCAGGCTCCCCAGGAGCCAGTAGGTGATGGCGGGCAGCTGATTGTAGGGGTCGGCGAGGTATTTGATCAGGGCGAGTAGCGCCCCGAGGAGGGTTCCGATCACAACGCCCGCCAGGATGAGGGTGAGGATGGGGTCGTGGCGGCGCACCGCCGAGCCCACTGCGTACACCACGGCCACGGCAAGGAGCCCTCCCACGAAGGCGAATCCCTGGATCGCCACGACCCCCAGGGAAAAAAATATGGCGAGGGCCGCCCCTAAGGCTGCGCCGGAAGAGACCCCGAGGATGTCGGGGGAGACTAGGGGGTTGCGGAACATGCCCTGGTAGGCCGCCCCCGCCGCGGCGAGGGCGGCGCCCACCACGATGGCGGCGGCGATGCGCGGCCCGCGGATCTGGAAGATCACGGTCTCCACGGCGGAAGGGGCGGCGGCTGTCCCGCCCAGCCGGGCGACCAGGACGTGGAAGAGCTCGCCGGGGGAGACGGGAAATTTGCCCACCATGAGGGCTACGACCACTAAGCCCAGCAGCAGGGCGGAAGACGCCCAGAGGGGCCACTGGGACAGGCCACTCCCGGAGCCGCGACGCAAGGCGAAGACGCTGGTCATCGGAGAGGCCTCTGCGGCGCAAGGAGCGCGTCGAGGAGCGCCGGATCCGGGGAGCAATGGTAGAACAGGCGGTAGAACCCCTCGGTCTCGCGCCGCAGGTCGCCGGGGAAGCGATCAGGGTACAGGACGGCCGCCAGCCAGCGCACGCCCATCACCCGATTGAGGCCGGGCGGAAAGTCCACCCATCCGAACGGGAGATGGGGCGAGAGGTGCACCCGTCCGCTGCGCACGGCCGCCACCCCGGCCCAGGCGGGATCGCTCCATACCGCGGCGTAGAAGTTGGGATCGATGGTGACGATCACCTCGGGATTCCAGGCGAGCACCTGTTCCCGGGACACGTTGATTAGCCCGCCGCCGGGTGGGCCCGCAGCCACGTTGCGGGCGCCTACGAACTCCAGCGCCTCCACGTTGATGGAGCCGGGCAGGGCCGTCTGCAGCCCGTTCGGTCCCCGGGCGTAGTACACCCGCGGGCGCTGCTCTTCGGCAATCATCGATACCTGGGTGCGCACCTCCTCCAGCGTGCGGCCCACGTACTGGGCGAGCCGCTGGGCGCGGTCGTCGCGCCTTAGCAGGGCCCCTGCCAGCTCCAAAGTGCGAGACAGCGCTTCGAGCCGCCCGTCCAGCAGCACGTAGGGCACGCCGGTCTGGGCCTGCACCCGATCAGCGAGGGATACGAAGGTGGGCGTCACGGAGCCCACGTCCAGGATGAGATCGGGGCGGGCCTCCAGCACCGTTTCCACGTTAGCGGTGTTGGCGCGCCCCGTCAGCCGACCCAGGGCCGGAAGGGCGGCGTAACGCGGGGGAATGAAGCGGGCCTCCTCGGGCGTCATGGCCCGGTTCCATCCGAGAAGGGTATCGGGGGCGATGGCGAAGACGAGGACACTGGCAGGCGGTCCCGCGGCGAACACCCGCTCCACTCGGGCCGGCACGGCGATCCGCCGTCCCGCCGAGTCTTCGAAGGTCACCGTCGTCTCGGCCCTGGCAAGAAGGGCTGCCATCAGGAGGACGGCGAAGGCCGCGCCGGCGAGCTCCCTGCGGCCCCAAGGGGCGGCGGCCTTTTCAACCTGGGCACGGGTCAAGCGGCTCCCTCGAAGCGACGGCACGGACCAAACGCGGCAAAAAATCATTTTAGCAGCCCCGCCTTCCCGGCTGCGGACAAGCCCGGCTTCAGCGGTCCACGCCCACCATCACGCTGTCGGCCTTGAATACGGCGTAGGCCGCCTCGCCCTCTTTAAGCCCGAGGTTTTCCGCCGATCCGGTGGTGATCACGGAAACGATCTCTACCCCCGCGGCCACCTCCAGAACGACTTCCGTGCTGATGGGGCCTTTGCGAATCTGTTTGATTTTTCCGGGAAGGACGTTGCGTGCGCTCAGCTTCATATCAAGAGCCTCCATGGTGTGGGCCGCCGGCCGGCTTCGAGGACATCGTTTCCGATGCCAGCAACTCCGACAGGCTGAAAATCTTTCCGGCCCCGGTCACGTCGTAGCCGGGGAGCGCCGCGGCCGCGGCCCGCAACTCGGATCCGCGGATCGCCTGCAAAAGTTTCTGCACGGCCGGCTCCCCCAGGCTTCTGCGCCGGCAGGCGAGATAGTAGACTTCCCGGGCCAGCGGGATGAACTCCAGGCCGTAGAGATGGGCCGCGGCGCGGATGCCGAAGCCCGCGTCGGCACCGCCGCTCGCCACCGTGGCGGCCACCGCCTGATGGGTGAATTCCTCGTGGGAATAGCCTGTGATGCCCGCGGCGGACACGCCAGCCTCGGCCAGCAGCCGGTCGAAGAGCAGCCTCGTTCCGGATCCCCGCTGGCGGTTGATGAAACGCACCTGCGGGCGGGTAAGATCGGCCAGCTTCCGGATCGACCGGGGATTGCCTTGCCCCACCATCAATCCCTGCTCCCGCCAGGCGAGCAGAACGATGACGATGGAATGGCCGCGGAGGAACGGCTCCAGCATGCGCCGCCCGTCAGGCAGGGTTTGCGGGCACAGGTGGAATCCGGCGAGCCGGCACTGGCCGCGCCGTAGGGACTCCAGGCTTTCCGAGCTTCCCTGAAAAACGATGTCGATGGGCAGGGCTGAATCGAGCCGCTCCCGCAAGGCCGCCAGCAACAGATCATGGCTCGCGCGGATGGGGAGCGCTCCGCCGCTGGGTTTTTCGAGGTGGGGGAGCGCCTCGGCCAGTTCTGCGAGGAGGGGCGCGGCTTCGGTGTTCAGCCGCCGCCTCAAGCGGGTATCCATGGCCAGGAGGCGTTCCCCGACGGGAGTGAGGCGCGCGCCCCGGCCCTGTTCCAGTTGCACCAGGGGAGCGCCCAGCCCCTCGGCGGCCCGGACGATCTGCCCCCAGGCGTGGCGATAAGAAACGCCCGTCGCCCGCGCCGCCCGGGCGAGGGAGCCGGTGGCGCCCACCGCCCGGAGCAAGGCGAGAAAGCCTCCGTCCAGGAGGAGCTTTTCATCCCCTTGAAGGGACCAGGCAAGCTCGGGTTCAAGGATTTGCATATATGCAAAATAGAGCATATTGCAAGAATAAGCAACGAAAAATAGTATTGTGCATCAATCAATATAACGATTTATGAATAACAGTTGCATATTAAGCTTTGCGACGGGCGGGGAGACGGGGTGCGGTTCTCGGCCGGAGGGCTTGTTCCTGTGAACGGCACCTTGGGGCTGGCTTTTTCCCAGGCCCTCGCCCTCATCGGCGGCGCCGATTCCGCCCTGTGGGAGATCGTGGGCTTGAGCCTGCGGGTGAGCCTCACGGCGGTGGGGCTCGCCGCCCTCATCGGCCTGCCGGTGGGGGCCGCCCTGGCGGTGGCCCGCTTTCCCGGCCGCCGGGCGGTGACCGTGATCCTCAACGCCCTCATGGGGCTGCCACCGGTGATCGCAGGATTGCTCATCTACCTGCTCTTGTCCCGGGCTGGGCCTTTGGGCGAGCTGGGCCTGCTGTTTACCCCCGCCGCCATGGTGATCGCCCAGACCGTGCTGGTCGCCCCCATCATCGCCGCGCTGGCGCGCCAGGCCGTCGAGGACGCCTGGAACGAATACGCGGAGCAGCTCAAGTCCCTGGGGGCGGGCCCGGTGCAATGGGCCCTCACCCTGTTGTGGGACTGCCGCTTTTCCCTGGTGACGGCGATCCTCGCCGGCTTCGGGCGGGCCGCCGCCGAGGTGGGGGCGGTGATGATCGTGGGCGGCAACATCGACGGGGTGACTCGGGTCATGACCACCGCCATCGCCCTGGAGACCAGCAAGGGGGATCTTCCCCTCGCCCTGGGGCTGGGGATCATCCTCATGGCCATCGTGCTGTCCCTCAACGCGGCGGCGTACCTGGTGAAGGAAATGGCCCAGCGCCGCTATGGATAGGTCCGCGACCAAGCTCGACGCCTCCTTGCTGCCCCTCGTCCTCACGGAGGTGAGCTACCGGGCCGGCGGCCGCATCCTCATCGACCGCATCACGGCGGAGATCGGGCCGGGGCAGCGCACCGTCATCCTTGGGCCCAACGGAGCGGGCAAGAGCGTGCTCATGCGCCTGTGCCACGGGCTGCTCGCCCCGACCAGCGGCTCGATACGCTGGAACGCGCCGGAGGCGCCCGGCGAGCCCCGGCGGCAAGCCATGGTGTTCCAGCGGCCGGTGATGCTGCGCCGCTCGGCCATCGACAACATCCGCTATGCCCTGAAGCTTTCCCACGTGCCGCGGCGAGAGCGGGAAGCCCGGGCCTGGCAGGCCCTGGAGCGGGTCGGGCTTTCCGCCCTCGCCGATCGTCCGGCCCGGGTGCTCTCCGGTGGCGAGCAGCAGCGCCTGGCCATCGCCCGGGCCTGGGCCTTGAAGCCCGAGGTCCTGTTCTTGGACGAGCCCACGGCCAACCTGGACCCGGGGGCCTCTCGGGAGGTGGAGGCTATCATCGCCGCGATCCATGCCGAAGGGACCAAGATCGTGATGACCACCCACAACCTGGGGCAGGCGCGCCGCCTTGCCGACGAGGTCCTGTTCCTCTACGAGGGGCGGCTGGTGGAGCGGAGCGCCGCAGACCAGTTTTTCCGCAAACCCGCCTCGGTCGAAGCCGAGGCATTCATTCAGGGAGAGCTTCCATGGCATTGAAGCGGCGAATTTCCCTCGTCTTGGCGCTTGCTTTGGTCACCCTCGCCAACGCCTGGGCAGAGGACCGCTATATCACGGTGGCTTCCACCACTTCCACCGAGCAATCGGGGCTGTTCAAGCACCTGCTTCCCCTGTTCGAGCAGAAAACCGGCATCCAGGTGCGGGTGGTGGCGGTGGGTACCGGCCAGGCCCTGGACATCGGCCGGCGGGGGGACGCGGACGTGGTGTTCGTCCATGATAAGGCGGCGGAAGAAAAATTCGTCGCCGAGGGCCATGGGGTCGAACGCCGGCAGGTGATGTACAACGATTTCATTCTCATCGGGCCCCGCTCGGACCCGGCTGGGGCAGGCGGCAAGGACATCGTGGCCGCCCTCAAGAACATTGAGGCGGCGCGAGCCCCCTTCGTGTCCCGGGGAGACAAGAGCGGCACCCACGCCGCCGAGCGCAGGCTATGGGCGCTGGCGGGGATCGACATCGATCGGCACAAGGGGCCCTGGTACCGGGAGTGCGGCTGCGGCATGGGACCCGCCCTCAACACCGCCGCCTCCATGAACGCCTATCTCCTGTCCGACCGGGGGACCTGGTTGAGCTTCCGGAACCGGGGCGGCCTCGCCCTCCTGGTGGAAGGGGACCAACGGTTGTTCAATCAATACGGGGTGATCCTGGTGAATCCGGCCCGGCACCCCTACGTCAGGCGGGACTGGGGGCAGACTTTCATCGACTGGCTCGTCTCCCCGGAGGGCCAGCAGGCCATCGCGAGCTTCAAAATCGACGGAGAGCAGTTGTTCTTTCCGAACGCCGGTCCGAGCACCGCAAAAGCTCGCTGAGCATGCGCCTTTTGCGGTCGAGGACGCGGGAAGGTAGGCCTTGGGGATCATGATCTTTTTTAACCCCCCTTCGCGGGGGGCTTAAAATAGTGGACAAAATGTCTCAATAATGCTCTAATGCTCTGTCAAAAAAACAGTTTTCTGCGGAGGAATATGGCTGGGTCTGGAAGAACCCGGGCTGCACCGCCGGAAGTCCAACGCACGCCTGCGGACACCCCTTGGGACCAATACGCCGTCTTGGTGGTGGACGATGAGGAGGGAATGCGCAATTTCATCAGCCGCGCCCTCAAGAATCGGGGCTGCGGGCTGGTGGAGACGGTGGCCACCGCCGAGGAAGGGGCGCGGCTGGTGGAGCGCTGCCATTTCGACCTGGTCATCCTGGACATCGCCCTCCCCGGCAAGGCGGGGGTGGTCTGGCTCAAGGAGCTGCGGGAGTCCGGGTTCTACGGGGAAGTCATCCTGATCACCGCTTTTGCGGACCTGGAGACCGCCATCGACGCCCTGCGGGCGGGCGCCTCGGACTTCATCCTCAAGCCCTTCCGCATCGACCAGCTCCTCAATTCCATCCAGCGCTGCTTCGACCGGGCGCGGCTCGCTCGGGAAAACTTCGTGTTGCGCCGGGAAGTGCGGGAGCTGGCGGGGCTGGAGGACCTGGTGGGGGAATCCGAGGCGGCGGAAGAGCTGCGCCGAATCATCCGCCGGCTGGCGCCCCTGCCCACTACCGTCCTGATCCAGGGCGAATCCGGCACCGGCAAGGAGGTGGCCGCCCGGGCGCTGCACAAGCTGAGCCCCCGGGCCCAGCGGCCCTTCGTGCCGGTCAACTGCGGCGCCATCTCGCCGGAGATCATCGAGAGCGAGCTTTTCGGCCACGTGAAAGGAGCCTTCACCGGGGCCAGCGAATCCCGCAACGGGCTCTTCTTCTACGCCCAGGGGGGCACCCTGTTCCTGGACGAGATCGGGGAGCTGCCCCTTCCCATGCAGACCAAGCTACTGCGGGTGCTGGAAGAGAAGAAAATCCGGCCAGTCGGCTCCGAGCGGGAGATCCCGGTGGACGTGCGCATCGTCGCCGCCACCAACCGCAACCTGGCTCCGGAGGTGGCCGCAGGCCGCTTTCGGCAGGACCTGTTCTACCGCCTGGACGTAGTGAACATCCTCATCCCGCCCCTGCGGGAGCGCCCGGAGGACATCCCCGTGCTGGCCCGCCGCTTCATGGAGGAGCTCTCGGGCCGGCTGGGCGTGCCCCGCGTCCCCCTCACCCCGGAGGTGCTGGAAGCCCTGGTCCGCTACCCTTGGCCGGGCAACGCCCGGGAGCTGCGCAATCTGGTGGAGCGCTCCCTGATCCTCGGGCGGGTGCCCCTGGAGAACCTGCCAGCGGCCGTGTCCGTGGCTCAGGAGCACGCCCCCGCTTCCGTCCTGCCCCTGGAAGAAGTGGAGAAGCAGCATATCCTCAACGTCCTGCGGGCGGTCTCGGGCAACAAGTCCGAGGCGGCGCGGCGGCTCGGGATTTCCCGCAAGACCCTGGAGCGCAAGTGCGCTCTGTGGAAGGTCTCTTGACAGAGGCCGATCTTTCCGGCCGCGGCTTCGTTCCATGCCCTTCGTCCTTTTCCTGCACCATCGCTTCCGCTCGTCGGTGCGCGCCAAGCTGCTCGCCATGGTGCTGCTGCCGATCACGGTGGTGCTGCCGATCCTGCTCGCCCTGGTGATCTACTGGGGCAACACCTCCTACCACAACCTGCTCATCTTCAAGGTCAACTCCGACCTAGCGGTGGCCCATGAGTACTTCGAGCGGGTGATCGCCAGCGTGGGCGCCCAGGTGCACGGGCTCGCCTCGTCCCACCGACTGGTGACCGCCGCCACGGCGCCCCGGCGGGAGGCCCTCGCCCGGCTGCTTTCCGCCGAGCGGGGCGATCTGCACCTGGACTTCCTCCACCTGCTGGACCTGGAGGGCAACGTGGTGGCGGCCGGCCACGATCTGTGGCAGCCGGCCAATTACCTGGAATGGCCCGTGGTGCAAGGCGCGTCCCACGGCGAGGGGGGCACATCCATCGCCATCTTTTCCGCCGAGCAACTCGGGGCGCTGAGCCCGCGGCTCAAGGAGCAGGCCTTCATTCCCCTGGTGCCTACCGAGAAGGCCGTGCCCACGGAGCGCAAGAGCGAGGACCGAGGCATGATGATCCATTCCGCGGCGCCGGTCTTCGACGCGAGCGGTCGGCTAGCGGGCGTGCTGCACGGCGGCGTGCTCCTCAACCGCAACCTGGATTTCGTGGACAACATCAACAGCATCGTGTACCGGGAGGGGTCCCTTCCCCTCGGAAGCAAAGGCACGGCCACCCTATTTCTCGACGACGTGCGCATCGCCACCAACGTGCGTTTGTTCCAGGGCGAGCGGGCGCTGGGCACCCGGGTGTCGGCGGAAGTGCGCAAGAAAGTGCTGGAGGAGGGCGATACCTGGCTCGACCGGGCGTTCGTGGTCAACGACTGGTACGTCTCCGGCTACGAGCCCGTCACCGACGACCGCGGCCGGCGGGTGGGCATGCTGTACGTGGGCTACCTGGAAGCGCCTTTCGAGCGGGCCAAGCTTCACGCCCTGGGGGTGATCGGCGCCCTGTTCTTGCTGGTGGGCGTGCTGGGCAGCGTGGTCTCCCTGCGCTGGGCGCGCAACGTCTTCCAGCCCCTGGAGCGCATGAGCCAGACCATGAGCGCGGTGGAGGCGGGGGAAGCGGAGGCCCGGGTCGGTCCGGTGCGCAGCCGCGACGAGATCGGGCGGCTCGCGGCCCACTTCGACGAGCTGCTGGACCGGCTCCAGGCGCGCAACCGGGAACTTCAGCAGCTCGCCGACGAACTCGACCAGAAGGTGATCGAGCGCACCCGCGAGCTGGAGGAGGCGAACCGCCATTTGCGCGACGCCCAGCGGCAACTGGTCATGTCGGAAAAGTTGGCGGCCATCGGCGAACTCACCGCCGGGGTGGCCCACGAGATCAACAACCCCATCGCCGTGATCCAGGGCAACCTGGAGGTGGTGCGGGAGGTGCTGGGGCCCGCGGCCGAGCCGGTCAAGCGGGAGATCCGGCTAATCGACGAGCAGGCCAACCGCATCCGGGAGATCGTGACCAAGCTGCTGCAATTCGCCCGGCCCTCGGAATTCGCGGGCTACGTGGAGCCGGTGGAGGTCAACGCCGTGCTCGATGACTGCCTGGTGCTGGTGCGGCACGTCCTCGCCAAGAGCGACATCCAGATCGCGCGCCGCTACCAGGCCACCCGCAGCGTGGGTATCAATCGCAACGAGCTGCAGCAGGTGCTGATCAACCTCATCGTCAACGCGGTGCAGGCCATGGAGGAAGGGGGGACCCTGACCTTGAGCAGCCGGGATTGGGAGGACAAGGGCGTGGTGGTGTCGGTGCGAGACACGGGGCCGGGCATCCGCCCGGAGGATCTGAGCCGGATTTTCGATCCCTTCTATACGACCAAGAAGCAGCACGGCACGGGCCTGGGGCTGTCCATCAGTTACACCCTGGTGGAGCGCTACGGCGGTACCCTCTCGGTGGACAGCGAGTACGGCAAGGGGGCAGAGTTTAGCGTGTGGCTGCTTTCGGAGCCCGTCTATCAGGAGCGCGCCCCCGGGGCGGCGTCCAGCCTGATCGCCCGCTATCGTCACGCGTGAAGACAGAGGTGGCCGGTACAGGAGCTGTAATGATGAAAGTGTTCGGTATCGCCGGCTACTCGGGCAGCGGCAAAACCACGTTGATCGAGCAGCTCATTCCGCGTCTCGTGATGGAGGGGCTGCGGGTGTCGATCATCAAGCACGCGCACCATGGGTTCGATGTGGACCAGCCGGGAAAGGACTCGTACCGGCACCGGGAGGCCGGCGCCTTCGAAGTGCTGGTCACTTCGCCGAGCCGCTGGGTGCTGATGCACGAGCTGCGGGGTCGGCCCGAGCCCGCCTTGGAAGAGCACCTCAAGCGCTTCTCGCCTTGCGATCTGGTGCTGATCGAGGGTTTCAAGAAACAAGACTTCCCCAAGCTCGAGGTGCACCGGAAGGCCACCGGGAAGCCGCTGCTGCATCCGACCGACCGCCACGTGGTGGCGGTGGCCACCGACGAGCCCCTTGAGACCGGCCTTCCGCAGTTCGATCTTTGCGATTACGACGCCATCTGCGGCTTTATAATGGACTTCACGGGTCTGCGCCGCGCGCTGTCAGCGCGCGGCCCTAGCAGGTTCGGGACGTCGCAAGGAGGCTGATCGGGCGATGGTGAGGATTCTCTATTTCGCGCGGTTGCGGGAAGCCCTGGGGACGAGCGCCGAAGAAGTGGCTATGGGCTCGGGCATTCGCGACGTGGCTTCCCTGGTGGAATGGCTGCGCTCGCGGGGAAGCCCGTGGGCCGAGGAGCTGGCGCCAGGGCGGGCCGTGCGGGTGGCCGTGAACCAGCGCATGGCAGACCTGGGCACCGCCGTCGGAGACGGCGACGAAGTCGCCTTTTTCCCCCCCGTGACGGGAGGCTGACATGAGCGTTCGCGTTCAGACCGAAGATTTCGACGTGGGCCTGGAGATCCAGGCGCTGCGCCGGAATAATCCCAAGGTGGGCGCAGTAGCGGCGTTCGTAGGACTGGTGCGGGATGTGAACGAGGGGGAGTCGATACGGGACATGGTGCTGGAGCACTATCCCGGCATGACCGAAAAAGCCCTTGAGGACATCGTGACCCAGGCGAAGGACCGCTGGGACGTCATCGATATCCTGGTCATCCATCGCGTCGGGCCCCTCAAGCCCACCGACCAGATCGTGCTGGTGGCCGTGGCAAGCGGGCACCGGGGCGATGCCTTTGCCGCCTGCGAGTTCATCATGGACTACCTCAAAACCAGAGCGCCCTTCTGGAAAAAGGAGCAGACGCCCTCCGGGACCCGTTGGGTCGAGGCGCGCGAATCCGACGACATTGCCGCGGCCCGCTGGCAGGCTTGATGCCGTCTCATGACTCGCGCTCCCGCTGTCTCGGTCCGCTCTGCATCGCGTCCCCAATCTAGACCGAAGGCGAGCGACACGACTCAATCGCCCCCAAGCTCGTCTCGTCCCCTCAAGGTGCGGGTGCTGCTGGGGCGGGAACTGGGCATTGGACCCGGCAAAGCGGATCTCCTGGAAGCCATCGCCGAAACGGGCTCTATCTCCGGCGCGGCCCGGCGCATGCGCATGTCTTACCGCCGAGCTTGGAGCTTGGTGGCGCGCATGAATCAAGCTTTCCGCGAGCCGCTGGTGGAAACAGCGACCGGCGGCAGTCACGGAGGCGGCGCGGTGTTGACGCCCTTCGGGCGCGAAGTGCTCGTGCGCTACCGGGCCATGGAGCACAAAGCGCGGATGAGCGTAGAAGGGGAAGTGGAGTCGTTCCGGCGCTTGCTGCGTTCGGGCGAGTAGCCTCACCGGTTTGTTGACATCGTCCGAGGGGTGCGTCGATAATTCGCGGGTTCGTTATATTCAATAAAACATAACGGAGCTTTCCCATGGGCCGCAGGACCTGGGCGGTGCTCGCCGCCTTCGTCTGGGCGCTTTCGTTCGGCTGGCCAGCGCGGGCCGGGGAGGCGCCAGTCATCGCCGCTGCCTCTGACCTTCAGTTCGCGCTGTCGGAAATTGCCCAGCAGTTCGAAAGACAAACGGGCCATCGGCTGCGGCTGAGCTACGGCTCGTCGGGGAATTTCTATCACCAGATCCTCCAAGGCGGGCCGTTCCAGCTGTTTCTGTCCGCCGATGAAGATTACGTCTTACGCCTGGCTGCGCAGGGACGCACTGAGGACACGGGCACACTCTATGCCGTGGGGCGCATCGTGCTGTTTGTTCCCAAAGGCTCGCCCCTCGAGCCGGACGGCCGGCTCGAGGACTTGGCGCGCGCTTTGGATGAGGGGCGGTTGCGCCGTTTCGCCATCGCCAATCCTGAGCACGCTCCCTACGGAAGGGCGGCAGAAGCGGCGTTGCGTCGGCGGGGGTTGTGGGAGAAGATCGCGCCCCGGCTCGTGCTGGGAGAGAATGTTTCCCAGGCGGCCCAGTTCGCCGCTTCTGGCTCCGCCCAAGGGAGCATCATCGCCTATTCTTTGGCGCTATCGCCCAAGCTCAAGGAGCTGGGTCGGTTCGCCCTGATCCCCGAGGACTGGCATCCGCCGTTACGCCAACGCATGGTACTCATGCGCGGCGCAGGGGAGGTTGCGCGGCTGTTTTACCGTTACTTGCAATCTTCCGACGCTCGAGAGGTATTCAGACGCTACGGTTTCGTTCTCCCGGCCGAGGGGGGATGAAAGCTTCCATGGACTGGACGGCGCTCATCCTTTCGCTCAAGCTGGCTGCGGCCACGGTGGCGGTGCTGCTGCCGCTTGGCATCCTCGTCGCTCGTTCCCTGGCGTGGAACGCTTTTCGCGGTAAAGGATGGATCGAAGCGGCAGTAGCGCTGCCGCTCGTGCTGCCACCCACGGTGCTGGGCTATTACTTGCTCGTGGTCATGGGGTCTGCCTCCCCGATCGGCCAGCTCTACGAATCCTTGTTCGGAAAAACGCTGGTATTCAGCTTCCAGGGGCTATTGATCGCCTCTATCGTGTTCAACATTCCTTTCACCGTGCAGCCGTTGCAACGGGCTTTTGAAGCGATTCCCGATCAAGTGCGGGAAGCGGCTTGGTGCAGCGGCATGTCTGCTTGGCGGACCTTCTGGCGAATCGAGCTGCCGCTGGCTTGGCCAGGCGTGTTCACCGCTGCGACGCTTACCTTCGCCCATACCCTGGGGGAGTTTGGCGTGGTGCTCATGGTGGGCGGCAACATCCCGGGAGAGACCAAGACCATCGCCATCGCCATCTACGACCGGGTCCAGGCTTTCGACCATCAGGCGGCTGGAGCCATGTCGGCCCTGTTGTTGGCGTTTTCTTTTTTCTCTACCGGCATCGTTTACCTCATCACCCACCGCTCACCGCGCTACCGTGTCTGAATTGGGACTTGCCGTCGAATTTCGCCAAACAGGTCCTATTCCACTCAACGCCCAGTTCCACTGCGCGCCCGGAGAGCTGGTGGTGCTGGTGGGTCCATCGGGCAGCGGCAAGTCCACCATTCTTCGGTGTATAGCGGGTTTGTATCGTCCCTCGTGGGGACAGGTGCGCTGTGATGGCGAAGTGTGGCTCGATACCGGGCGCGCTATCGTGCGCCGACCCCAGGAGCGGTCGGTGGGTTTCGTGTTCCAGGACTACGCGCTCTTTCCCCATCTGAGCGCGGTGGAGAACGTGGCGGCCGCCTTGGGACACCTGCCGCGGGAACAGCGACTGTCCCGGGCGCGACAGCTCCTGAAGCAGGTCCACCTGGATGGCCTTGAATTTCGCCGACCGAAGGAACTCTCCGGCGGCCAGCAGCAGCGCGTGGCGGTGGCTCGGGCGCTCGCGCGGGAACCCAAAGTGCTGCTCATGGACGAACCCTTTTCGGCGGTGGACCATGTCACGCGACGCAAGCTGCAGCGGGAACTGGTGCAGTTGCGCCGGGATTTGCGGCTTCCCATCGTGCTGGTGACTCACGACCTGGAGGAGGCGCGAATGCTGGCCGACCGCATGGTGATCCTGCAGCGGGGCGCGACCCTGACCGCCGCGGCGCCGGAGGAGCTGATGGCCCGCCCGGGCTCCGTCGCGGTGGCCCGGCTGCTCGGCCACACCAACCTGTTCCATGGCGTTGTCATGAAAGAGCGGCCCGAGCGAGGCCTTTCCCTCATCCGCTGGCGGGACCTCACGCTGGAGGCGCGCCACGACCCGCGCTTCCCCGCGGGCACCGCCGTGGCCTGGTTGATCCCGCCGGAGAGCGTGATCCTGCACCGGCGCGACCGCCCCTCCCGGGGGGAACGGGAGAACCCGGTGGCGGGGGTGGTGGACGAATGCATCCCCCTGGGGGAGATGACCGCGGTGACCATGCGGGTGGAAGGGAGCGAGGCGCTGCCCCTGGCCCTCTCGGTGCCCACCCACGTGGCCCGGCGCAACCGGGTGGCGCCGGGGGAGCCGATCCGGGTGTCCCTCCTGGCGGAGGCCATCCACCTCATGCCTCCCGAATCCGCAGCCGAGCGCTGATTTCGCGGTTAAGTAGAGCCTTTGAGCCCGATCCACTGATTGAGCAGCTCCCGGGCCGCGTCCGCCGTCTCCCCGGCGGTCAGGCCCACCGGCCCGCAGCCCTGCTCGACGCAGCGATCGGCGGCGGCGCCGTGCAGGTGCACGGCGAGAAGCAGGGCCTGCTCGGGAGAGAGCCCCTGGGCGATGAGGGCCGCGATCATGCCGGTGAGGACATCCCCCATGCCGGCGCTCGCCATGCCCGGATTGCCCGTGGGGTTGATATGGCGCGTGCCGTCGGGGAGGGCGCAGACGCTCCCCGCCCCCTTGAGCACCACGGGCGAGCGGAAGGCTTCCCCCAGGCGCCGGGCCGCCGCCAGGCGGTCCGATTGCACCTGGGCGGTGGAGGTCTGGAGCAGTCGCGCGGCTTCGGCGGGATGGGGAGTGAGCACCGCGTGGCCCCGGGCGGCGAGGGCCTCCCGCAGGGGGGGGAATTCGGCGAGGAGGTTCAAGGCGTCGGCGTCCAGCACCAGGGGGAGCCGGGTCTCCAGGGCGGCCTTGAGCCACTGGTACGCGTCGGAAGACAGGCCCATGCCCGGCCCGACGGCGAGGCAGCTCAGGTGCTCGAGCTGGAACAAGGCCTCCGGCGGCCGCAGCATAAGCTCGGGCTGACCCGGGTCGCAGGCGGGCCCGTCCCGGGCCATCAATCCCACGTACACCCGGCCGGCCCCCAGCTTGAGGGCGGAGCGTCCCGCCAGCAGGGCCGCGCCCACCATGGTGGGGGCACCGCCCAGGATGCCGACGCTGCCGAACAGGCCTTTGTGGCTGTTGCGTGGACGGGGCTTCCAGGGGGCGAGGGCCCGGTCCCGCTCCACCAGGAACACGCTCTGGGGCGGGAAGTCCTCGGGGACGAGCCCCAGGGGATCCACGGCAATCTCGCCGCAATGGTCGGGACCGTCCAGGGTCAGTAGCCCAGGCTTCAAGGCCATGAAGGTGACGGTGGCCGCCGCCCGCACGGCGGTGCCCCGGACCCGGCCCGTGTCGCTGTCCAGGCCGCTGGGAATGTCGATGGCGAGCACCGGCAGCCGGGAGCCGTTCATCCATTCGATGAGGGCCCGGTGGCGGCCTTCCACGTCCCGCGTCAGCCCCAACCCGAACAACCCGTCGATCACGAGATCCCAGCGGCGCCCCGGGGGGATCTGGTCCAGCACTCGACCCCCCGCGGCGCGCCAGCGCTCCAGGGCCTGGGTCGCGTCCCGGGGGAGGCGGCCGGGATCGCCAGCGAGCACCACGTCCACCCGGTACCACCAGGCCTTGAGATGGCGCGCCGCGACCAGGGCGTCGCCCCCATTGTTCCCCGGGCCGGCCAGAACCAGCACCGAAGTGCGGCGCTCGTCCAGCATCCGGGCATGGGCGAACTTGGCCGCGGCCAGGCCCGCCCGCTCCATGAGGGGAGGCGGGTCGGGACGACCTAGCACGGCGTGCTCGATGGCGCGGATTTCCTCGGTGGTGTAGACGCGGCCGAAAGGGGGGGCGAGCATAAGGGCAGGGCGGGGAGGATTTGCGCGGCTATTTTCGGCGATCGGCACAGGGCGGGCAACCTGGCCCGGGCTAGGAGAGTTCGCGTGGGTTCGTGGCCAAGGGCCCTTTCTCGGATAAAATTAAACTTTTCTAAATGCTGCGCGAAACCTCCATCCTGCGCCTGCCCGGCCCTCGGGCCCTTACCCCATTCCGGCGCGACAAGCTCCTCGCCCGCCTTCGGGCCCAGCTCCCCGCCGTGCGGGACGTGGACGCCCGGTACTGGCACTTCGTCGCCCTGCGGGGGGAGCTCAAGCCGGAGCGCCGCGCTGTCCTCGCTTCCCTCTTGAGCTACGGACCGGCTTCCGCCCGGGTTGCCCCCTCCCCGGAGGAGGCGGCCGCTCCCATGCTCCTGGTGGTGCCCCGGCCGGGGACCCTCTCCCCCTGGTCGTCCAAGGCCACCGACATCGCCCGGCGCTGCGGGCTCAGCGCCGTGGAGCGCATCGAGCGGGGCGTGGTCTACCGGGTGATGATGGAGGGGCCTTGGGGACCTCAGGATCAGGCGGCGCTCGCCCCCTTGATCCACGACCGCATGACCGAGGCGGTCTTCCCCACCCTGGAGGATGCGGAGCGGCTGTTTCGCCACTACGAGCCCGCTCCCCTCAAGGAGGTGGACCTCATGGCCCGGGGCCGGGCGGCCCTGGAGGAGGCCAACCGGGTCCTGGGGCTCGCCCTCTCCGAGGACGAGATCGACTACCTGGCGGCGAGCTTCCAGGCGGCGGGGCGCAACCCCACCGACGTGGAGCTTATGATGTTCGCCCAGGCGAACTCGGAGCACTGCCGCCACAAGATCTTCAACGCCCGCTGGGTGGTCGACGGGGTGGAGCAGCCGGACACCCTGTTCGGCATGATCCGTACGACCCACGCCCGGCGCCCCCGGGACACGCTGGTGGCCTATTCGGACAATGCCGCCGTCATCCGGGGCGCCCGGGTGGCCTGGTTCGGTCCCGACGCCCAGGACCGGGTGTACCGCTTCCACGAGGAGGACCTTCACATCCTAGTGAAGGTGGAGACCCACAACCATCCGACGGCCATTTCCCCCTTCCCGGGGGCGGCCACCGGCGCCGGCGGGGAGATCCGGGACGAGGGCGCCACCGGCCGGGGCGCCAAGCCCAAGGCGGGATTGACCGGTTTCTCCGTCTCCAACCTGCGGATTCCCGGGTGGTTGCAACCGTGGGAAGGAGACGTCCCGGGCCGGCCTCCCTATGGCAAGCCCGAGCGCATCGCCTCGGCCCTGGAAATCATGCTGGAGGGCCCCATCGGCGCCGCCTCCTTCAACAACGAATTCGGCCGGCCCCACCTGGGCGGCTACTTCCGCACCCTCGAGGTGGAGGTGGCGGGGGAAGTGCGGGGCTACCACAAGCCCATCATGATCGCCGGCGGGATCGGCAACATCCTGGAGCGGCAAGCGTTCAAGCGCGAGCTGCCCGTGGGTGCGCTCCTCATCCAGCTCGGGGGGCCCGGCATGCTGATCGGCTTGGGCGGAGGGGCCGCCTCCAGCATGGATACCGGGGCCAACGTGGCCGACCTGGACTTCGATTCGGTCCAGCGGGGCAACGCGGAAATGCAGCGGCGCGCCCAGGAGGTGATCGACCGCTGCTGGCAGTTGGGGGAGGCCAATCCCATCCTGGCAATCCACGACGTGGGCGCCGGGGGGCTCGCCAACGCGCTGCCCGAGCTGGTACACGCGTCGGGGCGGGGCGCCCGGGTGGATCTGCGCAGGATCCCCACCGAGGAGCCGGGCATGTCCCCCATGCAGATCTGGTGCAACGAGTCCCAGGAGCGCTACGTGCTCGCCATCGCTCCCGAGGACCTGGGACGCTTCGCCGCCCTGTGCGAGCGGGAGCGCTGCCCCTACGCCGTGCTGGGGGAGACCACCGGGGACGGGCGCCTGGTGGTGACGGACCCGGTGTTCGGCAACCGCCCGGTAGACGTGGACCTGGCGGTCATCCTGGGGAAGCCTCCCCGGATGACCCGCCAGGCGAACCGTTTGCACCGGCGGCTACCGCCCTTCGACCCGTACCCCATCTCCCTGGAGGAGGCGGCGTACCGGGTGCTGCGACTGCCGGCGGTGGCGGACAAGACCTTCCTCATCACCATCGGCGACCGCACCGTAGGGGGGCTTTCGGTCCGGGATCCGATGGTGGGACCGTGGCAGGTGCCGGTGGCCGACGTGGCCGTGACCTGTATGGGATTCGACACCTACCGGGGCGAAGCCTTCGCCCTGGGGGAGCGCTCGCCTCTGGCCTTGATCGACGCTCCGGCGTCGGGACGAATGGCGGTGGGGGAGGCCATCACCAACCTGTGCGCGGCGCCGGTGGCCTCCATAGGCGACATCCGGCTCTCCGCCAACTGGATGGCGGCGGCGGGCCATCCCGGGGAGGATGCGGCCCTCTACGACACGGTACGGGCGGTGGCGCTGGAGCTATGCCCTCGCCTTGGGGTGAGCATCCCGGTGGGCAAGGATTCCCTGTCCATGAAGACGGTATGGGACGCGCCGGAGCGCAAGGAAGTCACCGCCCCCCTTTCCCTTATCGTCACCGCGGTGGCGCCGGTCGCGGACGTGCGCACGACCCTTACGCCGCAGTTGCGCACCGACGCGGGAGAGACCGAGCTGGTGCTGATCGATTTGGGCAGCGGCCGCAACCGGCTGGGGGGCTCGGCCCTCGCCCAGGTCTATAACCAGGTGGGCGATCGGGCGCCGGATCTGGACGATCCGGACAAGCTCAAAGCGTTCTTCGCCACCGTGCAGCGGCTGCGCTCGGAAGGCAGGATCCTCGCCTATCACGACCGCTCCGACGGGGGTCTCTTCGCCACCTTATGCGAAATGGCCTTTGCTGGCCACACGGGCCTCTACGTGCTCCTGGACACGCTTTGCTACTTGACCCACTTGGGCGATGTGGACGCCGCCGAGATCCGCACCCAGCCCATGGGCGGCGTGTACCACCGGCGCATGGTGGAGGTGCTGTTCAGCGAGGAGCTGGGCGCGGTGCTGCAGATCAGGCGGCGCGACCGCCAGACAGTGATGCAGGCCTTCGTCGAAGCGGGCCTGGGGGCCGAGTTCCACGTGATCGGTGGGCTGACCGATAACGACCGGATCGAGTTCATCCACAACAATGTGACGGTGCTGGCGGCGAGCCGCGCCGATCTGCAGCGGGCCTGGAGCGAGACGAGCTACGAGCTGCAGAAGCTGCGGGACAATCCCCAATGCGCCCAGGAAGCCCACGACCGGCTGTTGGACGAGACCGATCCGGGCCTTTCGGCGCGCCTCGCCTTCGACCCGGCCGACGACGTGGCCGCTCCTTTCATCGCCACCGGCGTCCGTCCCCGGGTGGCCATCCTGCGGGAGCAGGGGGTGAACGGGCAGGTGGAGATGGCGGCTGCCTTCCACCGGGCCGGGTTCGAGGCGGTGGACGTGACCATGAGCGACGTGATCGCCGGCCGGGAAACCCTGGCGGGCTTCCAGGGCTTGGCTGCTTGTGGCGGCTTTTCCTTCGGCGACGTGCTGGGAGCGGGGGAAGGCTGGGCCAAGTCGATCTTGTTCAACATCCGGGCGCGGGAGGCGTTCGAGGCCTTCTTCCGCCGCGGCGACACCTTCGCCCTGGGGGTGTGCAACGGCTGCCAGATGATGGCGAGCCTCAGGGATCTCATCCCGGGGGCGGAGGCCTGGCCCCATTTCGTGCGCAACCGCTCCGACCAGTTCGAAGCGCGCCTGGTGATGGTGGAGGTGACCCGTAGCCCCTCCCTGTTCTTCTCCGGCATGGAAGGAAGCCAGTTGCCCATCGTGGTGGCCCACGGGGAGGGCTACGCCGAGTTCGCCGACGAGGAGCGGCTCGAGGCCGCCCTTCCCCTGGTGGCGCTGCGCTACATCGATCACCGAGGCGCGCCCACGGAAATCTATCCCTGCAATCCCAACGGCTCGCCCCGGGGCATCACGGGGCTCACTAGCCGGGACGGGCGCTTTACCATCCTCATGCCCCACCCCGAGCGGCTGTTCCGCACCGTGCAGTTTTCTTGGCACCCGGACGAATGGGGCGAGGAGGGACCTTGGCTGAGGATGTTCCGCAATGCCCGGAGGTGGATCGGGTGAGTCCGATGGGCGGAGAAAGCAAAACCTACGATCCGCCGTTTTACACCGAAGAGGAGCTGGACGCCCTCTACGAACGGGACCCGATGCTGGCGCTGCGCATCTCCCGCCGGCAGGCGATGCTGGCGCGGGAGCTGGAGGCCCGGGTCGTCGCCGCCCCCGACGCGCCGCCGCCCACCGAGGAAGAGCTCCGCTCGGCCCTGGAGCGGGCCCGGCGGGTGCTGTTGCGGGACGGGGGCGACCTGGAGCTGGTGGAAATCGTCGGCACGGTGGTGCGGGTGCGGCTCAAGGGCAACTGCGTCGGCTGCCCGCGCTCCGTGCTGGACTTGAAGCACGTGGTGGAGCGGGCGATCCGCCAGGAGTTCCCCCAGATCACCCGGGTGGAGAACACCTTTTAGCGGGCCCGCTCGCCGTTATTCGATCTTGGACTTCTGGCGTAGCTGGGCCACCAGCTTCATCAGCGCCTGCTGCTGGAGCTGTTGGCGAATGTTGTCCTGCACTTCCTCCAAGGGAGGCGCCTTGAGGGGCCGCACGTCCTCCAGCTTGATCACGTGCCAGCCGAAGCTGGTCTGCACCGGCTGCTGGGTCGTCTGGCCCTTCTGCAGTTTCGTGAGGGCCTCGGCGAAGGGCTTGACGTAGCTCGCCGGCGAGTTCCAGCCCAGGTCGCCCCCGTTTTCCTTGGAGCCGGGGTCCTTGGATTTTTCCGCCGCCAGCTTCTCGAAGCTCGCCCCGCCCTTCAGTTGGCTGATCAGGCTCTTGGCTTCCGCCTCGGTCTCCACCAAGATGTGGCGCGCCTTGTATTCCTTGTCCCCCAGTTGGGCCTTCAGCCGATCGTATTCCTGCTTGACCGCCTGGTCGGTGACGGGGTTCTTGGCGAAGTAGTCCTCCAGGTAGGCGCGGATCAGCACGTTCTGGCGCGCGAGCTCCAGCCGGGTGGCCACTTCGGGGCGTTTGTCGATGCCCTGGCGGACGGCCTCCTGGGTCACCACCTCCTGGGTGATGAGGGACTCTTTCACGCTCTCCCGCAACTGGGGGGTGTCGGGCTGCCCTTGGGATACCCGCTCCTTGACCAATTGGTCGACCCGGGATTGGGGGATGACGACGCCGTTCACGACGGCCGCCTTGCTTTCTTTGGCGGGGGGCTTGGCGCTTTCCTGGGCATGGAGCGCTGGCGAGAGGGCGGCCGCGGCGAAGGCCGCGGCCAGGGTGATTCGATTCCAAACGGGGGTCATGACACTCCTTGGGGTAAAGGGGTTAAAACTCGTCGGGGGCGAGGGCCCGGATGCTCAAGGCATGAATCTCCTTCTGCATCAGGTCGCGCAGGGCTTCGTAAATCATCCGGTGCCGCGCCATGACGCTCTGGCCGGCAAATCGGGGGGAAACCACGGTAAGCCGGTAGTGGCCGCCGCTCTTCGCCCCTTGGTGGCCGGCGTGGAGAGCGCTCTCGTCCACCACCTCCAGCGCTTCGGGCGCGAGGGCTTTCAGCCGCTCCCGGATCCGTTCCTCGGTGCTCATACCGGCAACACCTTCTTGAACGGCCGCACCGTGACCCGGGCGTAGACGCCCGCCGTTGCGTAAGGATCGGCCTCCGCCCAGGCCCGGGCGTCGGCGAGGGAGGGAAACTCAGCCACGATGAAGCTGCCGGAGAATCCCGCAGGCCCGGGGTCGGGGCTGTCGAGGGCGGGGAGCGGCCCCGCCAGCACCAGGCGGCCCGCCTGCTGCAGGGCCCTCAGGCGCTCCAGGTGGGCCGGTCGCGCAGCCAGCCGCTTCTCCAAGCTGTCGGGGGCGTCTTCCGCGAAGATCATGTAGAGCATGGGCAGCTATCCGCCGCGCTCATCCTGCAAGTATTTCGCCAGCATGACGCCTTGCGCCAGCACGAAAAGCAGGAGCAGGCCCATGGCGCCGAACACCTTGAAGTTGACCCAGCTCTCGGTGGAGAGGGTATAGGCGACGGCGAGGTTGGCTGCGCCCATTCCGGCGAAGAAGGCCATCCAGCTCAGGTTGAGCCGGGCCCAGACCGGGTCGGGCAGGGCCATTTGCCCCCCCAGCATGACCCGGATCAGATTCTTGCCGAAGAAGACCCGGGCTCCGGCCAGGGCGAGCGCGAACAGCCAGTAGAGCACCGTGGGCTTCCACTTGATGAAGGTTTCGTCCTGGAGCAAAAGGGTCGCGCCGCCGAAGACCACGATCACCGCCATGCTCACCCACAGCATGGTGTCCACGGCGCCCCGCCGCCACCAGACCCAACCGATCTGGACGAAGGTGGCCGCGATGGCGACGGCCGTGGCGACGTAGATGCCCTGAAGCTTGAACGCAACGAAAAAGACGATGACCGGGAAAAGATCGAACAGGAGCTTCACGAACGGGTCGGCAGCCGGACGGCCAGGAGGTCGCGGGCGATCACGAATGGAGGATCAAAGGGGCATATTGTAGCACGAGGGGATCAATGCCGCACGGTCCAGCGCCGGTGGTATTCCCGCACTAGGGTCCGCACCTCGTCTCCGTACACGGGTTTGCGGGATTGGCGTAGCGCCTCCTCGAAGAACTCCGGGCACGCTTCGGGCAGCCAGGCTTCCATCAAGCGGTAGGCCCTGGCCATGCGCTCGGGATCCTGGGTGCGGGTGGCCACGATAGCGTAGTTGGAGAGCAGGATGCGCCACGGGTGCTCGGGCGCGGCCCGGTCCGGGTCGGTCCGGATGGCCAGGTCCACCCGGTCGATGAAGGGACCCATGGCGTCGAACAGGGCTGCCAGGGCCTCCCGCGCCTGCAGGCGATTCGCCCGGGCGGCGAAGGCGTTCACCAGGGGCTCCAGGATGCGCAGCTGGCCCCCGTGGCGAACGATCCAGTCGGCCACGTCCAGCGTGGCCTGATCCAGCCATTGGCGCTCTTCGCTGCAACCCAACCAGTGGACCCAGAGGTTGAGATCGGACAGGCACGCCAGGGCGTATTCTCCCAGCGTGCTGGGGTCCTCGTCCTCCAGCGCTCCGGTGGGGCCGTGGGCCCGGTCCAGGGCGGCGAAAGCGGCCAGGGCCTGCTCCAGGGCCTCGATCAACTGGGCGGGTGTCGCGCCTTCGCCTTGACCGCCCCGGGCCTCGTGGGCAGCGAGCAGCACTCTGGCAGCCTGGGTGAGGCTAGTCATTCCTTCCCGGGGTCCAGGCGCAGGGCGGCGGAGTTGATGCAATAGCGCAGCCCCGTGGGTTGGGGACCGTCGTCGAATACATGGCCCAGGTGGGCGTCGCAGCGGCTGCACAACACTTCCGTGCGCTGCATGAAAAAGGAATAGTCCTCTTCCGTCGCCACCGCGTCCGGCGAAACGGGTTCCCAGAAACTGGGCCAGCCGGTGCCGGAATCGAACTTGGTCTCGGAGCTGAAAAGCGCCGCTCCGCAACACACGCAGCGGTAGAGGCCCGGCTCTTTGCAGTCCCAGTATTCGCCGGTAAAGGCCCGCTCTGTGCCCTTATGCCGGGTGATCCGGTACTGCTCGGGGGTCAACAGTCTCTTCCATTCCTCGTCGCTTTTCACGACCTTCTCCGCCATCTGTGTTACCTCCTGGAAAGCCCCGGCCCGCTGCGCCGTTTCGGGAATTTTACTCCGTCCCGGGCGGACCCCGGAAACGGCAGGGGCCCGCCCGGCACAGCCGGACAGGCCCCTGGGGGTGAACGGGCGTGTCGCTCAGGACGCCATCAATTGCCTCAGGACGTAGGGCAGGATGCCGCCGTGTCGGAAGTAGTCTACCTCGATCGGGGTGTCGATGCGGCAGAGCAAGGTCACCTGCTGGCGGGAGCCGTCCCGGCGGTGGATCACTAGGTCCACGTCCTGCTGGGGGCGGATATCCTTAAGGCCCAGGATGTCGAAGCGCTCGTCGCCGCGGATGCCCAGGGACTGGACGCTGTCGGAGCCCTTGAATTGAAGCGGCAGCACGCCCATGCCCACTAGGTTGGACCGGTGGATGCGCTCGAAGCTGCGGGCGATCACCGCCTTCACCCCCAGGAGCTGGGTCCCCTTGGCGGCCCAGTCCCGGGACGACCCGGTGCCGTATTCCTCGCCGCCGAAGACCACGGTGGGAATTCTCTCGGCGAGGTAGCGCATGGCCGCCTCGAAGATGGTCATCTGCTCGCCGCTGGGCTGGTACAGGGTGTAGCCCCCCTCCACCCGGCTGCCGTCGGGTTTGGGGGGCAGCATCAGGTTCTTGATCCGCACGTTGGCGAAGGTCCCGCGCACCATGACTTCGTAATTGCCCCGGCGGGCCCCGTAACTGTTGAAGTCCGCCTTGCCCACGCCGTGCTCGATGAGGTAGCGGCCCGCCGGGGAGTCCTCCTTGATGGCGCCGGCCGGGCTGATGTGGTCGGTGGTGAGGGAATCGCCGAAGATGCCCAGCGCCCGCGCCCCCAGGATGTCCGGCACCGCGCCCGGCTGCAGGTCGAAGTCCTTGAAGAAGGGCGGCTCGGCGATGTAGGTGGACGCCGGCCAGTCGTAGACCTGCCCCTCGGGCGCCGGGATGCTCTCCCACAGGGCGTTGTCCTTGGTGAAATCGGAATACAGCCGCCGGAACACCTTGGGGTCGGTGGCGTACTGCAGGGCGTCGGCTACTTCCTGAGGACTGGGCCAGACGTCGCCGATGTATACGGGCTTGCCCCCCTTGCCGATGCCCAGGGGCTCGGTCATCAGGTCCTTGAGCATGGTGCCGGCGATGGCGTAAGCCACCACCAGGGGTGGGCTCGCCAGGAAGTTGGCCTTGATGTTGGCGTGGATGCGGGCCTCGAAGTTGCGGTTGCCCGACAAGACCGCCGCGCACACCAGGTCGTTCTTCACGATCGCCTCCTCGATGCCGGGATCGAGGGGACCGGCGTTGCCGATACAGGTGGTGCAGCCGTAGGCGGAGACGTAGAAGCCCAGCTTCTCCAGGTAAGGGAGGAGTCCCGAGCGCTTCAGGTATTCGGTCACGACTCGGGATCCGGGGGCGAGGGAAGTCTTGATGTGCTTCCTGACGGTGAGCCCCTTCTCCACCGCCTTCTTGGCCAGGAGGCCCGCGGCGATCAGCACGCTGGGGTTGGAGGTGTTGGTGCAGGAAGTGATGGCGGCGATCAGCACGTCCCCATGGCCGATCTCCACCGTCTCCGGCGCCGGGCGCTCCAGGGTGACCAGGTCGGGGGTGGGGCGGTTATCCACCATCTCCACCACGTCCACGGGCGCCCCGGCGTTCACGGATTCGGGGGCGATCACGCCGCCGCCACTCGCCGGGTTGCCCGGAGCCAGGGTGGCCCGGTAGCGCTTGCCCAGCTCCCCCCTGGGTTTGTTGTAGCCGTTCTCGGTCATGGGCTTGGCGAAAAGCTCGGTGAACCGGGTCTTCACCTGCCCGATCTGGATCCGGTCCTGGGGTCGCTTGGGCCCGGCCAGGGACGGCTCCACCGCGCCGAGATCCAGCTCCAGCACCTGGCTGTAATCGATGTCGCCGGTCTTGGGCATGCCGAAGAGCCCCTGGGCCTGGAAATAGGCCTTGAACGCCGAGACCTCTTCCTGGGTGCGGCCCGTGGTTTCCAGGTACTGGACGGTCTTGTCGTCCACGGGGAAGAAGCCCATGGTGGCGCCGTATTCGGGGGCCATGTTGGCGATGGTGGCCCGATCCGGCACGGGAAGGGCCGCCGCGCCTTCGCCGAAGAACTCCACGAACTTGCCCACCACCTTGGCCTTGCGCAGCATCTCGGTGATGGTGAGGACTAGGTCGGTGGCGGTCACGCCCCAGCGCAACCGTCCCTTGAGGTGCACCCCCACCACGTCCGGGGTGAGGAAGTACACCGGCTGGCCCAGCATGCCCGCTTCCGCCTCGATGCCCCCCACCCCCCAGCCCACTACGCCGATGCCGTTGATCATGGTGGTGTGGCTGTCGGTGCCTACCAGGGTGTCGGGGAAGTAGACCCCGTTCTTGCGATGCACGCCCCGCGCCAGATATTCCAGGTTCACCTGGTGCACGATGCCGATGCCCGGCGGCACCACGCGGAAGCTGTCGAAGGCCTGCATGCCCCACTTCATGAACTGGTAGCGCTCCCGGTTGCGCTGGAATTCCAGCTTCATGTTGAGGTCCAGCGCCGCCCGGCTCCCGTAGTAGTCGATCTGCACCGAGTGGTCCACCACCAGGTCCACGGGGACCAGGGGCTCGATCAGCTTAGGATCCCGGCCCAAGCGCTGGGCGACGCCGCGCATGGCCGCTAGGTCGGTCAGCAGGGGCACGCCGGTGAAGTCCTGTAGCACGATGCGGGAGACGACGAAAGGGATCTCCTGGGTACGGGGCGCGTTGGGACGCCAGGCGGCGAGCTCCCGCACGTGCTCCTCGGTGATCTTTTTGCCGTCGCAGTTGCGCAGCACCGACTCCAGGACGATGCGCAGCGACACGGGCAGGCGGGACACCTTCCCCAGGCCGGCCTTCTCCAGGGCGGCGAGGGAATAGAGCTTGCCCTTCCTGCCCTTGGCGGGGGCGAATTCCTTGAGCGAATGGAAGAGATTGTGGCTCATGGCCTGAAGTCCTTTCTCGGTCCCTGACCGGGTTCGCGTATGAGGTGGATCGATGCTGCCACGCAAGTCAGATCACGAACATGTCGACGAATTCGTGCACCGGGGTCGCTTCCAGGGTCTTCTGGTCCTGGCATAGGGCGAAGATGGCCGAAGCCTGCTTCGGCGGGAAGCGGCGCGCCAGGTTGGTGCGGAATTTGGCTTCCAGCAGGGGAATGCCCTCGCTGCGGCGGCGCCGGTGGCCGACGGGGTACTCCACCACCACTTCCCCGGCCTTGGTCCCGTCCTTGAAATAGACGGTGACGCCGTTGGCGATGGAGCGCTTGTCCGGGTCGAGGTAGTCCCGGCTGAACTGGGGATCCTCCACCACTTCCATCTTCTCCCGCAGCCGGTCGATGCGCGGGTCGGCGGCCACCTCGTCCTCGTAGTCGGCGGCGGTCAGCCGGCCGAAGATCAGCGGCACCGCCACCATGTACTGGAGGCAGTGGTCCCGATCCGCCGGGTTGTGAAGGGGTCCCTTCTTGTCGATGATGCGGATAGCGGACTCGTGGGTGCGGATCACGATTCTGTCGATCTCCTCGAGCCGGTCCTTCACCTGGGGATGGAGCTGCATGGCGCATTCCACCGCGGTCTGGGCATGGAACTCCGCCGGGAAGGAGATCTTGAACAGCACGTTCTCCATCACGTAGGAGCCGTAGGGCCGCTGGAACTTGAGCCGCTGCCCGCGGAACAGCACGTCGTAGAAGCCCCAGGTCTTGGCGGTGAGGGCGGACGGGTAGCCCATCTCACCCTTCTTCGCTATCAGCGCCAGGCGCACCCCCCGGCTGGTGGCGTCGCCCGCCGCCCAGGATTTGCGCGAGCCCGTGTTGGGGGCATGGCGGTAGGTGCGCAGGCTGTGGCCGTCGATCCAGGCGTTGGACACCGCGTTGATGATCTCCTCGTGGGTGCACCCCAGCATGCGGGCCACCACGGCGGTGGTGGCCACCTTCACCAGGATCACGTGATCCAGGCCCACCCGGTTGAAGCTGTTCTCCAGGGCGATCACCCCCTGGATCTCGTGGGCCTTGATCATGGCCTCCAGCACGTGGCGCACGGTGAGGGGGGGCTTGCCCTGGGCGATGGCGGTGCGGGACAGCCAGTCGGCGGTGGCCAGGAGGCCCCCCAGGTTGTCGGAAGGGTGGCCCCACTCGGCGGCGAGCCAGGTGTCGTTGAAGTCCAGCCAGCGAATCATGGTGCCGATGTTGAAGGCGGCCGTCACCGGATCGAGCTGGAACTGGGTGCCCGGGACGCGGGCACCGTGGGGAACCACCGTGCCCGGCACGATGGGACCCAGCAGCTTGGTGCAGGCCGGATAGCCCAGAGCTTCCAGCCCGCAGCCTAGGGTATCCATCAGGCACAGCCGGGCGGTGGAATAGGCCTCCTCGCTCCTGATCTCATACCGGGTGACGTAATCGGCGATGTCTGTGAGCTCCTGGTCGGGAGCGGGGCGGACGTTTGAGAATTGTGCTTCCATGGTTCTCCTTCGCAGGCTCATGCAAGGGACGGCCAGGGTCCGGTATCCCGCGGGGCATCGCCCCGCGGGCCGGACTCCTCCTACCCCCTCTGTTCGATGGGTACCCAAGGGCGGGGTTCGGGGCCGATGTAGTTCGCGCTCGGGCGGATGATCTTGCCGTCTTGGCGCTGCTCGATCACGTGGGCCGACCAGCCCGTAGTGCGCGCGATCACGAAAAGGGGCGTGAACATGGGGGTGGGAATGCCCAGGAGCTCATAGACCAGCGCCGAATACCAGTCGAGATTGGCAAACATCGCCCGCTCCTCGCCCATCACCCGCTCGATCGCCTCCGCCACCGCAAAGCGCTTGAGCGCCCCAGCCCCCTCGGCCAGCCGCCGCGCAACCGCCTTGATCACCTCATTGCGCGGATCGGCCACCGTATAGACCGGGTGGCCGAAGCCGATGATCACCTCCTTGCGCGAAAGCCGCGCCCGGATGTCAGCCGCCGCCTCCTCGGGACCCTCGTAGCGCGCCTGAATCGCCCGCGCCACTTC
>NZ_JBQACR010000120.1:0-414 GCF_051905455.1 Pelomicrobium sp. G1
TTCTCTTCCGAACAAAATGGAGTGAAGATTCGATCACCAGTTCCTGAACCGGCTCGGCGGCTGGTAGAGCCCCTTGGACCAGCGCACTAGGTCCTTGATGGAGCGCGCGGCGAGGAGATCCCGGGTGGCGTCGCGCTTGTCGATCCCCAAGTCCTCGGGGCGACGGATCACGCCGCGGTCGCGCAGGTTCTCCACCATGCGCCGGTCACGGCCCATCCCCACGGGCGTGTAGCCCGCCACTCCGCGGATCGCCTGCTCGCGCTCCTCCAGGTTGCGGCAAAGCAGTAAGTTGGCGATGCCCTCCTCGGTCACGAGGTGGGTCACGTCGTCGCCGTAGATCATGACCGGCGGCAGCTCCATGCCCGCGCTCTCCTGGAGCGCCCAGGCGTCGAGCTTCTCCACGAAGGTGGGCTG
>NZ_JBQACR010000121.1:0-413 GCF_051905455.1 Pelomicrobium sp. G1
GGGGTGGGGATGGGTTTCGAGGTTTGCCGCTTTACGGCTCTTGTGCCCGATGCTCCTATCTCCCCTTCTCGGCTTCCCGGCAAAGATCATCGAATCTGCGGCTCGCGAACCGCCTCGCGGACAGCGACCGTCATGCTCTCGCCGGTCAGCCGAGCAAGTTCCTGAACCAGCCGATGGGTTCCCTCGTTGTCGACGTTCAGCCCCACGTTTCTACCCTTATACCTTCAACCTCAAGCATTCTAATGGCATTGAGAAGCGCTTGGAGCTTCGGCCGGGGTGGCTTATCCCACCCGATGGCGGGCGAGGTAAGCGCCCATTTCCGCCGCCGGCATGGGGCGGCTGAAGAAAAACCCCTGCATTACGTCGCAGCCCAGCCCCGAGAGGGACTCCAGGTGCTCGGCCCGTTCCACGCC
>NZ_JBQACR010000122.1:0-413 GCF_051905455.1 Pelomicrobium sp. G1
GGCCCCGGCTCACGCCCCCGGCGCGGGTGGTCGCGAGCGCCCGCACCCGGTCCGGCGCGGGCCAGTCGGGCAGGAGGGGCTCGAGCGAATCGTCCGTCATGGCGAGCGCCGCAGCCTCTCCAGCAAGGCCGCCATGTCGGCGGGAAGCGGCGACTCCAGCTCCAGCTCGCGGCCGCCGGCCGGGTGGGGGACGACCAGCCGGGCGGCGTGGAGGGCCTGCCGGGGGAAAGCGGCGAGGAGGGGCGCGGCGGGGCCCTTGGGCGTTCCCCGGTACACGGGATCCCCCACCAGGGGATGGCCGATGGAATGGAGATGGACCCGGATCTGATGGGTGCGGCCGGTTTCCAGGCGGCACAGGACCAGGGTGCATCCGGGAAGCCGCTCCAGGGCCTGGACGTGGGTGAGGGCGGGCT
>NZ_JBQACR010000123.1:0-412 GCF_051905455.1 Pelomicrobium sp. G1
ACCTTCGACTACTTCCTCACCAACCCGCCTTTCGGCGTGGACTGGAAAAAGCAGCAGAAGGAGATCGAGCGCGAGCATGAAAAGCAGGGTTTCGGCGGCCGCTTCGGTGCAGGGCTGCCGCGCGTCAACGACGGCTCGCTGCTCTTTCTGCAGCACATGATCGCCAAATTCGAGCCGGTGCGGCCGGCTGAGCACAAGCACGGCTCGCGCCTCGCCATCGTCTTTTCCGGCTCGCCGCTCTTCACCGGCGGCGCGGGCTCCGGGGAGAGCGAGATCCGCAAGTGGATCATCGAGAACGATTGGCTCGAGGCCATCATCGCCCTGCCGGAGCAGATGTTCTACAACACCGGCATCGGCACCTACATCTGGATCGTCACGAACCGCAAGGAACGGCGGCGCAAGGGCAAGATTC
>NZ_JBQACR010000124.1:0-412 GCF_051905455.1 Pelomicrobium sp. G1
GGATGTCCTCGCGCCAGGCGTCCGGGAGCCCGTCGGTCGGGAGGAAGGGCCGCGCGGGGATGGTGACTTGCCTCTTTCGCACCCAGCCCCCGGGCACGGGGAAGATGAGCCCCTTGGGCGTCTTGGCGCGGATCGTCGCGCCGAACTGGTGGGCGGGGGCGTAGCGCACGTTGGTGCCGATCTCCACCGAGTCGCCCGCGACCCGATAGTCGATGGAGTGTGTGAGCCGTCCGGTGTTGCGCAGGGGCTGGCCCTGGCGCACTCTGAGGGCCGCCCAGGGGCGCCCGTAGGGGTCGCGCCCGGCGACGAAGCCGAGCTGGACATTGGTCTTGACCTGGCGGCCGATGGCGGCCAGCACGGGCGCGAGCTCGCCCCCCGCCTGGATCAGGCGGTTCAGGGCCGCGATCACGGC
>NZ_JBQACR010000125.1:0-412 GCF_051905455.1 Pelomicrobium sp. G1
AGCCCCGGCACTTCAACGGCGCCCGCCTCGATCAGTCCGGCGGCGCGCGCTACCCCGTCCTCCAGCGACCGCCCTCGCAGGCAGGCCGCCAACTGCTCCAGGGCCTCGCCGGGCTGGGCGTGAAGATCGGCGGCGAGCCGCACCTCGCCGAAAACGCGGGCGCCAGCGTCCAGCTCGGCCTGCAGGCGCAAGGTGCTGGAGTCCGCTTTCGCCAGCACTTCGATGACCCCCGGCCCAGGTTCGGGCCAGTTCACGAGTCCGGCTGCAAGGCGCTCGTGGGCGAGGAGCGCCGGCGAGACCTTGGCTGGGTACGTCTCGATCGGCAAAATCGGTCGCCAGCCGAATGCCTCGGCGATGGCTTCAGCGATCGCCTGGTGAGTCGCCGACAGCGGCGGCGCGCCGCCCGGTTGCT
>NZ_JBQACR010000126.1:0-408 GCF_051905455.1 Pelomicrobium sp. G1
GTCCAGGTATTCGAGGGACTCGCGCCCGCCGTCGAAGCGGTCGATGGCGTGGGGCCCGTCCCCGTCGATGAACACCGCAAGCTGGGACGGGGGCCCATGGGGCGCATTCAGGGACAACCCGGGCGCGTGACGCAGGGGCACCGCGGAATTCTCCACCACGCTCACCAGGCCCAAGGGGGACGAGGTCTCGAAGTCCAAACGCGCGCCTTGGACGCTTAGCGCCTGGACGAGGGGCTTGTACTCGGAGAGCGCGAGCCGCGTGAGCCCGTCCGGCAGTCCCGCGGCGCCGGCGATGACCAGGACGAGGAGGGCGACGCCCAGTCGCGGACGCCCCAACCGCAAAGCGCCGGCCGCCGCGGCCGCGACGCCGGTGGTGGCGACTAGGGCCAGGGACTGCCCGGGGGAGAG
>NZ_JBQACR010000127.1:0-407 GCF_051905455.1 Pelomicrobium sp. G1
TCGCGCTGCTGGCCGTTTGCAGTGGGGCCTATGGGGCGGATGAACCACCGAAAAAGGAATACGTAGCGCTCGCGCCGGTGATCGTGACGGCAAGCCGCACCGCGGAAACCGCCGACGAGACCCTGGCCTCGGTCACGGTGATCACCCGGGAGGACATCGAGCGCAGCCAGGCGTTGTCCGTCCAAGAGGTGCTGCGGGGACTCGCCGGGATTTCCATCGCCAACAACGGCGGGCTGGGAAAGAACACCTCCGTGTTCCTGCGGGGCACCGAGTCCGACCACGTGCTGGTGCTGATCGACGGCATCAAGGTCGGCTCGGCCACCCTGGGTCAAGCCGCGTTCCAGGACTTTCCCATGGAGCAGATCGAGCGCATCGAAGTGGTGCGCGGCCCCCGCTCCAGCCTGTAC
>NZ_JBQACR010000128.1:0-404 GCF_051905455.1 Pelomicrobium sp. G1
GTTCTTCGTCTACAACAGCGTGGAGAACGCGCTGGGCGCTCCGCTGCACGGTCTGACGCCCCGGCCCGAGTTCATCGCCACCCGCAGCGACTTCTCGCCCATCGAGCCGGTGGTTCCGCAGGCGGCAAATCCGGGCGCATGACGGAGCCCGCGGGACGGGAGAACCGCGGCGTGGCGTGGGTGGCACAATCGTTTGTGGTGGCCGCCGCGGCGGTCCTGCTGCTGGCCGGGTGCTCGGATCCCTCCCCGTCGGGAGACGGCTCCACCCTGGAACGGGCCCGCCGCGAGGGCAGCATCCGCATCGGTTTCGCGGACGAGGCGCCCTTTGCCTATCTCGACACCCAGCGCGGTCGGGTGACCGGCGAGGCGCCGGAGGTGGCGCGGGTCATCCTGCGCCGCTTAGG
>NZ_JBQACR010000129.1:0-404 GCF_051905455.1 Pelomicrobium sp. G1
CTGCGAACCGCTGCGGATGTACCTGAGGTACTGGGTCGAGTATTCATCCTTGCCGGTGAGCGCGTTGGCCGCAAACATGAAATCGTTGAACTCCTTAGGCGGGTTCATCACCGGATCGATCATCGCCGCGTCCGCGCCGTTCAGGATTGAGAGCGCGACGAAAGTGAAGTTGAGAAGCTTCCTTTCTGGCAGGCCGAAGGACACGTTGCTGTGGCCGCCGAAGATATGAACTTCCGGATACATCTCGCGCAGTCGTTTAACTGCGTCCAGATAATGCTTGCCGAACGATGGGCCGGCGCCGATGGGAAACACCAGCGGATCGAGAAAGCGGTCCTCCATCGGGATACCGCCCTTGTCCATGAGATCCATGCACTGGACCATGTTCTTGACCCGCTCTTCCGCAT